>NZ_JAATJK010000001.1:2400000-2766666 GCF_011927785.1 Micromonospora profundi | reverse complement strand
GCGACCAGGAGGCCTGACCGATGCCCCACGCCAACGCCCTGTACGGGCCGCTCGACCCGGCGCCCGACGCCGGCTACGAGGACGCGCCGCCGCGGATGGGGTTCTTCACCGACACGAGCGTGTGCATCGGGTGCAAGGCGTGCGAGGTGGCGTGCAAGGAGTGGAACCTCGTCCCGGAGAGCGGCCTGGACCTGCTGGGCATGTCGTACGACAACACCGGGGCGCTGACCGCGAACTCGTGGCGACACGTCGCGTTCATCGAGCAGCCCCGCTCGGCAGGCTGGGCGACCCCGGCGTTCGAAGGCGACCCGGACGGGCCGACTGTCAGCCCGGTCACGGCGGCGGTCGGCGCGCGTACCACTGTCGACACCGGCACGAACCCGGGCCTGCCGCCCGGATCGCCCGGCGCGGCGGCGCGGATGGCGGGCGGTCCGGAGTTTCTGGGGATGCCGGGTGCGCAGCCGCCGGGTCGGGGCACGGGCGCGGAGGGGCGTACGGATTTCCGCTGGTTGATGATGTCGGATGTGTGTAAGCACTGCACGCATGCGGCTTGTTTGGATGTCTGTCCTACGGGTTCGTTGTTTCGGACCGAGTTCGGGACGGTGGTGGTGCAGGAGGACATCTGTAATGGGTGTGGGTACTGCATTTCGGCGTGTCCGTATGGGGTGATCGATCAGCGTAGGGGTGATGGTCGGGCGTGGAAGTGCACGCTGTGTTATGACCGGTTGGGTGCGGGGATGACGCCGGCGTGTGCGCAGGCGTGTCCGACGGAGTCGATCCAGTACGGGCCGTTGGATGAGTTGCGGGAGCGGGCTGCTGTGCGGGTGGCGACGTTGCATGAGCGGGGGGTGTCCGAGGCGCGGTTGTACGGGCATGACCCGAACGATGGTGTGGGTGGTGATGGGGCGTTCTTTTTGTTGTTGGATGAGCCGGAGGTGTATGGGTTGCCGCCGGATCCGGTGGTGACGACGCGGGATCTGCCGGCGATGTGGAAACGCGCAGGCCTCGCCGCACTGACGATGGCCGCCGTCACGGCCGTCGCATTCCTCGGCAGGCGACCATGACCGGCGCGACGCCACCGAACGAGCCCGTCGGCTCCCGGTTCCGCGAGTTCCAGACCCGACTAGACAGGCGCGAGGGCGGGGGCGGACGTGGGCGCGGCGACGGCGGCGAGCAGCTCACGGTGCCGCCGGCCGACTTCAGCTCCTACTACGGCCGACCGGTACTCAAACCGCCGGTGTGGAAGTACGACATCGCCGGCTACCTGTTCACCGGCGGCCTCGCCGCCGGAGGCGCGCTCATCGGAGCTGGCGCACAACTGACCGGGCGCCCCGAGCTGCGCGCTGTCGGCCGGTGGACGGCCCTCGGGGGCGTCGTCGCCAGCACGTACCTGCTGATTCACGACCTTGGCCGGCCGGGCCGGTTCCACCACATGCTCCGGGTCGCCAAGCTGACCTCGCCCATGTCGGTGGGCACCTGGATCCTCGCCGGGTTCGGGCCACTGGCCGGCGTGGCAGCGGTCGCCGAACTCGCGCACCGGCTCCCACCGCACGGCGTGCTCGGTCTTGCCCGCAGGCTGGCACCTCCTGTCGGCAACGCCGCCGGCCTGGCCGCCGCAGTCACCGCGCCGGCACTGGCCACGTACACCGGGGTGCTGCTCGCCGACACCGCAGTGCCGTCCTGGCATGAGGCGTACCCGTCGCTGCCGTTCGTCTTCGCCGGCAGCGCGCTCGCTGCCGCGTCGGGGGTCGGCCTGATAGCGGCGCCGGCCACCCAGACCGCGCCGCTGCGGCGACTCGCACTCGCCGCCGCCGCCGTCGAGTTCGCCGGCGGCCACCGGCTGGAGCGGATGGGGCTGGTCGGCGAGCCCTACACGCGCGGGCGCAGTGGCCGCCTGGTCAAGGCCGGTCGGGTGCTGCTCGCCGTCGGTACCGCAGCGGCGCTGGTCAGCCGCCGCAGCCGATTCCTGGCCGCGGTCTCCGGCGCGGTCCTGGTGGCCTCGTCGGCCGCCACCCGGTTCGGTGTCTTCGAGGCCGGCAAGGTGTCGGCGCGAGATCCGAAGTACACGGTCGTGCCCCAGCGCGAACGCCTCGACGAGACGTCGACGACCCGGCTCTGAGCAGTGGGAAGGCACCCCCTCGGGGTGCCTTCCCTGTTGTCCGGGTATGACCGCGTCAGCCGGTGAACAGCTTCGCGGCGGTGATGGCGGTCTGGACGATGCCGTACCCGAGGAGAAACGCCACGAGCAGCCACGACAACCAGAGCCGCCCGGTCTGGGCACCCACGTGCTCGGGCACCGGAGGGTTGCTCTGCGGGCCGAGGGCGACCGGTTCGGTGACGCTTGCCTTCGCCACGGGCGACGCCGACCCCCGGTCCGGCTCGTGGAACCGCTCGGGCACCGGACGGACCAGCAGGTTGGCGATGAAGCCGATGGCGAGGATGCCGACCATTGTGAACAGCGCCGGCCGGTACGCCGACGCCGTGAGCGTGCCGGGCTTGCCCTGCGTGTCGAGGATGCCGTTGACGATAAGCGGACCGGCGACGCCCGCAGCTGACCAGGCGGTCAGCAGCCGGCCGTGGATGGCGCCGACCTGGAAGGTGCCGAAGAGGTCGCGCAGGTACGCGGGCATGGTGGCGAACCCGCCGCCGTAGAAGGAGATGATCGCGGCGGCGATCAGCACGAAGACGGCGGTCGCGGAGTGCCCCGCCACGGCGAGCAGCGTGTACAGCACCATGCCGAGGCCGAGGTAGACCATGTAGATGGGCTTGCGGCCGATGAGGTCGGACGTCGTCGACCAGACGAACCGCCCGGCCATGTTGAACAGCGACAGCACACCCACGAAGCCAGCTGCCGCCGACACCGAGACGGCAGTGGTCCCGTTGTCCCGGAAGAAGTCCTGGATCATCGGGCTGGCCTGTTCCAGGATGCCGATGCCCGCCGTGACGTTGCAGAACAGCACGATCCACAGCAGCCAGAACGCCCGCGTACGCACGGCGCTCGTCGCGGACACGCTCGCCCTCGTCACCAGCGGCCGGCTGGCGACGCTCGCGGGGTCGAACCCGGCGGGCCGCCAGTCCGGCGCGGGAACCCGGACGTTGAACGGGCCGAACATCATGATCACGAAGTAGCCGATGCCGAACGTGACGAAGAGCGCCACGAGGGCGCTTCCCGACGCCACGGCACCCGGGTTGTCCGGGTTGTAGCCGGAGTCGTAGAGGGAGAGCAGTTGCCGCGCGAGCGGGCCGGCGACAAGGGCGCCGCCGCCGAACCCCATGATGGCCAGCCCGGTGGCGAGACCTGGCCGGTCCGGGAACCACTTGATCAGGGTCGAGACGGGCGAGATGTATCCGATGCCGAGTCCGATACCGCCGATGACGCCGTACCCGAGGTAGAGGAGCCAGAGTTGCTGGGTCGCGATGCCGAGCGCGCCTACCAGGAACCCGGTGGCCCAGAAGCAGGCGGAGGCGAACATGGCCCGGCGCGGTCCGTTGCGCTCCACCCAGCGGCCACCCACGGCGGCGGACGACCCCAGCATGACGATGGCGATGCTGAAGATCGCCCCGATCGCCGTCTGGCTGGTGTCGAAGTGCGCGATGAGGGAGTTCTTGTAGACGCTTGTGGCGTAGACCTGCCCGATGCAGACATGTACGGCCAGCGCCGCCGTCGGGATGAGCCAGCGGCTGTATCCCGGGGGAGCGACGGTGTGCCGAGGGTTGAATACCGACAGCATGGACATCGTCCGCGCCTCCTGCGGCTGAGTAGGCCGGCGGCGGTGCAGGGCTGTCCGTCCCGGTGCTCGACCGAGCGCCGCCCGATTGGCGGCCCCGTGCACGCCTGCGTCAGCCGTTGGCCGGCTGCATTCTCACGTTACGTGGCGGTCGGTTCGTGGCTTGTCGTTACCGCGAAACGCGAGACGTCGGCCCGCCAGCGGAGGGGACCGGTATCAGCTCGTGTCCTTTGCTCTGCTTCAACCGGCGCAACAGTCACCGGCCCAAAGTGTTGCGTGGGTTGAAGCAGAGCAAAGGCGGCAGAGAAGGGGCCCGCGCGCCGCCTGCCCCGCCCGCACGCCGCCTGCCCGCCCCGTCCGCACGCTGCCCGCCGGCACCCTCGCACGCCGCCCGCCCGCACCTCGCAAGCCCGCCCGCACCCCTGCTCGCCCGTCCGGGCGGACGCAGAACGGGGGCGGGCCGTTCGGCCCGCCCCCTCACTGTGGTGGTACGGCTCAGTGAACCGCGGCCTTCGCGGCCGCCTCCTCCTGGGCGCGTCGTTCGTCGCCGCTGAGGGTGTGCAGCGGCTTTTCCTTGATGAACAGCACGACGATCAACGCGACCAGCGCGATCGGCGCACCGACCAGGAAGAGGTCGGCGGTCGCGATGCCGTACACGTCCTGGATGATGAGTCGCACCGGCTCGGGCAGGGTGGACAGGTCGGGCACCTCGGCGGTGCCGCCGCCCGTCGCCGCCGGGCCGAGTCGCTCGGTCGTCAGCGAGGTCACCCGGCTCGCCAGGACCGCGCCGAGCGCGCTGACGCCGATGGCGCCGCCCATGCTGCGGAAGAACGTCAGCACGGAGGTCGCGGCGCCGAGCTCGTGGGCGGGGACGTCGTTCTGCGCGGCGAGCACGAGGTTCTGCATGAGCATGCCGACGCCGACGCCCAGCACGGCCATGTAGATCGACAGGACGCCGACGCTGGTCTGGGCGTCGATGGTGCCCAAAAGCGCCATCCCGACGGTCATCACCGCGGCGCCGGCCACCAGATAGGCCTTCCACCGGCCGTACTTCGTGATGAGCTGGCCGGCCACCGTCGACGACACGAGCAGACCGAAGATCATCGGGAGGCTCATCAGGCCCGCGACGGTCGGCGACTTGCCCAGCGAGATCTGGAAGTACTGCGACAGGAAGACCGTGCCGCCGAACATCGCGACACCGACCAGCACGCTGGCGATCGTGGTCAGCGAGACCGTGCGACTGCGGAAGATCGTCAGCGGGATGATCGGTTCCGCCGCCCGCGACTCGACGAACACCGCCAATCCCAGCAGGGCCAGGCCGCCGATGACCATCAGCGCCGTCCAGCCGGATGCCCAGTCGAACTTGTTGCCGGCCAGGGACGACCAGATCAGCAGCGTGGAGACACCCGAGGTGATGAGCAGAGCACCCAGCCAGTCGATCGTGACCTTGCGGCGGACGACCGGGAGGTGCAGGGTCCGCTGTAGCAGGGCGATGGAGATGATGCTGAACGGGACGCCGATGAGGAAGCACCAGCGCCAGCCCAGCCATGACGTGTCGACGAGAACCCCACCGATCAGCGGACCGGCGATGGTGCCGACGCCGAAGACCGCGCCGAAGATGCCGGCGTAGCGGCCCAGCTCACGCGGCGGGATCATGGCCGCCATGACGATCATGGCCAGCGCCGTCATGCCGCCGGCGCCGATGCCCTGGACGACACGGCTGACAAGCAGCACCTCGACGTTCGGTGTGAAGCCCGCGATGAGGGAACCCACCACGAACAATCCGAGCGAGAGTTGGATCAGCAGCTTCTTGCTGTACAGGTCGGCCATCTTGCCCCAGAGCGGCACCGTCGCCGTCATGGCGAGCAGTTCGCTGGTGACGATCCAGGTGTAGACGGTCTGACTGCCGTTCAGATCGGCGATGATCCGCGGCAGGGCGTTTGCCACCACCGTGGAGGCGAGGATGGACACGAACATGCCGACCATCAGCCCGGATAGGGCCTGGAGAACCTCCCGACGCGACATGCGCGTGCCGACGGCGGCGGTGTCGGTGGGCGGGATGGTGCTGGTCATTGACGCTCCCTTGTCGGGTGTGCACAGGGTGCTGTGGGCCTCGGGCGGGATGCGACGAGGCTGAACGTGGTCAGGAGAGGGCTGGGGTCAGCCTCGGGGTGGCGGATCGGGCAGGCCGGCGGAGATGCCGGCGAACGCCTCGTCCACCAGCTCGGCGAGCGGCGGTGTCCCGTCGTCGGCGGCCCAGCGCATCGTCGCGCAATGGAAGGCGGCACCGGCCACGGCGGTGACCAGCGGCGGGTACGGGTGCTCGGGACCAACACCGAGGCGGGCGGCGATGACCGAGACCATGGCCCGCTCGGTGGCGACGTTGCCCGCGATCAGCCGGGGCAGCAGGGTTGGGTTCTCGGTGATGACAGTCAGCCGCAGCCGCCACAGCTCCCGGTCGGCCTGTATGGGGCCGATCGCCTCGTCGAGGGCGAGGCGGACGGCCCGTAGCGCCGGCACCTGCGCGGGAACGGTGGCCAGCCGCGCCACGACCCGGCTGCCGTCGAGCGCCGGATCGTCGGTGATCGCCTCGTCCTTGCAGGCGAAGTAGTTGAAGAACGTCCGCGAGGAGACGTCGGCGGCCTCGCTGATCTCCTCCACCGTCACGTGCTCCAGGCCACGTTCGGCGACCAGCCGTAGCGCCGCGGCGGTCAGCGCGGCCCGCGTCTGCGCCTTCTTGCGGTCCCGTCGCCCGGTGGTCACGCGGTCGGTGTCGGTCACCCGGCGAGGCTAGAAGCAAACCTGCAGAGCCTGCAAGTTTTTATTTTGTGAAGTGATTTTCGTGACCCTGGTCGCCAGCCGGCAACCGACGTCGTACGGCGCCGGTGGTCTCCAGGATCAACTCGGCCACCAGGTCCGGGTCATCGCTCATCGGTACGTGTCCGCAGCCGGGCAGCGTCACCACCCGGGCAGCCGGCAGCCCGGCCCGGGCGCGTTCGGCCTGGTGGACGCCGAAGATGCGGTCGCACTCGCCCCAGCCGATTGTCACCGGCGCCGCCGCGTCGGCGAGCCGTACACCATCGAACCGGTAGTCGCGGGCGGCCCGGGCCACGGCGGTGAAGCCGAGGCCGCGCCGCAGGGCGAGCGCGTCGCCCAACGCGCGGTCGGCGTCCAGCAGCGTCGGGCGGGCCACAAGCGACCCGAAGCACATCGCCCGCAGGTACGACGAGCGCAGCGCGACCCGCATGAGTGGAGTGGGCAGGTACGAGTTGACCCGCAGGAGCCGGAGGATGGTCAGTGCCCGGCGGCACTCGGCAGGCGTGAAGAAACCGGCGGGGGAGAAGGCAGTTGCGGAGGCGACGACCCCGCTGGCGGCAAGCTCCAGGCTGATCGCCCCACCGAGGCTGTAACCGGCCACGTGCGGACGATCGAGCCCCCACTCGGTCAGGACGGGCAGCATCGCGGCGACGGTGGCGGCCATGTCGGCGGGCATCCCGGTGCCGGGCATCGGGGAGTTACCGAAGCCGGGCAGGTCCAGCGCGATCACCTCGTGGTGGGCGGCGAGCCTGTCGAACACCGGCTCCCACGCCTGGTGGCGGTGGCCGATGCCGTGGATGAGCACGAGCGGCTCACCGCTGCCCCCACGACGGACGTGAACGCTCACGACCGGCCTCCCACCGACGTCCTGCCGAAGGAGCGTCCGAGCTGGCGGACCTCGTCCTCCATCTGGCCGACCATCGTCCGGCCCCCGAAACGGGAGATCAAGGCGTCCGAGAAGCTGCTCAGCACCACCGGTCGCAGCGCCTGCACCAGGGCGAGCGACCGTGGCACGTACACCTTGCGTTTGCGGCGCTCGATGCCGCGCAGCAGGGCGTCGGCGCACTGCTCGACCGGGACGACGGTGGACAGCGGCCACGGCAGCCGGCTCAGTGTGGCGCGGAACGACGCCAGGTCGTCGCGGATGTCGCGGACCAGGTCGGTGTCGATCCAGATCGGATGTGCCGTGCCGACGGTGACGCCTCGTGCCCGGGTCTCCAGGCGCAGCACGTTTGCGAACTGCTCCACGCCCGCCTTGGACGCGCAGTAGGCGGCCATGCCGGGCATGGCCGCGAAGGCGGCGGCCGACGAGATGATCAGGACGTGACCACGGGCGGCGGTGACGTGTGGCAGGGCCGCGCTGACAGTGCGGATCGCGCCGCAGAGGTTCACCTCGACGGTACGCACCAACGCGTCGACAGGCCCGACCGCCACGGTGCCCAGGTTCGCGATCCCCGCGTTGGCGACGACCACGTCGATGCCGCCGAAACGGTCCACCGTGGAGGCGACCGCCTCGTCCAGCGCCGCCTGGTCGGTGACGTCGCACTCGTACCAGTGGGCGTCGAGGTCGGCGCTGAGCTGCCGGAGCCGCTCGCCCTCCAGGCCCACGAGGGCGACCTGCGCGCCCCGGGCGACGGCGTCGCGGGCCAGCTGCGCCCCGATGCCGCGTGCCGCGCCGGTGATGAGCAGAGTCCTGCCCGCCAGGTCATACCGCATCGGCGTGCTCCCGTTCCGGTTCGTTGGGTGTGGTGTCGGCCGGAATGATCCGGTGGTCGGCGGGGCGGAACCGGCGCAGCCGCAGCCGGAAGCCGGTGGCGAAGCCCGGCCAGATGGTGGTGTTGCGGCCGGTGGCGTCGAGATACCAGCTCGAACAGCCGGTCTGCCACACGGTCCCGGTCATCTTCCGGTCGACCCGCTGCGTCCAGCGTCGTTGCGCCTGCGGGGTCGGCTCGATGGACTGGACGCCTCTGGCCCGCATGTGCCGCAGTGCGGCGAGCATCAGGCGCAGCTGCGCCTCGATCATCAGCACCACCGAGGTGTGCCCGAGCCCGGTGTTGGGGCCGAGCAGGAAGAACAGGTTGGGGAAGCCGGCGACTGTGGTGCCCCGGTACGCGTGCATGCTGGGGGTCCAGGCATCGCCAAGGTTGCGCCCGTCCCGCCCGTGGATGAGCCGTACGACGGGGGAGTCGGTGACGTGGAAGCCGGTGCCGAGGATGATCGTGTCCGCCCTGTGGTGCACACCGTCGGCGGTGACCAGGCCGTCGGGCAGGATCCGGGTGATGCCCGCCGTGACCACGTCGACGTTCGGGCGGGTGAGCGACGGCCAGTAGTCGTTGGAGATCAGCACCCGTTTGCAGCCCATCGCGTACCGGGGGGTGAGCTTGTCCCGCAGGGTCGGGTCGCTGACCTGACGTCGCAGCGTCCGCAGGGACAGCCGCGAGGCGAGGCGGTTGACCGTCGGGTGCAGGAAACCAAGGCCCATGACCTCGCGTACCAGATAGAGCCAGGCTCGCGCGGCCCGCTGCGCGCCGGGCACGGTGCGGAACGCGGCCTGCTCGACCCGGCTGATGCGGCGCGAGCGCCTGGGCATGATCCAGGCGGGGGACCGCTGGAACAGCGTCAGCCTCTCGACGGCCGGCTGGATCTGCGGCACGAACTGGACCGCCGACGCGCCGGTGCCGATGACCGCGACGCGGCGACCGCTCAGGTCGTGGTCGTGCCGCCAGCGCGCGGAGTGGAAGACCGTGCCGGCGAAGTCGTCAATGCCCGGCAGGTCGGGGACGGCGGGTTCGCTGAGCGGGCCGGCCGCGCAGATGAGGACGCGGGCGCTGTGGTCGCCCCCGGAGGTCCGCAGCAGCCAGCGCTGGCGCTGCTCGTCCCAGCGCGCGTCGAGGACCTCGTGACGCAGACGTACCTTCGGGCGTATCCCGAAGCGGTCGACGCAGTCGCGCAGGTAGTCCCAGATCTCCGGCTGGCTGGAGAACGTGTTCGACCAGCGTGGGTTGGGGGCGAAGGAGAAGGAGTAGAGGTGCGACGGCACGTCGCAGGCGCAGCCGGGGTAGGTGTTGTCCCGCCAGGTGCCGCCGACGTCGTCACCGCGGTCGAAGACGAGATAGTCGGTGAAGCCGGCCCGTTGCAGGGCGATGGCAGCCCCCAGGCCGCCGAAGCCGGCGCCGACGATCGCGATGTCTGTCTCCATCACTCCTCCGCGGTCTCGCACTCGGTGCCCGGCTCGCCCGGAGGCGGCCAGGGCGGCTCGCCCACGCCGGTGACCCGTACGCCGCCCCAGGGGTCGATCTCGGCCAGTCGGGCGGGTCGTGCCCGGTCGGCGATGCGCAGCGCGACGTCGCGCCGGCCGGAGCGCAGGAGCCTCGCCACCGTCGGGTCGGGCTCGATCCGTCCACCCCAGTGGTAGCGGCCGTCGACCGGCTCCCACCGTCCACTGAGGTGCGCCCGGACCGGAGTGCCCGCGACGGTCGCCGGCCCGTGGTAGCTCACTGCTCGATCCGTTCGTGGGCGCGGGTCAGTTCGTGTGGCAGGTCGGCGCTGGCCCGGACTCCCTCGATCCCGCTCCACAGCAGGGTGGTCAGGTAGTCGGTGAGCGCTGCCCGCCTGATCGGCTGGCCGTGCGTGGTCCACCAGTCGCCGACCGCCTGCACGAACCCCACCAGGCCGTACGCCCAGGGTTCGGCCGGGCCGGCGTCGAGGCCCAGCGCGCGCAGGCGGTCGCCGATCACCCGGGCCAGGCCGGCCGCGACCTGCCGGCTGGTGCCGGCGACGACCTGGTGGATGCCGGGCTGGCCGGACTGGCGCATCAGGAACCGGTAGAGGGTGGGCTGTGACTCGATCACCCCGAGGTACGCGTCGATCGTCGCCCGGACGAGGTCGCGTTCCTCTCGGACCTCGTCGATCGCGGGCGCGATGGCGTCGACGACCCGGCCCGCCACCACCTCGCTCACCGCGACCCAGAGCTGCGACTTGTCGGCGAAGTAGCGGTAGAGGACCGGCTTGCTGACGCCGGCCATGGCGGCCACCTGGTCCATGTCGACGTCCGGCCCGTGTCGCAACAGGGCCTGCACGGCCGCGCCGATCAGTGCCTGCCGGCGCTGCTCACGGTGGTCGGCCCAGCGGTCCCGACGGCCGTTGGTCTTCGCCTTCGGGACACCCTCGGAGGCCACCGTCGGCGGGTCGGATCCATTGACATCCTTGCGCGGCGCTTGCATGCTACCACTCGTAACAGTTACCGGTCGTCACGTCAATATGGAGGCGCCATGGAGACGACGGAACCCGAGAGCACGGCGGTCGCCGATCGACTGCTCACGTCGTCGCTGCGGACCAGCTACGACCCCGTCGTCGAGATCGACTGGGACGCACCGCACACTCCGGGCGCCTACTGGCTCCCGCCGCATCGCAGCAGCCTCTACGGCACTCCACTCTGGTCGGGACTGACCGAGGAGCAGCGCGTCGAGCTCACCAAACACGAGGTGGCAAGCGCCGCCAGCGCCGGGCTGTGGTTCGAGACGATCCTCATGCAGATGCTGATCCGGCAGTACTACGACGACGACCCGACCAGCCGACACGCCCAGTACGCGCTGACCGAGGTCGCCGACGAGTGCCGGCACTCGATCATGTTCGGTCGACTGATCGAGGCGATGGGCTGCCCCGTCTACCGGGCGAGCGCCGTCGACCACTGGCTCGGCCGGTTCCTCAAGACCACCGCCAGCGGCCCTCGGATGTACGCCGCGATCCTCATCGCCGAGGAGATCCTCGACGCGTTCCAGCGCGAGATCATGGCCGACGAGTCACTCCAACCGCTGATCCGGATGGTCTCGCGCATCCACGTCGTGGAGGAGGCGCGGCACGTCCGCTTCGCCCGCGACGAGTTGGCCCGCCAGGTCGCCGCCGCCGGTCCGGTCGGCAAGGCGTACGCCCGGCTGTTGATCGGTCGCGCCGCCTACACGATCGCCAACCGCCTGGTCCACCCGAGCGCCTACGCGGCGGTGGGCATCGCGCCGCAGGTGGGCCGGGCGGCCGCCCGTGCAAACCCGCACTGGCAGGCCACCCTGCGCTGGTCGGCAGCCCGGGTGCACGACCACCTCGCGGACGCCGGTCTGGTGGCCGGGCCGGGTCGGCTGCTGTGGGTACGCGCCGGGCTGATCTGACGGCGCCGTCGCCAGCCGTCGCAGCGCTGTCGTCGCGCGCTGGCGTCGGTCGTGGTGCGCCTTCGTCGGTGCGGGGCACTGTCGTCGGCGTTGCGCGCTGTCGTCGGGCGTGGTGCCGCGCTGACGAACTGCCTACATCAGGCAGACGTCAGGCGCGCCCGATCCGGGGCTCCTGCCTGTCGCTGAGCAGCAGGCCGACGCCACGTACCGCCTCGATGGTGGCAGCCGTGCCGAGGTCGAGCAGCTTGCGCCGCAGGCGTTTCACGAGCGACTGCACGTCGGCCCTGCGCTCGCGTCCCTCGTCGTGCCAGACGGTCCGGTGCAGTTCGGCGTAGCTCCACACCCGGACCGGCTCGGTGGTCAGGCAGGTCAGCAGGTCGTGCTCAAGGCGGGTCAGGTCGACCTCGCGCCCGCCGTACCGTGCGGTGGACCGGGTCGAGTCGATGACCAGGACGGCGTCGGCCGGCACGGCGGGCGGCGGCGCGGTCGGTGACGGCGCGGTCGGTGACGGCGCGGGTGACGCGGCCGCCGGTGACGGCGCGATCAGCCGGCGCAGCTCGTCCAGGTCGGCCACCAGCAGCAACGGTGCGATGCCGTCGAGGCGCTCCGCGAGGCGGATGCGCTCGGTCGGCGACGGGGTCACCGCGATCAGCAGCGGAAAGGGTTCGTCGGCCGTCGCGGCCCCGCCCGTCGCAGCTTCGTCGTCCTCGGCCACCACACCCGCCCGGGATCGATGGAAATCTTTGCCCAACTTCAGTCATGGCCCTGACAGTGATTGGCAAGCGCGCCGCCGGCAGGGCAACCGTTAGCGACAAGTTGCTCACGGCAAGTTCTTGATCGTCCTTTCCTCTCGATCATAGTGTCCACTCGGGCAACCGGCGTGACCCGCGCGGTGCATGGAGGGGCATGAAGGGTTGGTCTGCTCGACTCCGTCGAGGCGGACCCTCCGCACCCTCACCATGGCCCATCACACCCCTGGGTCGTTCTGAGGGAGGCAGCACCGATGTTCAGACGTCCACGATGGAGGCGCACCGCCAGATCACTGGTGAGCGCCGGCGCGGCGATGATCCTCGCCGCGACGGGTCTGGTCAGTATCGGCACGGGCGCGCAGGCCGCGCCCGGGATGGGAGTGGGCACCGCTCCGGGAGACAAGATCCGGCCGGACCTCGCCAAGCAGCTCCAGGCCAAGAGCGCTGGGGACTTCTGGATCCGGTTCAAGGACCGGGCGGACCTCAGCAAGGCCAGCTCCATCAAGGACTGGACGAAGCGCGGCGCGGCCGTCGCCGAGGCGCTGCGCACCACCGCCGCAGCGAGCCAGGGCAAGATCCGTGCCGAACTCGACAGCTCGGGCACCAAGTACCAGACCTTCTGGGCGACAAACGCCATCAAGGTGAACAGCGGTTCGCTCGACATGGCGCAGAAGTTCGCCGCCCACACGGAGGTCGAGGGGCTCTACGCCCCGGTCGAGTACAAGGTCCCGGAGACCATCAAGGGCGCCGACGAGAAGACCGTCAACGCGCTCGAGTGGGGCATCGCCAACATCAACGCCGACGACGTCTGGTCCCAGTACGGCGTCACCGGTGAGGGCATCACCATCGCCAACATCGACACCGGCGTGCAGTTCGACCACCCCGCGCTTGTGAACTCCTACCGCGGCAACAACGGCGACGGCACGTTCGACCACAACTACAACTGGTTCGACGCCGCCGGAGAATGTTCGACCGCCCCCTGTGACAACGATGGCCACGGCACGCACACCATGGGCACCATGGCCGGTTCCGCTGGCGCGAACCAGATCGGCGTCGCGCCCGGGGTCAAGTGGATCGCCGCGAACGGTTGCTGCCCCAGCGATGCCGCCTTGATCGAATCCGGTCAGTGGATGCTCGAGCCGACTGACCTCGGCGGCCAGAACCCGGACGCCAGCAAGCGGCCGAACATCATCAACAACTCCTGGGGCACCCGGCTGCCGTCGAACGAGCCCTTCATGGAGGACGTGACGCTGGCCTGGACGGCGTCGGGCATCTTCGGTGTCTGGTCCAACGGCAACAGCGGGCCGGCCTGCCAGACCAGCGGTTCGCCGGGCAGCCTCGCCAGCAACTACTCCACAGGCGCGTACGACGTCAACAACAACGTCGCGGGCTTCTCGGCACGTGGCGCCGGGCAGAACGGTGAGATCAAGCCCAACATCTCCGCGCCGGGCGTGAACATCCGGTCGAGCATCCCGGGCAGCACGTACGGCAGCATCAGCGGCACCTCGATGGCAGCCCCGCACCTCGCGGGCGCCATCGCGTTGCTGTACTCGGCCGCGCCGTCGCTCGTCGGTGACGTCAACGCGACCCGTACCCTGCTCAACGGCGCCGCCATCGACAAGGCCGACAGCCAGTGCGGTGGCACCGCGGCGGACAACAACGTCTACGGCGAGGGCCGGCTGGACGCCCTCGCGCTGCTCGACGCCGCACCGACCGGCGACGTCGGCACCCTCGCCGGCACTGTCACCGACGCGGCCACCGGCGCCCCGATCGCCGGCGCGACCCTCACGCTCACCGGCCCGGCCGCACGCGAGGTGACCACCGGGGCGGACGGGACGTACTCGAC
The DNA here is from genome assembly GCF_011927785.1 of Micromonospora profundi. NCBI lineage: Bacteria > Bacillati > Actinomycetota > Actinomycetes > Micromonosporales > Micromonosporaceae > Micromonospora > Micromonospora profundi. Next base: position 2,752,364 of record NZ_JAATJK010000001.1, on the reverse strand, counting down.
GCAGCTGCCGACCGGTGACTACCAGGTCGTCGTGTCCGCCTTCGGCTACGGCACCACCACGAAGTCGGCGACTGTCACCAACCGCGCCACCACGACGCTCGACGTCGCGCTGACGGCGGTGGCGAGCGTCAACATCACCGGCGCGGTCACCGACGGCTCCGGTCACGGCTGGCCGCTCTACGCCAAGGTGACGGTCACCGGCGTGTCGGGTGTCTACGACTACACCGCGCCGTCAACCGGCCGCTACACCATCAAGCTGCCGGCCGGGCAGACGTACACCCTGAGGTACGAGTCGCAGTACCCCGGCTACCCGGCAGTGACCAAGGAGGTCGTGGTCGGCACCCGGAACGTGACCGCCAACGTCGCGATGCCGGTGGACACCACAAGGTGCACGACGGCGCCCGGCTACGCGTTCGGCGCGGACGGCGAGTACGAGACCTTCGACGGCACGACCACGCCGGCCGGCTGGACCGTTGTGGACAACGCGGGGACCGGCCAGGTGTGGAAGTTCACCGACGACGGCGGCCGGGGCAACCTGACCGGCGGCGCCGGCAACTTCGCGATGATCGACAGTGACGACTACGGCGCCGGCAACAGCCAGGACACCTCGCTGGTCAGCCCGGTGGTCGACCTGACCGGCGTCACCGCCCCGGTCATCCGGTTCAACCAGGACTTCAACCAACTGGACGAGGACACCGCCGACGTCGACCTCAGCATCGACGGCGGCACCACCTGGACGAACGTGCTGCGGCAGGAGACCGACGTACGAGGGCCACGGGTCACCGAGGTCCCGATCCCGCAGGCCGCCGGCCAGGCGCAGGTCCAGGTGCGGTTCCGCTACTACGACGCCTCGTACGAGTGGTGGTGGGAGGTCGACAACGTCCTGATCGGCAGCCAGGTCACCTGTGTGCCTGTCGACGGTGGCCTGGTCGTGGGCAACGTCCGCGACAAGAACGACAACAGCTACCTCAACGGCGCCACCGTCACCAGCAGCGACCGGCCCAGCGAGAAGGCCGTCACAGTGGCGACCCCGGACGACCCGGGGCTTGCCGACGGCTTCTACTGGCTCTACTCGTCGCTGACCGGTACGCACAAGTTCACCGCGACGGCCGGCAACTACGTCAGCCAGAGCAAGCAGGTCGACGTGGAGCCCGACTGGGCGACCACAGCGAACTTCGTCCTCGCGGCGGGTCAACTGTCGGTGACGCCCACCGAGCTGAGCGCGACGCTCCAGATGCCCGGGGGCAAGACCAGCAAGAAGTTCACTGTGACGAACACCGGCGGCGCGCCCGTCGAGGTCGGCTTCAGTGAGCGGGACAACGGCTTCGAGCTGCTGCGGGCGGACGGCTCCCGGGTGACCCGGCAGCAGGTGCTCGGTGCTCCCGGTGCGCCGGAGCAGCGGCTCACCGTAGCGACGTCGTTCGCCGCGAAGGCGTCCGGCAAGGCGCCGACGGCGGTGCCCGCCGCGGTCGGTCCGCAGGCGGCGCCGTGGACGGACATCGCCGACTACCCGGCCAACATCATGGACAACCGGGTGGTGACCCTCGACGGCAAGGTGTACTCGATCGGCGGTGGCGACGGCAGCGCCTCCACCACGAAGAACTACGCCTACGACCCGACCGCGCAGACCTGGACGGCGATCGCCGACCTCCCCGGCGCGCGCAACGCCCTGACGGTGGGCGTCGTGGACGGGAAGATCATCGCCTCGGGTGGTTGGGGTGACAACGGCCCGGACGCGGCCACCTGGTCCTACGACCCGGCGGCCAACACCTGGACGGCTCGGGCCGCCAACCCGGCGCCGCGGGCCGCGGCCGGGCAGGCCGTCGTCGACGGCAAGCTGTACGCCATCGGTGGCTGCACCACAGCTAACTGCCTGCCGATGTCGAACACCGTCGTCCGGTACGACCCGGCCAGCAACGCCTGGGAGACGCTCGCCAACTACCCGAAGTCGGTGGCGTTCGCCTCCTGCGGCGGGATCGACGGTGTCGTCTACTGCACCGGCGGCAACGACGGTTCGGTGGCGCAGAAGTCCAGTTACGCCTTCGACCCGGGTGCCAACACCTGGACCGCCATCGCCGACGCGCCGGCCGACAACTGGGCCAGCTCGTACGCGGTGGCAAGCGGCAAGCTCCTCGTGGTCGGCGGCTCGCAGGGTGGGGCCATCACCAACGCGGGCTTCGCCTTCGACCCGGCCACCAGCTCGTGGTCGAACCTGCCGAACGCCAACACCGCCCGGTACCGGGGCGCCGCGGCGTGTGGCTTCTACAAGGTCGGCGGCTCGTCGGGCAGCTTCAACGCGGCTGCCGACAGCGAGGTGCTGCCGGGCTTCGAGGGCTGCGCCGAGGCCGCGGCCGACGTCAGTTGGATGACTATCGACAAGTCGTCGGTCACCCTCGCACCGGGTGCGAAGGTCACTGTCACCGTCGGGATGACGGCGAACGTGGACCAGCCGGGCACCTACTCCGGCGCGGTGGCGATCAAGGAGAACACGCCGTACTCGGTGGCGCCCGTCGAGGTGACGATGACCGCGACGCCCCCGAAGACCTGGGGCAAGCTGATGGGTACGGTGACCGGCACGAGCTGCCAGGGCGCGACCTCGCCGATCTCCGGCGCGGTGGTCCAGGTCGACTCGTGGGCGATGTCGTTCACGTTCGCGACGGACGCGGCCGGCAAGTACGCCTACTGGATGGACCGGCGCAACAACCCGCTCACGATGATCGTCGCCAAGGACGGCTGGAAGCCCCAGACCCGGCAGGCGAGGATCGACACCACCACTCCGACGGTGGAGGACTTCGGGTTGTCTCCCATCCGGTGCTGACGCCTGATCGGTAGTGCACAAGATCCGGCCCGCCTGGTCACCGACCAGGCGGGCCGGACCCGTTCCGAAGGCCGGCGCCGCACAGCCGCTGGCCGGCCCTGCCGCAGGGGGCGGCGTTCGTGTCGGGGTGATGCCTCAGACGGCTACGAGCCGAAAGCCGACCCCGCGGACCGAGTGGATGGTGGCTGCGGCGTTGAGCCTGGCGAGCTTGCGACGGACCCGCCGGACGACCGAGTGCATGTCCGACCCGCGGCCCAGGTGCCGGTTGCCCCAGACCTCGAGGTGCAGCCGCTCGTAGGTCCAGACCTGCCCGGGGGCGTCGACCAGGCAGAGCAGCACGTCGTGCTCCAGCCGGGTCAGGTCGATCTCCTGGTCACGCCAGCGCAGGACCCGACGGTCGGAGTCGACGGACAGGTCGGGTGGCGGCGGCTGCGGAGCAGGCACCACCTCGGCGCGGACGGTCTGTGCCGGCAGCGCGGCGACAGGCGGCATCTCGACCACCCCGAGAAACTCCCGCGCCTGGTCGACGTTCGAAACGATGAGAAAGGCGTCGCTTCCGCCGAGCAGCCGAGCCAGTTGCCGGCGCTCGGCTGCCGACGACGCGATGCCGATGACAAGCGAGGCGACTGGGATCCCATGCATTGCCCCACCCCTTCCGGTTCCCCACACTCACTCCGGATGGTTTCGTGCCGCCGACCGAAACATCGATCAGCATCTTGACCCTAGTGGCGGTGCGTCTCGGCAAGGTAAAACATAGTTGCATGTAAGCATGTGGATGCAGCTCGGGGTCGTACCTCGTCGGTCGGTTGGGCGACAACGGCGAGTTTCCGGGCGGCTCCCTGGTGGGATCGCCCGGTTTGTTCCGGGACGAGCGCCGGCGGTTGTGACAGAACCAAGACACAGCGCGGACGGCGTCCGGACCTGGCCGGCCGACGATGGCCGGCATGTCCATCGGATCGTCGTACCCCGTCGGCCGGTCGTCGGCCGCCCCCGCGCCGGTCGGCATCGCGCGACCGGAAGCGCCCGACCGCGTGTCCACGCCGCTGGTCCTTCGGCTGCTCGGTGCGGCAGTGTGTTTCCTTCTCACACTGGCTCTCACCGGAGCGCTGTTCGTGTGGACGTACCCCGGTCAGTGGTGGGACGGTCTGCTCCTGCCGCGCGCCGAGTCAGGTGGAGGTTACGAGCAGCAGACCGATCTGGTGGGGCCCGCGCAGGCCGTGCTGGCGACATTCGGCGACCCGCTGTTCCTGGCCGCCCTGCTCGGCGGGGTGCTGCTGGTGGGCCTGCTCGGCCGACGGCTGCTGGCCGGCGTCGTCGGTGTCGTCATGGTGCTCGGCGCGGTCGTGGCGGCCGGCACGGCGAAGTCGGCACTGCCCCGCCCGGATCTGGCGATCCCGAGTTCGACAACACACAACAGCTTCCCCAGCGGCCACGTCGCTGTCGCGGCGGCCATTCTGCTGGCGTACCTGCTGGTGCTGCCCGGACCGGCTCGGCGGTGGCTGGCGCTGCCCGGCGCGGCGGGCGTCTCGGTGATCGGCGCGGCCACGATGATCGCGGGCTGGCACCGGTTCAGCGACGTGCTCGGCGGCGTCCTGCTGAGCGTGACGCTGTTCTGCCTGGCGGCGGCCGTCCTGGCCGGCAGGCAGGGTGGTGCCGTGCCCCGCCCGCCTGATGGGCTGGCGGCCGTCGGACGCCTACTGGCCGAGGCCGCGGCTGGGCTCGTCGTCCTCGTGGGGGTGTCGCTGGCGGTGGCGCCCGGTCTGGCCGCCGAGGTGCGGCGGGGTCCGTTGCTGGCCATCGGCGCTGCCACCGGGTTGACGATGCTGGCGGTGGGCGCGGCGGTGTTCGTGGTGCGGTCGGTCGATTTCGCGGCACCGATCCGCCCGCAAACGAGCCGTCCGCAGGCGAAAGGCAGGATATTTCCGTGATGGGATACTTGGCGGCATGTCCCAGGTCCTGCTGATCGAAGATCACCAGACGGTCCGTGACGGGTTGCAGTTGGCGCTCACCCGACAGGGCCACACTGTCGACGCCGTGGCAACCGGTGAGCAGGGGTTGGAACGACTGCGCGCGGCCACTGCCGACGTCGTGGTCCTCGATCTCATGCTGCCCGGTATGGACGGGTTCGAGGTCTGCCGGCGGATCCGCCAACTCGGCGACCTGCCGATCATCATGCTCACCGCCCGCAACGACGACATGGACGTGGTGGCGGGCCTGGAGGCCGGCGCCGACGACTACGTGGTCAAGCCGGTGCAGCCCCGGGTGCTGGAGGCACGCATCCGCGCGGTGCTGCGCCGCACGACAGTCGAGTCGCGGCGCGCCGACACCGAACGGCCCGGCCTGCGCCAGCACGGCGCCCTGACCATCGACCGGGCCGCACTGGTGGTCAGCAAGGACGGCAAGCCGGTCAGCCTGGCCCCGACGGAGCTGCGCCTGCTGCTCGAACTCTCCCACACGCCGGGGCAGGTGCTCAGCCGTCAGCAGCTGCTGGAGGCGGTGTGGGAGCACGGCTACCTGGGCGACTCGCGCCTTGTCGACGCCTGCGTGCAGCGGCTGCGCGCCAAGATCGAGGACGAGCCGTCGGCCCCGGTCTTCATCCAGACGGTCCGCGGGTTCGGCTACCGGTTCGGGCCCCTGTGACGCTGTGGCGGGCCGGCGCCAGGGCTTCGGGCCTGCGGCTCCGGCTGGTCCTGGCGTTCGCCCTGCTGGGCGTCACCACCACGGCCGTGGTGGCCAGTGGAAGCTACGTCCAGGCGCGTACCGTGATCCTCCAGCAGGCGCAGGACGCGGCGGTGGCGTCGCTCACCGACCGGATCGCGAAGGTCTACCCGATCACCAGCCTGCCGTCCAACCCGCAGGAGCTAGACGTGTTGGCGCAGCGCCTCACCGACCGGAACGAGACCACGCTCATCCACTACCGGGGCGTGTGGTCGCAGGGCATCCAGGCGCCCGACCCCGTCACCCCGGAGCTGCGGGAGGCGGTCGCCGATGGTCGCATCGCCTGGCAACGTGTCGTTCGCGACGGTGTGCCAGTGCTGCTCATCGGCACCCAGCTGAGGATCGAACGCGCCGACGGTTCCTCCGTGCCGTCCGGGCTGGAGGTCTACTCGACACGCAGTCTCGCGTCCGAGCAGCAGAGCATCGACCGGCTCGCCACCTTCGCGTGGCTGACCGGCGGGCTGTCCCTGATCCTCGCGGTCCTGCTGGCGCTGCTGGCCGCGCGGGGCGTGCTGCGGCCGGTACGGGAGCTGGGTCAGGCGGCCCGCCGGCTCGGCGAAGGCGACCTGTCCACCCGGCTGACCGTCCGGGGCGTGGACGAGTTGGCCGACGTGGCGCGGACCTTCAACGACACCGCCGGGAGACTGGAGAGGCAGGTTGGTGAACTGCGGCGGATGGAGGCCGACGCCCGGCGCTTCGTCGCCGACGTGTCACACGAACTGCGCACACCGCTGGCCGCGATGACAGCGGTCACCGACGTGCTCGACGAGGAGGCCGACCGGTTGCCGGGGGATGCCGGCCGGGCCGCCCGGCTCGTCAGTCAGGAGACGCACAGCCTCACCCAACTGGTGAACGACCTCATCGAGGTGAGCAGGTTCGACTCGGGCACGGCGCGGCTCGCCCTCGACGACGTCGACGTCGCCGCGGCGATCACCGCGACCCTGCGGGTGCGGGGCTGGGCCGAGCGGGTACGCACGGAGCTGGCACCGGGAGTGGTCGCCCGGCTCGACCCCCGCCGGCTCGACGTCATCGTCGCCAACCTGGTCGGTAACGCCCTCCGGCACGGTGCCGAACCGGTGTCCGTACGCCTGGACGCCGACGCGGACTGGCTCACCCTCGAGGTCAGCGACCATGGCCCGGGCTTGGATCCGCAGGTGCTGCCGCACGTCTTCGACCGCTTCTACAAGGCCGACACGGCCCGGACCCGCTCCGAGGGCAGCGGACTCGGCCTCGCCATCGCGTGGGAGAACGCGCGCCTGCACCGCCGCGACCGCCAGACGGGCAGCCTCGTCGCCGGTAACGGCCAGCATGGCGGCGCGGTGTTCACGCTCCGCCTGCCGCGCCTGGCATCGGAGACGGCAGCCGACGGAGACGTACGGTGAGCCGCCGAGCACCGCTGATCGCGGGAGGGCTCCTGTTCGCGCTGCTCGCCACGGGCTGCGGGGTCCGGCCCACCGACGTCATAAACGGCCGCCCCGCGGTGAGCGGCCCGGCCGAGGGCACGGGGATCTACCTGCTGTCGCAGGGACAGGTCGTGTTGGCGATCCGGTCGATGAAGCCGCCGTCGCCGCCGCTGTCCCTGTCGCCGGCCGAGGCGCTGGCACTGCTCGCGCAGGGACCCACCGAGAGCGAGCGGAGTGGGGGGATCACCAGCGACGTGCCGACCGACCTGGTGCCGGCCAACGTGGGCCCGACAGCCGACGGAAACGGCGTCACAGTGACGGTGGCGAGTGCGGTGAAGCCGCTGTCGCCACTCGCCGTCGACCAGATCGCCTGCACAGTGGCCGATGCCTTGGCGCGCAGCGCGCAGGGCAGGAGTTTCGCCCCGGTCACGCTGGCCGGGCCGGACGGCACCCGCCCGGCCCGGACCTGTCCCGTGACGTGACAGCGGCTGGCTACGCCGGCGACCGCGGCTGTCTACGCCGGCGACCGCGGCTGTCTACGCCGGACGTGACCGTGGCTGTCTACGCCGAAGCGACAGCCTGCGGCAGTCCGCCGGACGCGCGTCGGCCCGTGTCGGCCAGCGCGCCGTCGATCAAAATGTCGAGCAGAGCGGGAAACCCGATGCCGGCCCGCCGCCAGATCTGCGGGAACTGCGACGCGGCCGTGAACCCGGGGAACGTGTTGACCTCGTTCACGATCGGCTCCGCGCCCTCGCCGGGCAGGAAGAAGTCGACCCGGAGCAGCCCTCGGCAGTCGAGGGCGTGGAAGGCGCGGATCGCACGGTCCCGCAGAACCTCGGTGGTGGAGTCGTCGAGCGGGGCGGGGATCTCGAAGACCGCCCCGCCGTCGTACTTCGCGTCGTAGTCGAAGAAACCATCGCCGGCCACCCGGATCTCCAGGGGCGGCCCGGCCTGCACCCGGCCGTCGGGGTGCTGAAGGACCGCCACGTCGATCTCGCGGCCCCGCGCGCCCTGCTCGACGAGCACCTTCGGGTCGACAGCGCGGGCGCGCTCCAGCGCCGCCGGGAGGCTCGCCCAGTCCGTCACCTTGACCACGCCCAGGCTCGACCCCGCACGGGCCGGCTTGACGAAGACCGGCAGACCGAGACGCCGCTGGTCGGCAGGCGACAGGTCCTCCCCGGGCCGCAGGGTCACCCCAGGGCTGACCCGCAGGCCCTCCGCCGCGAGGAGGCGCTTGGTGACGCCCTTGTCCATGCCCGCCGCGCTGGCGAAGACACCGTTGCCCACGTGCGGCACGCCGAGCCATTCCAGCAGCGACGCGACGGTGCCGTCCTCGCCGTACGGGCCGTGCAGGGCCGGGAACACCACGTCCTGGGCGCGTACGACCCGCAGCGCCTGGGGCAGCGGTGTCGGACGGCCGTCGACGTGCCACGCGCCGTCGGTGCCGATGAGCACTTTGGTGATCTGGTACCGCTCGCGGTCCAGCGCGGCCAGGATGCTCTCGCCCGACCGGCGCGACACCGCGTGCTCGCCGCTGCGCCCGCCGTACAGCACTGCCAGTCGTGTGGTCATGAGATGTGTGCTCCCTCGTGGATGTGGTGGCGGCCCACCCGGGCCCCGATGCCGGTCAAGATCTCGTGTGGGTTGGTGCCGGCCCACCGCGCCCACTCGGTGACGCTCGGCGCGGCGTCGTCGGCGCCGAACACCACGACCGGATCTCCGATGGCCACGGGCAGGTCGCCGACGTCGACGACGCACTGGTCCATGGCGATGCGACCGACGATCGGACGGCGTCGGTCGCCGAGCCACACCTGGGCGCGACCCTCGGCGGCGCGGGGCAGGCCGTCGGCGTAACCGAGCGGCAGCAACGCCAGCGTCGTGGCCCGGCCGGTCACGTACTCCGGTCCGTAGGACACGCCGGTGCCGGCGGGCACCCGTTTGACGTTGACCACCGCTGTCCGCAGCGTCAGGGCGGGCCGCAGCCCGAACGCGCCGGACCCGCTCGCGCCGAACGGGTCCACGCCGTACAGGGCGAGCCCGACCCGGCACAGGTCGAAGCGGGTGTCGGCCGCCGACAGCGCCGCCGCCGAGTTGGCAAGGTGCACGAGGTCGGGGTGCAGGCCGGCGTGCCGGGCTATCCGCAGTGCCTCCTCGAACGCTGCCACCTGGCGGGGCAGGCACTGACTGCCGGGTACGTCCGCGTCGGCCAGGTGGGACCACACGCCGCGAACCCGGACCCCGCCCTCCACCTCGTACTTGCGGGCCCACGCCACCATTTCCGGCCAGTCGTCACCGCTGGCCCCGTTGCGGGACAACCCGGTGTCGACCTTGAGCTGCACCGTCGCGGGCACGCCCACCCGGCGGGCCGCGTCGACGATCGCGTGCAGGTGGGTTGTCGTCGACACGCCGACGTCGACATCCGCGCTGATCAGCGCGGCGAAATCGTCGTCCGGGCGATGCAGCCAGCTCAGCGTGGGCGCGGTGATGCCGGCGTCGCGCAGGGCCAGCGCCTCGGCCGCCGAGGTCACTCCCAACCATCCGGCGCCGGCACCCAGCGCTGCCCGCGCCACCGGCACCGCGCCGTGACCGAACCCGTCCGCCTTCACCACGGCCATCAGGTCGGTGCCGGTGACCGCCGCTACCGTCCGGACGTTGCCGGCGATCGCTGCGAGGTCGACCACCGCCTCGGCCAGCGCGCTCATCTGGCGGGCTCTGGGTGGGCGGCGACCGGGGCCGCCGGCCGGCGGGGGCCGGGGAGCGCGAACAGCCAACCGGCGCGTACCGCCAGCAGCCAGCGGTGGATGGCCAGGCTCAGACCGATGACGAGCCCGGTCAGCACTATCGGATAGCCGAGCACCACCAGGCCCTGACCGATTCGGCCCAGCCCGGACACGGGGGAGTGCAGCAGTCGGTGCAGCAGCGCCAGGACGGGCATGTGGATGACGTAGATGGGCAGGGTGATGCGCCCCAGGGTGGCCAGCCAGTCGCCGAGGACACGCCACCGGCACAACCGGGCGGCGGCGGTGACGCCAAAGGCCACCGCCACGACGGAGACCACCGGCCACACGCCGAACCACCGCTGGGCGCCGGCCGCCGCCATCGCGACGAGAACCACGGTGTACGCCCCGCAGGTCAGCACCAGCCGGCGTCGGGTGGCGGTCGCCGCCCACTCTTCGATCAGGGGTCGCAGGTGCAGGCCGGCGAGGAAGAAGACCAGGTTCTGGTAGAGGCCGGCCCGGTTGCCCGGGGTGTTCAGCAGGCCGGCCGCGGCGACGGCCGACAACACGGCGGCGGGTACGAGCACCAGCGCCCGGGGCACCCGCCTGGTCACCTTGGCAAGCGTGAAGTAGAGCGCCAGGGCGTACAGGTACCACAGGTTCGACGGGGTGATCGTGAGCTGTTCCAGCAGGCCGCGGGCGGAGGTGGCACGGTCGGTCGGGAAGTCCGGTGCCGCCGCGAGGACCACTGTGTGGATCAGCAGCCAGAGGGCGTACAGGTAGAGGAGGCCGGCGACACGACTGCGGGCGACGCGTCGCCAGGGCCGCGTGACGGCGTTCGCCGCGAAGACCCCGGAGATGGTGAAGAACAGCGGCATCCGCAGCGGCAGGAACTGCTCGCCGAGCGCGCCCCACAGGCCCGGCACAGGTACGTCGAGGTGCCAGTCGATCTGCAGGTAGTCCTTGACGATCACGTGCCAGGCGACGACGAGGATGATGCAGACGCCCTTCGCGGCGTCGGCCCACCGCACCCGTCCCGACGCCGCCGGTGCGGCTGCGGCCAGAGCCATTGGCCGGCGGTGACGGAATCGGTCACGCGGCGCGTCGGGCTGGTGCTCGGCGGGCCGGGCGACGGTGGAGGTAAGCGTTCGGGTCACCCACCAGAAGCTGCCAGCGGGATATCCACGCATGATCCACGAGATGTCATGAACAGGTAATGGCTGTCGCCGGATCCGTCGCGCGGACACCGCCGACAGCCGTGCCGGTGACGCCGCGGGCCACTAGGCTCGCTCCGGAGGTGCCCAGATGAAGCTTGGTCTGCACTACTGGAGTTTCTCGAACCCGGCCGATCCGGCCATGATCGCGCCGACACTCGCGGAGGCGGCCACCACCGCCGAGCAGGCGGGCGTCGCCTCGTTCACAGTGATGGACCACTTCTTCCAGATGGACGCGGTGGCCCCGGCCGAAGAGCCGATGCTGGAGGCGTACACGACGCTCGGCTACGTGGCGGCGAACACCCAGCGGATGACACTGGGCGTGCTGGTCACCGGTGTGATGTACCGGTATCCGGGTCTGCTCGCCAAGACCGTGACGACCCTCGACGTGCTCTCCGGCGGTCGCGCCCGCCTCGGCATCGGGGCGTCCTGGTACGAGCGGGAGCAGCGCGGCCTCGGCGTGCCAGTGGTGCCGGTGGCCGAACGGTTCGAGCGGCTGGAGGAGACGCTGCGCATCTGCCTGCAGATGTGGAGCGACGACAACGGGCCGTTCGAGGGGCGGCACTACCAGCTCGCCGAGACGATCAACTCGCCGCAGCCGTTGAGCCGTCCCCGCCCGCCCATCATGATCGGCGGCGGGGGAGAGAAGAAGACCCTGCGCCTGGTGGCCCGGTACGCCGACGCCTGCAACCTGTTCGGCACGGCCGAAGGCGCCGGCGAGGTGGCGCGCAAGTTGGACGTGCTGCGCGAGCACTGTGCCGCCGAGGGCCGCGACTACGACAGCATCGTCAAGACGGTTGTCGCCCACCGGCCGCCGTTGGACGACGTCGAGGCGTTCCTCGCCGAGGTCGCCGAGTACGCCGCGCTCGGTGTCACCGAGGTGCAGGTAACGCCGGACCGGCGCCCTGTGGAGTTCGCGCAGCGGCTCGGCGACGAGGTGGTGCCCCGGCTGGCCGACCTCGGCTGATCCGCGACGGCGACAGACAAGGGGCTGCCCTCCACCGGCGTGGAGGGCAGCCCCTTGTCGAGCCGTACGAGGTCAGGCGACAGTTGCGGGGAACCTCTCCCACACCCGGTGCGCGGCCAGCAGCTGCTGCACCGCCGTCAGCGCCTCCGGACCGGAGTCGGCTGACACGACGCCCGGGGCGCCGGCCACTCCGGCCTGCTCCAGGACGCCGACACCGGCACCCCAGGCGCCGATCGCCTTGGCGTGCCGCCAGCACTCCTCGACGAGCAGCAGCACGCGGGGGTCGACGGCAGTCGGGCCGGGTTTGCCGGCCTTGGCGTCGCGGGCGGGCAGCGCGTCCGGCGCGGGAGCCGGGGCGCCGGCCAGCAGGAGCGCGTCCAGCTCGACCGACCGGCCGGTGGCGAAGGTCCGCTGCACCGGCATGTCGCCGACCAGGCCACCGTGCGGGGCGATCAGCAGCGGCACCATGCCGGCCGCGAACACGGCCAGGCGTACCTCGTGCAGGTCGTCGAGGCCACCGTCGGGGTCGACGACGATCCCGACCATCCGGCCGTCGGCCGGCCACTCCTGGCCGACCTGCGACAACGCGGGGCTCGGCGTGACGTCGGCGAGCGGCACCGTCGGCTGCGGCGCGGGCAGGCCGAGACCGGTGGCGACCTGCTCGCACAGCACCGGGTCGATGTTGGCCAGGCACTGGAGCTGACGCTCCTTGATCGCCTGGTGGTAGCACTTGCCCAGCTCGAAGGTGTACGCCCTGATGATGTGCTCCTTCTCGACAGGCGACATGCTCAGCCAGAACAGGCGTGCCTGGCTGTAGTGGTCGTCGAAGGAGACCGGGTTCGCGCGTACCTTGGGCGCCTGCGCCACAGTCACCGGTACGTCCAGGAAGGCGTGCTCGGCGTCACCGGCCGGGAAGGGGTTGCCCCCGTCGAGCGAGTTCGGCCGGTACGGCGCCACCCCGGCGTGGACGGCGTGCTGGTGGAAGCCGTCGCGCAGCATGTCGTTGACGGCGGCGTGCGGCCGGTTGATCGGGATCTGCGTGAAGTTCGGGCCGCCCAGTCGGGTGAGCTGCGTGTCGACGTACGAGAACAGCCGGCCCTGCAACAGCGGGTCGTTCGTGACGTCGATGCCCGGCGGAAGGTGGCCGAGGTGGAAGGCCACCTGCTCGGTCTCGGCGAAGAAGTTGGTAGGCGTCCGGTTGAGGACGAGCCGGCCGACGGGCTGCACCGGCGCGAGTTCCTCCGGCACGATCTTGGTCGGGTCCAGCAGGTCGATCCCGGCGAAGGTCTCCTCGGGGGTGTCGGGGAAGACCTGGATGCCCAGCTCCCACTCGGGGAACGCGCCGGCCTCGATGGCGTCGTAGAGGTCGCGGCGGTGGAAGTCCGGGTCCATGCCGCTGAGCATCTGCGCCTCCTCCCAGTCCAGGGAGTGCACGCCGAGCTTCGGCTTCCAGTGGAACTTCGCAAGCGCCGTCTCCCCGGCCTCGTTGACGAGGCGGAAGGTGTGCACGCCGAACCCTTCCATGGTCCGGTACGAGCGCGGGATGCCCCGGTCGGACATGTTCCACAGGGCGTGGTGCTGCGCCTCGGTGTGCAGCGAGACGAAGTCCCAGAAGGTGTCGTGGGCGCTCTGCGCCTGCGGGATCTCCCGGTCCGGGTGCGGCTTGCCGGCGTGGATGACGTCGGGGAACTTGATGGCGTCCTGGATGAAGAACACCGGGATGTTGTTGCCGACCAGGTCGAAGGTGCCCTCGTCGGTGTAGAACTTCGTCGCGAAGCCCCGGGTGTCGCGGACCGTGTCGGCCGAGCCCCGCGAGCCGAGGACCGTGGAGAACCGGACGAACACCTCGGTCTCCCGGCCCTTCTTGAGGAAGCCGGCCCGGGTGACTGCCTCGGCGGTGCCGTAGGCGGTGAACAGGCCGTGCGCGCCGGCGCCCCGGGCGTGCACCACGCGCTCCGGGATCCGCTCGTGGTCGAAGTGCGTGATCTTCTCGCGCAGGTGGTGGTCCTGGAGCAGGACCGGCCCTCGCGGCCCGGCCTTGAGGGAGTGGTCGGTGTCGCGCAGCCGCGCCCCGTTCGCCGTGGTGAGGTACGCGCCCTGCTGACCCTTCGCGGTCTTCGGCACCCCGGTCTCCGCGCCCGTGGGCGTACGGGTCTGCGGCGCGCCCTGCTCCGGTTTGGGCGGCAGCGGGTCGCGGGGCGTCGTCGGTTCGTCGACGGTCGGCGGCGCGCTGCCGGGTGCGCCGGGCACCTCCGGCGTCAGGGCGTCGGTGATCTTTTCGGTGGCGGTCTTGACGACGTTCTTGACCGCGTCGGCGGGCTTGCTGGAATCCACGGAACGGAACCCCTCCGTTGAGCGTTATGAGCGGGCGTCTGCCCTGCTACCCCTGGTCAGGGGGTCAAAACACAACAGCGGTGGGCGGGACTGGTGATTTCGCCGATGCGGGGGGCGCGCCGAGCGGACAACACTGACGGACGTCGATATCGCTCGACTCTAGGGAGTGCCCGACGTGCCGTCACCAACCACCACCCGTCCCCGTTCCGTGGCAGCCCGAGCCGTCCGGTTCGCGCTGGTCGCCACCCTCGTCGCCGGCGGCGTCCTGGCCGGACCCTCCGGTGCCGCCCAGGCGGCGAGCCCGTACGAGCGGGGCCCCGCCCCGACCACCGCGATCCTGGAGGCCAGCCGCGGCCCCTTCACCACCGCCTCGCAGAGCGTCTCCTCGCTGAGCGTGACCGGCTTCGGCGGCGGCGTCATCTACTACCCGACCAGCACCAGCGAGGGCACCTTCGGCGCCATCGCCATCTCGCCCGGCTACACGGCCTCCTGGTCCAGCATCAGCTGGCTCGGCCCGCGGATCGCCTCGCACGGCTTCGTGGTGATCGGCATCGAGACCAACACCCGGCTGGACCAGCCGGACAGCCGGGGCCGGCAGCTGCTGGCCGCGCTTGACTACCTCACCGAGCGCAGTTCGGTGCGGAGTCGGATCGACAGCAGCCGGCTCGCCGTGGCCGGTCACTCGATGGGTGGCGGCGGCAGCCTGGAGGCGGCCTCGTCCCGGCCGTCGTTGCAGGCCGCCGTGCCGCTGGCGCCCTGGAACCTGGACAAGAGCTGGTCCGAGCTGCGGGTGCCGACGCTGATCATCGGTGGCGAGAGCGACTCGGTCGCGCCGGTCTCGTCGCACTCGGTGCCGTTCTACAACAGCATCCCGGCCTCCGCCGAGAAGGCGTACCTGGAGTTGAACGGGGCGAGCCACTTCTTCCCGCAGACGACGAACACGCCGACCGCGCGGCAGATGGTGGCCTGGCTGAAGCGGTTCGTCGACGACGACACCCGCTACGAGCAGTTCCTCTGCCCGGGCCCGAGCGGCTCGCAGATCCAGGAGTACCGCAACACCTGCCCCAGCTACTGAGCACGTCAAACCGGGGCGGCCACCGCTGGTGGCCGCCCCGGTCGCGTGCCGGCCCGACGGCGTGCTGGTCGGGGGCATTGAAGGTATTGACGCCGTACCCGAGAAACGTACACTGCGAGTGTAAATAACACCCCGCCACGACGCGAGGGATGGGTGATGGAACGCGGGCTCGAACTGCACCACATCGGCGTCCGTTTCGGCGGCCTCACCGCCCTCGACGACGTCTCGCTGCGGGTGCCACCCAACCGGGTGGTGGGCGTGATCGGGCCCAACGGCGCCGGCAAGACCACGCTGTTCAACGTGATCTGCGGTTTCGTGACGCCGGAGACGGGTTCGCTCACCCTGGACGGTCGGCCGCTGCGACCACGGCCGCACGGCCTGACCCGGCTGGGCATCGCGCGGACCCTGCAGGGGACCGGGCTCTTCGCCGGGCTCACCGTGCTGGAGAACGTGATGACCGGCGCTTCGCACACCGCTCGTGCGGGTTTCGCCTCCGCCCTGTTCGGGCTGCCCCGCAGTGACCGCGACGAGCAGCGACTGCGCCGGCAGGCAGTGGACATCCTCGACGACCTCGGCATCGCGGGGCACGCCGACGCCGCGCCGACCACGCTGCCCTTCGCCGTACGCCAGCGGGTCGCCCTGGCCCGCGCGCTCGCCGCACGGCCGCGGCTGCTGCTGCTCGACGAGCCGGCCGGTGGCCTCGGCGCCGACGACATCACCGAGCTGGCGGAGTTGGTCCGGCAGCTGCCCCGCCGCGACGCCGACCCGTGCGCGGTGCTGCTCGTCGAGCACCACATGGACCTGGTGATGGCGGTCTGCGACGAGATCGTGGTGCTCGACTTCGGCCGGGTGATCGCCGCCGGCACGCCGGACGAGATCCGCGACGATCCGGCGGTCACCGACGCCTACCTGGGCGCCGCGATCGAGGACGCCGCTGTCGACGGTGTCACCTCGTGAGCGCGCCCGATCTGCTCGTGGTGCGCGGGCTGGTGGCCGGCTACGGTGCCGCGCCGGTGTTGCAGGCCATCGACCTGACAGTGCCCGCCGGCACCATAGCGGCGGTGGTGGGCGCCAACGGCGCCGGCAAGACGACACTGCTGCGCGCGCTCTCCGGCATGATCCGCCCGTCCTCCGGCCAGGTCGTCCTCGCCGGAGAGGACCTGCGGGGTACGCCGGTGGAGCAGCTCGTCCGACGCGGCATGGCGCACGTGCCGGAGGGGCGGGGCGTGATCAGCGAACTCACCGTCGACGAGAACCTGCGGCTCGGCGGCCTGTGGCGGCGGGACCGGGCCGACGCCGGCCGCGCCCTCGACGAGGTCTACCAGCTCTTCGAGCCGCTCGCCAGGCGTCGTCGGCACCTCGGTCACCAGCTGTCCGGCGGTGAGCGGCAGATGCTCGCGCTCGGTCGGGCGCTTGTCGGCAGGCCACGACTGCTGCTGCTCGACGAACCCTCGCTCGGCCTGGCCCCACGGGTGGTCGCCCGGACCATGGCCCTGCTGCGGCAACTGCGCGACAGCACCGGCCTGACAGTGCTGCTCGTCGAGCAGAACGTGCGCAGCGCGCTCGCCGTCGCCGACCAGGGCGTGGTGATGTCGCTGGGCCGGGTCGTGATCGCCGCCCCGGCCGCGACGCTGCGCGACGACGACGACCTGCGCCACGCGTACCTCGGCTTCTGACCACCACCTCGTTTCCGAAGGGAGGACTGTTGGACCGCTTCGTCTTCCTCACCATCGACGGCCTGTCCCGGGGCGCGGTGTACGCCGCGTTCGCGCTGGCCCTGGTGCTCATCTGGCGGGCGGCGCGGGTCGTCAACTTCGCCCAGGGAGCGATGGCCGTCGCCGCCGCGTACGTCGCGTACACAGTGTCCGCCGCGACCGGCTCCTACTGGGTGGGCTTCGTTGTCGCGATCGTCGCCGGGCTTGTGCTCGGCGCGCTCGTGGACCGGGTCGTGATGCGCCACGTCGACCACGCCTCACCGCTCAATCCGGTGATCGTGGCGCTCGGGCTGGTGCTGTTGATCCAGGCCGTGCTGGGCATGGTGTACGGCAACGAGTTCCGTCCCGCCGAAGCGCCGTTCAGCCGGTCCGCCCTCACAGTGGGCGGGGTCGCCGTGCTGTCGCCGTACGACCTGTTCGTCTTCGCCACGATCGGTGTGGTGGTGAGTGCGCTGGCGTGGATGTTCGCGCGTACACCCGTGGGGTTGCGGATGCGGGCGGCGGCCTTCGCGCCGGAGGTGTCCCGCCTGCTCGGTGTCAACGTGGGCGGGATGTTGACGCTCGGCTGGGCGCTCGCCTCCGGCGTGGGCGCGCTGGCCGCGATGCTTGTCCTCCCCACCGAGCTGGGTCTGCATCCGCACGCCATGGACCTGGTGTTCGTCTCGGCGTTCACGGCGGCGGTGGTCGGTGGGTTGGACAGCCCACCGGGCGCGGTTGTCGGAGGATTGGTGGTGGGTCTGCTGCTGTCCTATGTGAGCGGCTACGTCGGCAGTGACGTCACCCCCCTGGCGGTGCTGGTCCTGCTGCTGGCGGTGCTGCTGGTCCGGCCCGGTGGGCTGTTCGCCCCGGTCGCTGCGAGGCGGGTGTGAGCGCCACCCGGGCGGCAGTGCCGCCGAAGCAGCGATCCGCGGGGGTCGGTGACCGCCCGGTCGACGGTCGGCGCGGCTCGACACTGCTGCGGCATCTCGCGGTGGCGCTCGCCGTGGGGCTGGCGCTGGTGGCGGTCAGCTACGCCGTCGAGCCGTTCCGCAACTTCCAGCTCGCCACAGTGGCGGCGTACCTCTGCGCCACAGCCGGGCTGACCGTCCTCACCGGGCTCAACGGTCAGCTGTCGCTGGGGCACGGGGCCTTGATGGCCGTCGGCGCGTACACGGTGGCTCTGTGCCAGACCGCGTTCCTCGACAGGGGGATGACCGGCGGTTGGCTGTTGGCGGTCTCGCTGGTCGCGGCGATCGTCAGCACGGTGGCTGTCGGCGCGGTGGTCGGTGTGGCCGCCGCCCGGCTGCGGGGTCCCTACCTGGCCGGTGTGACCCTCGCCGTGGCCGTCGTCGTGCCGGCGCTTGCCGTCACCTTCGACGGGGTGTTCAACGGGGAGCAGGGGCTGTCGGTGCCTGTGGAACCGCCACCGATGGCGCTCGGCGCGTACTTCCCCTACGAGCGGTGGCAGCTCTGGCTCTCGGGCGCTGCCACCCTGCTCGCCCTGGTGCTGCTGGCCAACCTGATCCGCAGCCGGTACGGGCGCACGTTCCGGGCGGTCCGCGACGACGAGGTGGCGGCCCGCCTCGCCGGCATCCACGTGGCGCGTACCCAGGTCCTCGCGTTCGTGGTCAGTGCCGCCACGGCCGGGCTCGGCGGCGCCCTGCTCGCGGTGCTCGCGCAGAGCGTCTCGCCGGGCGCGTTCTCGCTGACGCTGTCGCTGTTCCTGCTGATGGCCGTGGTGATCGGCGGCCTCGGTCGGCTCGCCGGAGCGTTGTGGGGGGCTGTCCTGCTTGTCGCCCTGCCGGACCTCACCCATTCGGTGACCGAATTGTTCACCCTCTCGCCCGCGGTGGCGCAGCGGCTGGAGGGCAACCTCCCGCTGGCGATCTTCGGCATCACGCTGATCGTCGTGATGATCGCCGCGCCGGGCGGCGTGCAGGGCGTGCTGTCCCGTCTCGGCCGGGCCCTGCTGGCCCGATGGCCGGCACGGCGTTCCTGAGCTGTTCTCGGCCCGGCCTCGGCCGGGCGCCCCACCACACCACACCGTTCCCCGAGAATCGGACCGAGAAAGGTCGGTGTTCCTCATGCACCGTACGGCACAACGCGGTCTCGCGATCGCCAGCACAATAGCCCTGCTCATCGCCGCCGCCGGTTGCAGTGGCGACGACGGCGGCTCCTCCTCCGGCGGGGCATCCGTGCCGGGGGTCACCGACACTGAGATCGTCGTCGGTACGCACATGCCGCTCACCGGGCCGGCCTCGGCCGGCTACTCCAAGATCGCGCCGGCGACGAAGGCGTACTTCGACTACGTCAACGCCAACGGCGGTGTGCACGGCCGGAAGATCACCTACAAGATCATGGACGACGGCTACAACCCGGCGAACACCCAGCAGGTGGTCCGGCAGCTCGTCCTTCAGGACAAGGTCTTCGCCGTCCTCAACGGGCTCGGCACCCCGACGCACACGGGCGTTCTCGACTTCCTCAAGACCAACAGGGTGCCCGACCTGTTCGTGGCCTCCGGCAGCCGCAGCTGGGACCAGCCGGACAAGTATCCGGGCACGTTCGGGTTCAACCCGGACTACACGGTCGAGGGCAAGATCCTCGCCAACTACGTGAAGGCGAACCACGCCGGCCAGAAGGTCTGCTTCCTCGGCCAGGACGACGACTTCGGCCGCGACAGCCTGGTGGGCGTGGAGAAGGTGCTCGGCGCCGGGGGCGTGGCGGTCAAGCAGACGTACGTCACCAGCAACACCAACGTCGCGCCGCAGATCGGCGCGTTCAAGGCCGCCGGCTGCCAGGTCGTCGTGCTCGCCACGGTGCCCGGCTTCACCGCGCTGTCCGTCGGCACCGCCGCGCGGCTGGGCTTCAAGCCGCAGTGGCTGGTCTCGAATGTCGGCGGCGACCACCCGACCCTTGCCAAGCAGCTCGGCGAGGCGGCTCCGCTGCTGGAGGGCATGGTGGGCGCCAACTACCTGCCGATGCAGAACGACACGGCGAACCCGTGGATCCAGCTCTTCACGAAGATCAACAAGGAGCACAACGGTGACGCGCCGTTCGACGGCAACACCGTCTACGGCATGTCCGTCGGCTACCTGTTCGTGCAGGTGCTGCTCGCCGCCGGCAAGGACCTCACCCGGGAGAAGGTGCTCACCGCGGTGCAGAAGGGTGGCTTCCAGGGGCCGGGCCTCGCGCCGCTGCGCTTCTCAGACAAGGACCACTCCGGGTACGGCGGTCAGCGCCTGACCCGGGTGAGCGGGGGAGCGCAGACCTACTTCGGGCCGACGTACGAGACCGACGAGGAGGACGGCCCGGTCACCGAGTTCTCGACCGCCCCGGTCGCGCCGCCCGCCAACGGGGTGCCGACCGTCTCCTGACGACTCGTACACCCGGCCGTCGACCGGGCGTGGTCACCGTCGACCGCGCCCGGTCGTACGGCTGCGTCCGGCGGCGCGTCGGGACTCTCGGCGGTGCTGGCGGTCCTTCGGCGGCGCTGCCGGGAAGGCGTTGACCGACACCGATCACCACTCCTACTATCTGCACTGTGGATGCAGAATCACGAAGGCTCGTCGGTCGGGTCGCCATCGTCACCGGCGCCAGTCGGGGGATCGGCCTGGCCATCGCGCGGCGGCTGGTGGCCGAGGGCGCGCGGGTGGGTCTCACGGCCCGCCACACCGAGGCGCTGGACGAGGCCGTCACCGCCCTCGGCGGTCCCGCGTACGCGGTCGCCGTTGCCGGCCGGGCCGACGACGCCGCGCACCAGGCCGACGCGGTACGCCAGGTCAGTGCGGCGTTCGGGCCTGTCGACCTCCTGGTCAACAACACAGGCATCAACCCGGTGCACGGCCCGCTCGTCGATCTGGACCTGGCGGCGGCCCGCAAGATCCTCGACGTCAACCTGGTGGCCGCGCTGGGCTGGGTGCAGGCGGTCTGCGCCGCCGGCATGACCGAGCGCGGCGGCTGCGTGGTCAACGTGTCGTCGATCGCCGGTCTCGCACCGGCACCCGGCATCGCCTTCTACGGGGTGAGCAAGGCCGCGCTCAACCACCTCACCGCGAGCCTCGCCGTGGAGTTGGGGCCGACGGTCCGGGTCAACGCCGTCGCACCCGGCGTGGTCAAGACCCGCTTCGCCGCCGCCCTCTATGAGGGCCGGGAGGAGGAGGTCGCCGCGCGGTACCCGCTGGGCCGGCTCGGCGTCGCCGACGACGTGGCGGGCGCTGTCGCCTTCCTGGCCTCCGCCGACGCCGCCTGGATCACCGGGCAGACGATCGTCTGCGACGGTGGCGTCACGCTTGGCGGCCGGTCGGGATGACGCCGCCACTGGTCGCCCGAGGTCGCCTGATCATCGCCTGTCTAGACTCGGCGGTGCGTCGGGGGACGCCATGGCGGTGAGGGGGCGGGGGCGGATGAACAAGGTCGAGGCCCCGGGCCGCGTCGACGGGCGTACGGCCCGAGCCGAGCGCACCCGGGCAGCCATCGTCGAGGCGCACCTGGCGCTCATCGCCGAGGGTGACCTGCGGCCGACCGGCGAGCGCATCGCCGAGCGGGCCGGCATCTCGCTGCGGACGCTCTGGACCAACTTCAAGGACATGGAGACGCTGTTCGAGGCGAGCGGCGCGGAGGTGCTGCGTCAGCAGGACGCCGCGTACCGGCCCATCTCGCCAGCGTTGCCCCTGGCCAAGCGCGTCGACGCGTACTGCCGGCAGCGCGCCCGGCTGCTCCAGCTCATCGCGCCGTCGGCGCGGGCCGCGCAGATGCGCGAGCCGGTCTCCGAGCAGCTGCACCTCAACCGCCTCAAGCACATCGACCGGGTACGCGACGAGGTCGAACAGCTCTTCGCCACCGAGTTGGCGCGGGCCGGGCGAGGGCGCGAGCAGTTGCTCAACGCGCTGGTCGCGGCGAGCATGTGGCAGGCGTGGTCGATGCTGCGGTACGGCCTCGGGCTGGGCGTGGACCAGGCCCGGGGGGTCATGACCCGGACGGTCGGCGCGCTGTTGGCGGAGGTGGCGGCCGACTGATCCCGGCCTGTCCTCTTTCCTTCCGCTTATCGATGAGTGACACTGTGACGCATGGTTACTGCATCACGAGTGCAAATAACTGTGCTGCGCGGCCGGGATGACCAGTGCCGGGCCGTCCGGAGCCTTCTCGACGGCGTGACCGACGGCGGTGGGGCGCTGCTGCTGCACGGCGAGCCGGGGTCGGGGCGCACGGCTCTGCTCACCTACGCCCACCGGTACGCCGAGAACTGTGTCGTCCTGGCCGGGGCCGGGCTGCCCGCCGAGGCGACCCTGCCGTACGCCGGGCTGCAACGCCTGCTCGACCCGGTGCGCGACCGGACAGCCGACCTGCCGGAGCCGCAGCGGCACCTGCTGCGTCGCGCGCTGGACGGGGAGGGCTGCCCGCCCGACCGTCGGCTGGCCCTCTCGGTGGCCGTACTCGGGCTGCTCGGCGCCGCCGCCCGGGAACGCCCGCTGCTGGTCACGTTGGACGACCTCGACAGGGGTGACGGGCAGACCGCGCAGGTGCTGGCGTTCGTGGCCCGCCGTCTGCGCCACCTGCCGATGGCCGTGCTGCTCACCGCCGACGTCACCGCCACTGTCGACGGGGTCGCGACGTGCCGGCTCGGGCCGCTGAGTGAGCGGGACAGCGTTGCGGTCCTGGCCGACCGGCTGCCCGAACCACCTGCCGAGCCGGTGGCGGCCACCCTCGCCGTGATCGGCGGCGGCAACCCGCAGGCGCTCGTGGACCTCGCCGACGCGCTGAGCCCGGGGCAATGGCGGGGGGAGGAACTGCTGCCCGCCACGCCACCGGCCGACGGCGCGCTGGGCCGCGCCTACCGGGCCCGCCTCGACCGCCTGCCGCCGGACACCCGCCGGATGCTGCTGCTCGCCGCGCTCGACGAGTCGAACGAGCCCGCGACACTGGCCCGCGCGGCCGACGCCGCCGGTGTGGTCGTCGAGGCGCTCGCCCCGGCGGAGGCCGCCGGCCTGGTCCGGGTCGAGCCCGGGGGCGTCACGTTCCGGCAGCCGCTGGTCCGGGCGATGGTCGCGGCCAGCGCACCGCTCGCGCAGCGACGGCAGGCGCACCGGCTGCTCGCCGGGGTGCTCGACGCGGACGCGCAGCGGCTGCGCCGGGCCATGCACCTCGCCGCCGCGACGGCGGGCACCGACGCTGCCCTCGCCGACGAGTTGGAGCGCGCGGCGGTAGGCGTACCGACCGACTGGGCGATGGCCTCGACCGCGCTGTGTCGGGCAGCCGAACTCAGCGACCGCCCGGACGACGCGGCCGGCCGGCTGCTGACCGCCGCCCGGTACGCGTGGACCGCCGGCCAGCCCACCGAGGCACGTCTGCTGCTCGACCGGCTTCGCGCCACCTCCGCCGACCCGGCCGTCGCCGGGCACGCGGACCTGCTGCGCGGTGAGCTGGAGTTGCGCTGCGACGCCGCCTCGGGCGCGGCGTCCACGCTGCTGGCCGCCGCCGGGACTGTCGCGACCACCGACCGCGCGCTTGCCGTGCAGGCGTTGGCGCGGGCCGGCGAGGCAGTGTGCTTCGCCGGTGACCAGTACCGGTACGCGGAGGTCGGCCGCCGGGCCGCGGAATTGCGCCGCCCGCACGACCCACCGGCTGTCGAGTTGACGAGTTCCCTTGTCGCCGGTGTGGCGGCCACGCTGCGGGGCGACCATGAGCGGGCAGGTCCTGCGCTGCGCCGAGCTGTCGTGCTCGGTGGCCGGTTGAACGGGTCGGAGCTGACCCCGACCGCGCTCGCCTGCGCGGCGGCGGCCGGACTGGTGGTGGCGGTGGACGGCGCGGCGCACCGGCTCGCCGAGCGTGCCGTCGGGTTGGCCCGCGAGCGGGGCGAACTGTCAATGCTGTCCCGGGCGTTGGAGCTGCGGGCGGTCGCCGAGTACTGGCTGGGTCGGCACGAGGCGGCGGCGGAGACGTCCCGCGACGGACTGCGGGTCGCCCGTGCCACAGGCCAGGTCAACTGTGCCAACGTCCACCTGGGCATGCTCGCCGTGCTGGCCGCCGTACGAGCGGACCGGGAGACCAGCCTGCGGCGGATCCGGGAGATCGGGGAGGCTCCGACACCGGGCAGCCGGCCGCACGCGCTCGCCGGGTGGGCGCGGGCAGTCCTCGACCTGGCCGACGGCAGGCATGCCGAGGCGGCGACCAGGCTGGCGTCGCTGGCCCGACTCGGCACCGGGCGAGGTCAGGTGCTCGTCCAGGTGATGGCAACCCCGTACCTGGTGGAGGCCGCCGCCCACCTGGCGCACCGGCCGGCGGCGACGGCCGCGCTCGCTGTCTTCGACAGATGGGCAAGCAGCACCGCCAGCCCGCTGCGGCGGGCACTGTCGGCCCGGTGTCACGCGCTGCTCGCGCCACGGGGGAGCGGCGAGGCGGAGCGCGAGTTCCGGACCGCGCTGCGACTGCACCCGACCGAAGCCGGCACGTTCGAGCGTGCGCGCACCGAGTTGCTCTTCGGACAGGAGTTGCGACGCAGCCGTCGTCCGCGCGACGCCCGGGAGTACCTGCACCAGGCCCGGGAGACGTTCACGCTGCTCGGGGCGAGCCGTTGGGCCGAGCAGGCGACTGCGGAGCTGCGGGCCGCCGGAGAGTCGGTCGGCCCACCGGACCTGCCGGCCGCGCGGCTGCTGACCGGCCAGCAACTGCGGATCGCCCAACTGGTCGCCGAGGGGGCCACCAACCGGGAGATCGCCGCCCGGATGTTCCTGTCCACCCGCACTGTCGACCACCACCTGCGCAACGTGTTCCACCGGCTGGGCATCCGATCACGTACCGAACTGGTCCGTGCGTTCGCCACCGACCGGCACGTCGGTCTGGCCTCCGACAGGTGAGCGAGGTCGGTAGCCGTCCGCTCTGGACGACGTAAACTATCACCGCTAGTTTATTCGCCATGGAGCTGACCCTCACCGCCGAGCAGGCAGCCGTCCGCCAGCTCGCCGCCGAGTTCGCCGACCGGGAACTGCTGCCGTACGCCGCCGAATGGGACCGGCGCGAGTCGGTCGACCCTGCCATCGTCGGCAAACTCGGCGAGCTGGGCTTCCTGGGGCTGACAATCGCCGAACACGACGGCGGCTCCGGCGGCGACCACCTCGCGTACTGCCTGGTCCTGGAGGAACTCGGCCGGGGCGACTCGGCGGTGCGCGGCATCGTCTCGGTCTCGCTCGGCCTCGTCGCCAAGTCCATCGCCGCCCACGGCTCGGCCGCGCAGCGGGCCGAGTGGCTGCCCCGGCTCTGCTCCGGCGACGCCCTCGGCTGCTTCGCGTTGACCGAACCGGACAGCGGCTCGGACGCCGCCGCGCTGCGCACGCGCGCCGTCCGCGACGGCGACGACTGGCTGCTCACCGGCACCAAGATGTTCATCACCAACGGCACCACCGCCGACGTCGCACTGGTCTTCGCCCGCACCGGCGGCCCCGGGCACCGCGGCATCACCGCCTTCCTGGTGCCCACCGACAGCCCCGGCCTGACCCGCCGGGAGATCCACGGCAAGCTCGGCCTGCGCGGGCAGGCCACCGGCGAGCTGGGCCTCGACGAGGTACGCGTCCCCGACGCGGCCCGCCTCGGCGACGAGGGCAGCGGCTTCCGCCTGGCCCTCGGCACGCTTGCCAAAGGCCGGATGTCGGTTGCCGCCGGCTGCGTCGGCATCGCCCAGGGCTGCCTCGACGCGGCGGTCGGCTACGCCGGGCAGCGGACCCAGTTCGGTAAGCCGATCGCCGCCCACCAACTCGTCCAGCAGTTGCTCGCGGCCATCGCCGTCGACACCGCCGCCGCGCGGCTGCTGGTCTGGCAGGTGGCCGACCTGATCGACCGCGGCCAGCCGTTCGCCACCGAGGCGTCGATGGCCAAGCTCTTCGCCAGCGAGGCCGCTGTCCGCGCGGCAAACAACGCGGTCCAGGTCTTCGGTGGGTACGGCTACATCGACGAGTACCCGGTTGGCAAGTACCTGCGCGACGCCCGCGTCGCCACCCTCTACGAGGGCACCAGCCAGATCCAGCAGCTCCTGATCGGACGCGCGCTCACCGGCGTCAACGCCTTCTGACAGCTAAGGACATCCGGATGCGAGTCTTCACCTCCCTCGACGACCTGACCGCCGCGGTCGGCGAGAGCATCGGCCCCGGGCCCTGGCGGCAGGTCGAGCAGAGCCGGGTGGACCTCTTCGCCGAGGCCACCGACGATCACCAGTGGATCCACGTCGACCCGGTACGGGCGGCGTCGGGGCCGTTCGGGGGCACCGTCGCGCACGGCTATCTGACCCTGTCGCTGCTGCCGGCGCTGGCCGGGCAGCTCTACCGGGTCGAGGGGATCGCGATGGGTGTCAACTACGGGCTGAACCGGGTGCGCTTCCCTGCGCCGCTGCGCGTCGGTACGGCCGTGCGGGCCACCGCCACCATCGCCGAGGTGTCCCAGGTGAGTGGCGGTGTGCAACTGGTGATGGCGGTCGCCGTGGAGGCCGAGGGGGGCGCCAAGCCGGTCTGCGTCGCCGAGACGATCAGCCGCCTCTACCCCCGTACGGATCGCTGACCCTCGCGCCGCCGTACGGGTGTCAGTGGCGCGGGCGGCAGGACGAACGGATGACCAGCTCGGTGGGGAGCCTGATGTGGGTGTCGCGTTCGACGCCGGCGATCAGGTCGATGAGCAGGCGCAACGCCTCGGCGCCCATCCGCTGCAGCGGTTGCATGATGGTCGTCAGCGGCGGGTTGACCAGCGCCGACTCCGGTACGTTGTCGAAGCCGATCACCGACAGGTCGTCGGGCACCGAGAGGCCCATGTCGCGGGCTACGTCCATCGTGGATATCGCGGAGAGGTCGTTACCCGCGAAGATCGCGCTCGGCCGGTCGGTGAGGGCGAGAAGCTCCGCGGCCGTGCCGGCGGCGCTCTCGATCCGGAACCCGCCGACGCGGACGAGCCGCTCGTCCACCGGCACGCCGGCGTCGGCCATCGCACTGCGGAAGCCTGCCTCGCGCAGCTGCGCCGACTTCAGGTCGGCTCGTCCACTGATGTGCCCGATCCGCCGGTGCCCGAGGGACAGCAGGTAGTTGGTGGCCAGCACCGCGCCGGCGAAGTTGTCCGAATCGACGGTGGGCAGGTCGGACGGCCCGGTGTGCGGGTCGACGGCTACGACGTGGAAGCTGTGTTTGGTCTCGACAACGGTCGGCGTGACGATCACGGCCCCGTCGATGAGAGTGCCCGAGAGGCGGGCGAGCGAGCGCCGCTCCCACCCCACGGCGGCGCCCTCGCCGTCGCCGCTGGAGTAGGCCAGCAGCTGGTATCCGCTGCCCGCGACCTCCTGGGACGCCCCCTTGAGCAGCTCGGTCGAGAACGGCTCGAACTCGGCGACCAGGATGCCGAGCACGTTTGTGCGGTGGCTGCGCAGGCTCTGCGCCCCCAGGCTCGCCTCGTAGCCAAGCTCGTGGATGACCTGCTGGACGCGCTCCACGGTTGCCTGGGCCACGCCGTATCGTCCATTGACAACCTTCGATACGGTGGCAACCGAGACGCCGGCAGTGCGTGCGACATCTGACATCTTGACGCGCTGCTGAAACACCACGCCGATGATGATAGGGCCGTCGGCGGCGACCCGTCGCGAGTGAATCGAAAACGTTATCGATACCGATTGACATCAAGTTACGTGACTGTAAAACTTCGCCGCAGGCCGAGTACCGCGACTGACTAGTCGAGGAGACATCGATGGCAACGAAGCGCCGCGCAGGTGCCGTTCTGGCAGTACTAATGACAAGTGTTCTCGTAGTCGCCGGGTGCAGCGGCGGCGGCGAAGAGGCAGCCCCTCAGAGCGAGCTGTACAAGGACCCGGTGACCCTGACCTGGTGGCACAACGCCTCACAGGACGGGCCCGGCAAGACCTACTGGGAGAAGGTCGCCAAGGACTTCTCCGCGCTCCACCCGACCGTCAAGATCGAGATCGAGGCGATCGAGACGAACCAACTCCAGCGCACCCGGCTCCCCGCCGCGCTGCTGAGCAGCGACCCGCCGGACATCTTCCAGGCCTGGGGTGGCGGCGAGATGGTCGAGCAGGTGGAGGCCGACTACCTCAAGGACATCACCGACCAGGTCAAGACCGAGGTGGGCAACATCGGTAGCGCCGCCGAGATCTGGCAGGTCAAGGGCAAGCAGTACGGCCTGCCGTTCCGGATGGGCATCGAAGGCGTCTGGTACAACAAGGACATGTTCGCTCAGGCGGGCATCGCGGCGCCGCCGACCACCTTCGCAGAGCTCAACGAGGCGGTCACCAAGCTCAAGGCGATCAACGTCGTCCCGATCGCGGTGGGCGCCGGTGACAAGTGGCCGGCCGCGCACTGGTGGTACAACATGGCGCTGCGTGCCTGCTCGGTCGACACGCTCAAGAAGGCGTCCACCGACAAGGTCTTCGACGACCCGTGCTTCGTCAAGGCCGGCCAGGACCTGAAGGCGTTCATCGACACCAAGCCGTTCCAGCCCAACTTCATCGCCACGCCGGGCCAGAACGACCCGACCAGCGCCAACGGCATGCTCGCCAACGGCAAGGCCGCGATGGAGCTCATGGGTGACTGGAACCGCGGCACGCTCGACACCGTCGCCACGGACAAGGCGAAGCTCGCCTCGTTCCTCGGCTGGTTCCCGGTGCCGGCGATCGAAGGTTCCCCGGGTGACCCGAAGGCGGCCCTCGGTGGTGGCGACGGCTTCTCCTGCGCCAAGAACGCCCCCGCCGAGTGCGTCGAGTTCCTCAAGTACATCGTGAGCCCCGAGGTGCAGAAGGGCTACGCCGAGACCGGCACCGGCCTGCCTGTGGTCAAGGGCGCGGCCGACGGTGTGACGGACCCCGCGCTCAAGTCCATCCTGGAGGCCACGGCCAACGCGAGCTACGTCCAGCTCTGGCTGGACACGGCCTACGGCAGCACCGTCGGCACCGCGATGAACGACGCGGTCGTCGCCATCTTCGCGGGTAACGGGACTCCTGAGAAGGTCGTCTCGGCGATGAAGGCGGCCGCAAGCAAGTGACCTCCGCCAACCAGATCCGTACGTCCGCCGGCGACGCTTCCGCGTCGCCGGCGGGCCCCCACCGCGCGGGGCGTCCATCCGCCCGCCAAGCCGACACACGCCGCAAGTGGTACGAGATCATCGGGCTCACCGCGCCGGCCATCGCCGTCTACGTGATGTTCGTGCTGGTGCCGATGGGCTTCGCGGTCTACTACAGCCTCTACCGGTGGCGTGGCGTCGGGCCCCCCACCGAGTTCGTCGGCCTGCGGAACTACACCCTCGCCTTCCAGGACCCGATCTTCCTGGACGCGTTGCGCAACAACGCCATCATCGTGTTCGGGTCGCTGCTGATCCAGGGCCCGATCGCCCTGGCCATCGCCCTGCTGCTCAACCGCCGATTCCGTGGGCGCTCCGTGTTCCGCCTGCTGGTGTTCGTGCCGTACGTGCTCGCCGAGGTCACCGTCGGCATCATGTGGAAGCTGCTCCTGACCGGCGGCGGCACGGTCGACGCGATGCTGGAGTCACTGGGACTGGGCAGTCTGGTGCAGCCCTGGCTCGCGGACCTGGACCTGGTCATCTGGACGCTGCTGGCCATCCTCACCTGGAAGTACGTCGGCTTCGCCATCATCCTGCTACTCGCCGGGCTGTCCAACGTCCCCGACGAGCTGACCGAGGCGGCGGCCATCGACGGCGCGAGCTGGTGGCAGATTCAACGGCACGTCACGATTCCGCTGCTCGGCCCGACGATCCGGATCTGGATGTTCCTGTCCATGATCGGCTCACTGCAGATCTTCGACATGATCTGGGTGACCTCGGTGCCCGCGGTGCGGTCGCTCGGCGCGTCGGCCACCATGGCGACCTACATGGTGGACAACGGGTTCTTCGCCCGCTTGTGGGGCTACGGCAACGCTGTGGCTGTCATCCTGTTCGCCATCTCCTTCGTGGCGGCACTGCTGTTCCAGCGGTTCCTGCTCCGCCGCGACATCGAGGGCGCCATCACCGGAAAGGTGAAGTGACGATGGCTGTGAACTCCGTTCCCTCCCCGTCCGCCGGGCGCCGTCAGGTGTCCTGGGGCACGCCGCTCACCTACGCGATCGCGCTCGCGATCGCGGCCGTGTCGATCGCCCCGGTCGTCTACGTGGTCATCGGCGGCTTCCGCACCACCCCGCAGATCGTCGCGAACCCGGCCGGCCTGCCCGACCCGTTCGTCTGGGACAACTACGCCAGGGTGCTGACCCAGAGCAACTTCTGGCAGCAGGCGTTCAACAGCGCGGTCATCGCCCTCGGCACCACACTCGCCGTCGTCGTGCTCGGGCTGGCCGCCGCGTTCGTGCTCGCCCGCTACAGCTTCCGTGGGCGCGAGGGGCTCTACACCTTCTTCACACTCGGCCTGCTGTTTCCGGCCGGCGCGGCGATCCTGCCGCTCTACCTCATGCTGCGGGACCTGAACCTGACCAACTCCTACTACGCGGTCATCCTCCCGCAGGTGGCCTTCTCCCTGCCCCTGACGATCGTCATCCTGCGGCCCTTCCTGGCGGCGATCCCGAAGGAGTTGGAGGACGCCGCCGCCATCGACGGTGCGAGCCGGCTCGGGTTCCTCTGGCGCATCGCGATGCCGCTGTCGCGGCCCGCGCTCGTCACCGTCGGCGTCCTGGCGTTCGTGGCGAGTTGGAACGCGTTCCTGCTGCCGTTGCTCGTCCTCAGCGACGTCAGCCTGCACACCCTGCCGCTGGGGGTGCAGAACTTCTCCAGCCAGTACACCACCGACACGGCGGGCGTCCTCGCCTTCACCTCGCTGGCGATGCTTCCGGCGCTGCTCTTCTTTACGCTCGCGGAGAAGCAGATCGTCGGTGGCCTTCAGGGTGCGGTCAAGGGCTGAGCGGCAGCGGTACGAGCACAACCAGAGGAAGGCACAGCATGACTGAGGTCCACGCACTGGTGGACGGGCCGGCGCCGGCTCAAACAGGTCCGGACCACGGTCGACCGAATGGGCACGACGGCGGGGCACGCGTACGCGATCTCCTCGGCCGGATGACGATCGAGGAGAAGATCGCTCAGATCGTCGGCTTCTGGGAGAAGGAGGACGGCGAGGCCGTCGCGCCGTTGCAGGGGGAGTTCGGCGAGGACGTGAAGCTCGGGGACTTCTCCCGGCACGGGCTCGGTCACCTCACCCGCGCCTACGGCACCCGCCCGGTGGACGCGGCGGCACGCGCGTCCTGGCTGTGGAAGTTCCAGCGGGAGCTTGTCACGGGGACCCGGCTCGGCATCCCGGCGATCGTCCACGAGGAGTGCCTCACCGGGCTGTCGGCGTGGAAGGCGGCCACCTTCCCCACGCCGCTGGCCTGGGGCGCCGCGTTCGACCCCGAACTGGTCACCGAGATGGCCGCGGCGATCGGCGCCTCGATGCGGACCCTGGGTATCCACCAGGGGCTCTCTCCGGTACTCGACGTCATCCGTGACCCCCGCTGGGGTCGGGTGGACGAGTGCATAGCCGAAGACCCGTACCTGGTCGGCACCATCGGCACGTCGTACGTGCGCGGGCTGCAGTCGCAGGGGGTGCACGCCACCCTCAAGCACTTCGCCGGCTACTCCGCGTCGCAGTCGGGGCGCAACTTCGGCCCGGTGCACATGGGCCGCCGGGAGTTGGCCGACGTGCTGCTCGTCCCGTTCGAGATGGCGATCCTCGACGGTGACGCCCGCAGTGTCATGCACTCGTACGCCGAGATCGACGGGGTACCCGTCGCTGCCGATCCGACGATGCTGACCGGCATCCTGCGCGACACGTGGGGCTTCGACGGCACGGTGGTGGCCGACTACTACGGGGTCGCGTTCCTGAACCTGTTGCACCACGTGGCGGGCGACCACGCCGAGGCGGCCGGCCAGGCGCTGACGGCAGGTGTCGACGTCGAACTGCCCACCGGCGACGCCTATCTGACCCTGCGGGAGTCGGTGCGGGCGGGTCGGATCGACGAGGCGCTCCTCGACCGCGCGGTGCTGCGGGTGCTGCGCCAGAAGCAGGACCTGGGTCTGCTCGACGCCACGTTCGACGACGAGCCGCCCTCGGCGATCGACCTCGACTCGCCCGAGCACCGGGCGATCGCCCGCAGGCTCGCCGAGGAGTCGATCGTGCTGGTCACCAACCGGGACGCGCTGCCGCTGCCGGCGGGGCGACGGGTGGCAGTCATCGGCCCGAACGCCGACCGGCAGGGCGCCCTCTTCGGGTGCTACTCCTTCCTCAACCACGTCCTCGTCCAGCATCCCGGCGTGGAGACCGGCATCGAGGTGCCCACCGTGCTCGACGCCGTACGGGCCGAGTTCGGCGACGATCTCGTCACCTGGGCACGCGGCTGTGACGTGGACACCGACGACAGGTCCGGCTTCGACGAGGCTGTCGCCACGGCCGCCGCCGCCGATGTCGCGGTCCTGGTCGTCGGCGACCACGCCGGCCTCTTCGGGCGCGGCACGGTCGGGGAGGGCTGCGACAGGGACGACCTGGAGCTGCCCGGCGTCCAGCGCGACCTGGTCGAGGCGGTGCAGGCAACCGGCACGCCGGTTGTCCTCGTGCTGCTCACCGGCCGGCCGTACGCCCTCGGCTGGGCGCTCGCGGGCTGTGCGGCGGTGGTGCAGGCGTTCTTCCCGGGCGAGGAGGGCGCCGGCGCTATCGCGGGGGTGCTCTCCGGGCGGGTCAACCCGTCGGGCCGGCTGCCGGTCACCCTGCCCGGGTCGGCCGGCGCGCAGCCGTACTCCTACCTGCACCCCACCCTCGGTGCGGGCAACGAGGTGACGAACCTGCCGGCGACTCCCGTGGCGCCGTTCGGCCACGGCCTGTCGTACACGACCTTCGCGTACACCGACCTCACCGTGCCCGCCACGGTGCCCACCGACGGGGCGGTGGCCGTGACGGTGCGGGTGACGAACACCGGCGCGGTCGCCGGCGACGACGTGGTCCAGCTCTACGGTCGCGACCTGGTCGCCTCGGTGACCCGGCCGGTGGCGCAGCTGCTCGGCTACCGGCGGGTCCACCTCGCACCGGGCCAGTCCGTCACGGTCGAGCTGACGGTCCCCACCACCCGCCTGGCGTTCTCCGATCGCAGTTTCACCCGCGTCGTGGAGCCCGGCGACATCGAAGTCTGGGTCGGTACCAGCGCGCAGCGTGCCACCGAGGCGGTGACCACGCTTGTCGGTGACACCGTCGCAGTCACCAACGCATCCCCCCGCTGGAGCACCGCCGACATCCGCTGAGGCCGGTCCGCCGACGTCTGGGGGACGTCGGCGGACCGCTTCGGACGTCCGGCGTCGCTGACCGGGACCGACGGGCGTGAAATCAGGTCAGGCCCCGCTCGTCAGGACGTCAGGGAGGGCAACGGCGGTGCCTGTCACCGCGATCCCGCTGCCGGTTTCGGCGGGGATCCCTACCGCGAGAAGGCTTGGACGGCCCATGTCGTCGCCCTGCCGCACGGTGACCGTCGCGGGCGGAGTCACCAGGTGCAGCTCGCGCAGGTAGCCACCCAACGCCGCAGCGGCCGCACCTGTCGCGGCGTCCTCGACGACGCCACCGGGTGGGAACGGGTTGCGCGCATGGAACACCAGCGGCGATTCGCGGTAGACCAGGTCGATGGTTGTCCAGTCGCGCTCGGCCATCAGGCTGCCCAACGCCGCCATGTCGTAGTCCAGGTCGGCCAGGCGCTGCCGGCTCGCGGCGGCCACGATGGGATGCCATGCTCCGGCGAACGCGATCCGCGGCGGCAGCGTCGGGTCGAGGTCGTCCAGCTTCCAGCGCAGCGCGTCGAGCAGCGCCGCGAGGTCGCCATGGGCGATGGGTCTGCTCTGCGGTTCGACGCTGATCAGCGTGGCGGTGGTGGTCCCGTCCGCCCGTACCTCGGTGGTGACCTCAACGAGGCCGGCGCGGGTGTCCAGACGCAGGGCTCCCGGACCGTGCCGCTCGGCGTAGGCGACTGCCGACGCGATGGTCGCATGACCGCAGAAGGGAACCTCTGCCTTCGGGCTGAAATAGCGCACCGTGAAGTGCCCATCGCGGCCGGGCGTGAGGAATGCCGTTTCGGAGTACCCGACCTGGGCCGCCACCCGCTGCATCTCCGCGTCGTCGAGCCCTGTGGCATCGAGGACCACACCGGCCGGGTTGCCACCGGCTGGGTCGGTGGTGAAGGCGGCGTACCGCAGGATTTCCATGATCGGATTCTAGCTTCGGCCGGCGTCAGCGTCGGCGCACCGCATCACCATGACGAGATCATCGGGGAAGACCGGCATTGGTGGGTGGTTCCGAGGCCAGGATGGTGGAGCTGATCTCGTGCACGAACGTGTGGATGTCGTCTGCCCTGCCGGTGTCGGTGTCCTTGCCGCCGTCGTACCACCAATCGCGCGCCCAGGTGATCAAGCCGTCCCACTGTGGAAGGGCGGCGATGGTCCGGTCGGCGGCCCGTCGCTTGGACAGTTGCCGGCCGTTCTGAAGACGATGCAGGGCCCGGCAGAGGGTGAGTACTGCGTAGGACTGAGCTCCGGGGGTGGTCATCCGGGTCACCCAGATCGGCCAGTCGCGGACGTGCGCCAGCAGAGCCGATCGGACGAGGTCGGGGGCGACGGCGGGTAGCAGTGCGACGGCTGAGGGCCCCACGAGCACGCGGCCGTGATCGCGGACGGCCGACCAGGTGACGACGCGATGGATGGTGGCGGGTAACAGGTGCAACGATTCGCCGGGGCTGATCCGGGCGATGGCGTGGGTCTGGCTGGCACGGCCGAGCGCGGCGTCGCGCGTGGCGCCAAGGGACACGTACTCCACCTCGATCCTGCCGGCCCACTGCGGGTGCCGTCGACCAAGGTCCGCGTGCAGACCGGCGAGCACGGCGAGTAGCGTCTCGTCCGGGTCGCTGTCGAGTACCGCGAGCAGATCAAGGTCGCTGCGATCCGGGGCGAAGTCGCCGGCGACCAGTGAGCCGTGCAGGTACAGGCCCAGAAGCGTGCGGGACAACGAGGCACTCCACGCGTCACGAAGATCGGCGAGAACCATTTCGGGCGATGCCATCAGGTCATCCTCCGCTGCGGACCGTCCGCCCCACCAGAAGGTGCGGCTCGTGGTCGACGCCGGGCGGCGATGTTCAGGCGATAGGGTCCTGCGCGTGACTCGCCCAGTGTTGCTCGACTGTGACCCCGGCATCGACGACATGGTCGCCATCCTCACGGCGGTGGCCAGCCCGGAGGTGGAACTCGTCGGGGTCACCACAGTGGGCGGCAACGTCGGAATCGACATCACCACCCGCAACGCGCTGGACGTGCTCGCCCTGGCCGGCCGGGCCGACATCCCCGTTGCCCGTGGCGCGGACCGCCCCTATCTGCGGTCGACGGGCGACCGCACCGCGTCGGTGCACGGGGACCGGGGGTTGGGCGGCATCACGCTGCCGACCTCCGCCGTCGGCCCGGTCGACGCCACCGCGCTGGAGTTGATCGTCGAGACGGTACGCTCCTGCGCCGAGCCGGTGACGCTGGTGGCGACGGGGCCCCTGACGAACGTGGCGCACCTGTTCGCGGTGCACCCCGAGGTGGCGTCGCGGTTGGCCCGGCTGGTGGTCATGGGCGGCTCGATCGGCGCCGGCAACCGGACTCCGGCCGCCGAGTTCAACATCTGGGCGGACCCGGAGGCCGCCTACCGGGTGCTCACCGAACCGGGGTTGCCCCGGCCGGTGCCGACCACGCTTGTCGGGCTGGACGTCACGTACCGCACCACCTACGGCCCGGACGACCTGCGGCGGCTCCGCTCGGCCGGCAGCGTCGCCGCTTTCTGCGCGGACGCGCTCGAGTACTACCTCGCGGGTTACCGGCGCGACCACGGCATGGACGCCGTGCCGCTGCACGACCCGCTGGCGATGGCGGAGGCGATCCGGCCGGGTTTGGTCACCGCCGAGCCGGCGTACATCGAGGTGGACACCACGACCGGGCCGAGCCGCGGCAACACCCTCGTGGACCTGCGGGGTCAGCCGACCGCCGAGGTGGCGGTGGACGTCGACGTGCCGTCCGCGTTGGAATTCATCACCTGTCGGCTGGCGTCGCTGACGATCAGGTGACCTGGACGCGGTGCCGGGCAGCCGTTGCCGCCCGGCACCGCGACACGGTGTGTCAGGCGACCGCGCAGGCGGCGCCGTTGAGGGTGAAGGCCGACGGCCGACCGGCGTTGCCGCTGTGGGTGGCCTGGAAGCCGATGTCGACAGCGGTGTTCGGGGCGATCGTGCCGTTGTAGGAGACGTTGCGTGCGGTCACCGCCCCGCTGGTCGGGGAGTACGTGGCGTTCCAGCCGCCCGTGATGGTCTGCCCGCTCGGCAGCGTGAACGCCAACGACCAGCCGTTGATCGGCGCGCTGCCGGTGTTGGTCACCGAGATGGCCGCCGTGAGGCCGTTGTTCCAGGCGTTGACCGTGTACGAGACCTGGCACCCACCGGCCGGCGGGGGCGTGCTCGGCGGGGGAGTCGTGGGCGGGGCTGTGGTGGGCGGGGGAGTCGTGGGCGGGGCTGTGGTGGGCGGAGGTGTCGTGGGCGGCGTGTCACCGCCGATGCTGCCGGGCACCGCGCGGAGCGCCGTGTACCAGGCGTCGGCCATCTTGCGGTAGCCGGTGGCGTTGGGGTGGACGCCGTCGGCGAGGTCGCTCAACGTCAGGGCGCGGTACATGTCGACAAGGTGGACGCGCTTGCCGGCGGCGGCTCTGGTCTGGACGATCCCGGGGATCGCCGCGTTGTATCCGCGCACCTGGTTGTCGGCGCCCGACTTCGGGACGATCGTCGCCACGAACACATCGGCGTTCGGCGCGTTGTTGGTGATCTTGTCGACGAGTGCGGCGAGCCGGCCCGGCGCGCCGGACGTGTCGCCGTACATGTCGTTGGTGCCGATGTGCAGCAGCACCGTCCGGGGGGTCGTCGCCCGCAGCCAGTTGACGACGTTGGCGTCGATCTGGGCGATCGTCCAGCCGGAGTGACCTTCGTGGTCGTGGTCGCCGAGGCTGGCCGGGCCGTTGAACTGGGAGCCGACGAAGTCGACCCGGTATCCGCCACTCGTGAACCGCTGCCAGAGTTCGATGCGGTATCCGCCGGGGACGTTGAAGCCGTCGGTGATCGAGTCGCCGAGCGGCATGACGCGTACCCCGCCGTTGGATTCGGCGCTGGCGGGCATCGTCGCCACCGGGACGGCGGCGGCGACGGCCGCGACGGCGGCCAGGGCCGCCCACCACAGGCGGGCCCGTCGGGGCCTCGGCGTCGTGGCGGTGGTCGCGGGTGTCGGAGGGACGGGGTGGTCGAGTTGCGGGACGTTCATGGGCTTCCTCCGGTGGTGGGGGAGCGTGCGCCAGCGGGCGGCGCCGTGCGGGGTCGCCACCACTTCGCGGTACGCGGGAGCGAGCTGGCAGGCGACCACGAGCCCGGACGTCAGCACTGCTGGTCGAGGTTGCCATGGTCGTCGACGGGCCGGCTGCGACGGATCGACGAACCGCGACGGAAGTGTGCCCTGCACCCCGTCGGTCGTACGATAGCGTGTTATCGCTAACAAAGGCAATCGATCGACATGCGACTATGGCAGTGTCGGTTCGGGCTGGCGGTGCGGTCAGTGCGGGCTGGCGGTGACCGTCGCGTCGAGTATCGACGCGAGCCAGCGCAGCTGCCGCCGGACGTGGACGGCCTCACCGCCCTCGTGCCCGTTGAACGGGTAGACGTGCATCTCGCGCTCCGGTGGGGTGGGCCGACCGGTGGCCGCGCCATACTGGTTGTAGGCGGCGAAGCCGGTGCTCGGCGGGCACACCGTGTCGCGCAGGCCGACCCCGAAGTGCGCCGGAGCCGTGGCCCGGCGGGCGAAGCTCACTCCGTCGACATAGGACAGCGTGCGTCGCACGGCCTCCTCGGCCTCGCGGTGCACCGACAGGTAGCGCGCGATCTCCCCGTACGGCGAGGCGTCGGTGAGCGAGACGGCCCGCTGGACGTCACAGAGGAACGGGGCGGTGGTCAGTACCGCCGCGAGGTCGTCGACGAGACCGGCCACCGCCAGGGCGAGACCGCCGCCCTGGCTGTTGCCGACCACGGCGACCCGGCCCGCGTCGACCCCGGGCAGGGCGCGGACCGCGTCGACGGCCCGGACGGCGTCGGTGATCAGGCGACGGTAGTGGTAGTCGTGCGGGTCGAGGATTCCCCAGGTGGCGGGCCACGGGCCGCCGGGCGCGCCGTGCGGGTCCGTGGTGTCGCCGGCGCCGTACTGCCCGGCCTGCCCCCGGTTGTCCATCAGCAGGTGGGCGTACCCGGCGACCGGCCAGGTCAGCCGCTCGTGCGGTAGGCCCCGGCCGCGTCCGTAGCCGGCGTACTCGACCACCGTGGGCAGCGGGTCCAGCACGCCCGCCGGGCGCGTGTACCAGGCCCGCACCGGGTCGCCTGCGAAGCCCGCGTACGTGACGTCCCACGAGTCGAGCAGTCGCAGGTCGGTGGGCTCCGGTCGGACGTCCACGAGCGCCGGTCGGGCGGCGGCCTCGGTGAGGGTGTCGCGCCAGAACCCGTCGAAATCGTCGGGCTCGACGACGGTGGGCGCGTAGCGCCGGAGTTCGTCGAGCGCGGGGGTGAAGTCGGTCATGGCTCCTCGTGGGTCCGGGGGCGCGGATCGGGGCGGTTGTCGCGGCGGCGTGGGGTCAGCGCGGGTGGGCCGGCGGGGCGGTGCTCTCCCGCACGATCAGCTCGGTCACCAGGTCGATCCGGCTGGTCGCCAGCTCGTTGCCCTTGGCCATGTCGAGCAGCATCTGGGTGGCGATGCCGGCCATGTCGCCCAGCGGCTGGTTGATCGTGGTCAGGGCGGGGTCCGTCCAGGCCGAGACCGGCAGGTTGTCGTACCCGATGACCGAGAGATCCTCGGGCACTCGCAGGCCGCACTTGCGGGCGGCCCGCAGCACCCCCATGGCCTGGATGTCCGAGCCGGCGAAGATCGCCGTGGGCCGGTCCGGCCGGCTCAGCAGCCGCAGGCCGTGGGCGTGCCCGGCATGCGCGGAGAAGCTTCCGTAGCAGACCAGCTCGCGGTCGACGGTGACCCCGGCCTCCTCGTGGGCGGAGTGGAAACCGGCGGCGCGGGCCCGGCTGCACAGCATGTCGGGTGGCCCGGAGATGACGGCGATCCGCCGATGGCCCAGTTCCAGCAGGTGTCGGGCGGCCAGCAGACCGCCATTGAAGTTGTTGGAGCCGACGGTGGGCACCGAGGCGGAGGTGGCACTGTCGGTGTCGACGACGACGAACGGGATGCCCTGCCGCCGCAGGTGCTGCTGCTGGCTGTCGGTCAGGTGGCAGAGCACCAGCAGTACGCCGAGCGGACGGTCGGCGAGCAGCGCGTCCATCCATCGCGACGGCGGTCGGTGCGCACCGTCGAGCTGGGACACGGCGAGGCCGATTCCGGCGGCGGCGGTCACCGCCTCGGCCCCGCGCAGGATCTCCAGTGCCCAACCGGTGTCGAACTCGTGGAACACCAGGTCGATCCGGCGCTGGCCGGTCGACGGCCGTCGGTTGCGGCGCTGGTACTGGTGGCGGTCGAGGCTCGCCTCGACCCGGGCCCTGGTGGCGGGCGCGACATCTTCGCGCCCGTTGAGGACCTTGGACACCGTCGCGACGGACACGCCGACGTCGTTGGCGATCGTCGCGATGGTGGAGGCCTGTGGGCCGAGCGGGCGGTGCTCTGTCATCGCAGCCCCATACAGCATCCGAAAATTTCGGACGACCATAACACGACTGATCGGACGGCCTGGTGCACGCCATTCGGTATGTTCGATGCCTTGCTCCGGTATGTCGGTCGGCAGTGGATCGCGGAGGTTCGGTGTCACCGGCTGGATGGCCGAGCTGACCATCGACGCATCGAAGGTCTTGACACGCTCAGACGGTGCACTTAGGTTGCCGAAAAGGTTACGCGGGTTTCCGGAAAGTTTCGGCTCGTGGTCACCCGCCACGGAACCGTCCCACGGGGGTGCGGGACGTGGCCGGAGCTAAGGGGTCTCGGCATGAGAAGTAACGTGCCCGTCGACGGCGCACCGGCGGCGTCCCGCGACGTCACGCCCTGGCGCGACGCACGGCTGTCGCCAGCCGAACGGGCCGAGGCGCTGCTGCCGCAGATGACGCTTGAGGAAAAGCTCGCCCAGCTCGTCGGGGTGTGGGTGGGCGCCGACGCGTCCGGCGAGGGCGTCGCTCCCCACCAGGCCGACATGCTCAACGAGCTGCCGCCGTGGAGCACCGTCATCCGGTACGGGCTGGGCCAGCTCACCCGACCGTTCGGCACCGCACCCGTCGACCCGGTACGCGGCGCGCGATCGCTTGCCGCGTCCCAGGCGCAGATCGTGGCGGCCAGCCGGTTCGGCATCCCGGCGCAGGTGCACGAGGAGTGCCTCACCGGTTTCGCCGCCTGGCGGGCCACCGTCTACCCGACCCCGCTGAGCTGGGGCGCCGCCTTCGACCCGGAGCTTGTCGAGGAGATGGCCGCCCAGATCGGCCGGTCGATGCGCGCCGCAGGCGTACACCAGGGGCTCGCACCGGTCCTCGACGTCACCCGCGACTACCGCTGGGGACGTACCGAGGAGACGATCGGCGAGGACCCGTACCTGGTGGGGACGACCGGCGCGGCGTACGTGCGGGGGCTGGAGAGCACAGGCATCGTGGCCACCCTCAAGCACTTCGCCGGATATTCGGCCTCCCGGGGCGGGCGCAACCTCGCGCCGGTGCCGATGGGCCGCCGGGAGTTGGCAGACGTCATCCTGCCGCCGTTCGAGATGGCGCTACGGCTCGGCGGTGCCCGCTCCGTGATGCACTCGTACGCCGAGATCGACGGCCTGCCCGTCGCCGCCGACGAGGAACTGCTGACCGGGCTCCTGCGCGACGAGTGGGGCTTCACCGGCACCGTTGTCGCCGACTA
The DNA here is from genome assembly GCF_011927785.1 of Micromonospora profundi. NCBI lineage: Bacteria > Bacillati > Actinomycetota > Actinomycetes > Micromonosporales > Micromonosporaceae > Micromonospora > Micromonospora profundi. The sequence continues at coordinate 2,711,511 of NZ_JAATJK010000001.1, read as the reverse complement.
CTTCGCCATCCGGTTCCTGCAGACCCTGCACGGGGTGGCCGAACGCTCCGCCGACGCCGCCGGGCTCGCTCTGCGCGCCGGAATCGACGTCGAGCTGCCCACAGTGGACACTTTCGGCGACCCGCTGTTGGCGGCGGTCCGTGCCGGCGAGGTCGACGAGGCGCTCATCGACCGGGCGCTGCGACGTGTGCTGATCCAGAAGATCGAACTCGGCCTGCTCGACGACGGCTGGCAGGAACTGCCCGACGACGTGGCGGACCTGCGCCTCGACGACGAGGCCAGCCAGGACGTCGCCGTACGCCTGGCCCGGGAGTCAGTGGTGCTGCTGCGCAACACCGGTGTGCTGCCGCTGCCTGCCGGTCGCCGGGTCGCGCTCGTAGGCCCGGTCGCCGACGATCCGATGGCAATGCTCGGCTGCTACACCTTCCCCAACCACGTAGGTGTCAAGCACAGCGAGTTCGAGATGGGCGTCGACATCCCCACGCTCCGCGACGAGTTGGCCCGGCACGTCCCGCAGCTCAGCTACGAGCCCGGCTGCGCCATCACCGGCGACGACAGCTCGGGAATCGCTGCTGCGGTCGCCGAGGCCGCTGCCGCCGACGTGTGCGTGCTCGCCGTCGGCGACCGGGCGGGCATGTTCGGCCGGGGCACCTCCGGTGAGGGCTGCGACGCCGTCGACCTGACACTGCCCGGGGTGCAGTCCGACCTGGTCCGCGCCGTGCTGGCCACCGGCACCCCTGTCGTGCTGGTGCTGATGACCGGCCGGCCGTACGCGCTCGGCACGGAGTTCGACGCGGCGGCGGCAGTGGTGCAGGCGTTCTTCCTCGGCCAACGGGGCGGGCAGGCGCTCGCCGAGGTGCTCACCGGCGCGGTGAACCCGTCCGGACGGCTGCCGGTAAGCGTGCCCCGCGACGCGGGTGGCCTGCCGGGCACCTACCTGGCGCCACCGCTGGGGCACCTCAATCAGGTGTCCTCGATCGACCCGACGCCCGCCTACCCGTTCGGCCACGGGCTGAGCTACACGAGCTTCGACTGGTCCGACGCCTCGGCCGTCGGGCCGGCCGGCGAGGCGTACGCCGATCCCACCGACCCGGTCACCTGGCCGGTCGACGGCGAGGCGCGGGTACGTGTCACAGTCCGCAACACCGGCTCCCGATCCGGCACCGAGGTCGTGCAGCTCTACCTGCACGACCCGGTGGCGCAGACCACCCGACCGGTGACACGGCTCGTCGGGTACGCCCGGGTGCCGTTGGAGCCCGGCGCGGCTGCCGACGTGACGTTCGACGTACCCGCCGATGTCACGTCGTTCACCGGGCGGTCCGGGCGGCGCATCGTCGAGCCCGGCGCCGTCGAGCTGCGGCTCGGCCGGTCCAGCGGCGAAACGGTGGCCGCCCTCGCGCTGCGGCTGACAGGCGTCGAACGCCAGGTGGGCCACGACCGGGAGCTGCTCACGTCGGTGCGGATCGAGCACCTCCTGGCCGTCCCGCACTCCGCATAGGAGGCCGCTCATGACATCCGAGACGCTGCGGCCGCCGCCGGCACCGCCTCCCGCTCCGGCGGCCACTGTCGCACCCGCCCCGCGCTCGCGGCGACACCGTCGGACCTGGCGGCAGGCGCTGCGCCGGGACTGGCAGCTCTACTCACTCGCCGTCCTGCCGCTGCTGTTCTTCCTGATCTTCCGCTATCTGCCGATGATCGGGAACGTCATCGCGTTCCGCCGGTTCAAGCCGGGCGGCAGCATCTTCGGCGAGTACTGGGTCGGGCTGCGGTACTTCCGGATGTTCTTCACCGACCCCACGTTCTGGGAGGTGTTCACCAACACGCTCGTGCTCGGGGCGTTGACCCTGCTGTTCTGCTTCCCGCTGCCCATCGTGCTGGCGCTGCTGCTCAACGAGGTGCGTGCCCGCCGGTTCAAGCGGTTCGTCCAGTCGGTGTCCTACCTGCCGCACTTCCTGTCGATCGTGATCGTGGCGGCGATGGTCATGCAGTTGACCTCGGTCGACGGCACCGCCAACCAGCTCGTCCGGCTGGTCGGCGGCGACCCGGTGGCGTTCCTGCAACAGCCCGAGTGGTTCCGCACCATCTACGTCTCCTCCGAGGTCTGGCAGACCGTCGGCTGGGGCACCATCCTCTACCTCGCGGCGCTCACCACGATCGACGAGGACCTCTACGAGGCGGCCCGGATCGACGGCGCCAACCGGCTGCGGCAGACCTGGCATGTGACGCTGCCCGGGATCCGGCCGACGATGGTGACGCTGCTGATCCTCAACATCGGCAGCTTCATGGCCGTCGGGTTCGAGAAGATCCTGCTGCTGTACAACCCGTTGACGTACCCGACGGCGGACGTGATCTCCACGTACCTGTTCCGGATGGGTTTCCAGTCCAGCAACTTCAGCTACGCGGCAGCGATCGGCCTCTTCGAGGCGGTGATCGGGCTGATTCTGGTCCTGTCGGCGAACCTCATCTCCCGTCGCACGGTGGGGACGAGCCTGTGGTGATCCTCGGCCGGAAGGCGGACGCCCCGACCACGCGCGGGCCGGTGGACAGCCGTGGCTACCGGGTCTTCCGGGTCGTCAACGCGGTGGTCCTGACCGGCGTGGTGATCGTGACGCTGTATCCGTTCCTCACCATCGTGGCCCGTTCGCTCAGCGACGAGGCGTACATCATCGCGGGGAAGGTGACCCTGGTCCCGCGCGGGTTCGACGTGACCGCGTACAAGCTGGTCATGTCGGATGCGATGTTCTGGACGAACTACCGCAACACCGTCGTGTACACGGTGGTCGCCACGATCATCTCGATAGTCCTGACCACCTGCTACGCGTACGTGTTGTCGAAGCCGCAGCTCAAGGGGCGTGGCCTCCTCGTCGGCATCGCGCTGTTCACAATGTTCTTCTCCGGTGGCCTGATCCCCAACTACGTGCTGGTCACGAGCCTGGGGATGAAGAACACCATTTGGGCCGTGGTGATCCCCAACGCCATCAGCGTGTTCAACCTGCTGGTCATGAAGGCGTTCTTCGAGAGCCTGCCGACCGAGTTGGAAGAAGCGGCGGCGGTCGACGGGCTCAACACGTACGGCATCCTGCTGCGCATCGTGCTGCCGCTGTCGAAGGCGATCATCGCGACGATGGTGCTCTTCTACGCGGTCTCCTTCTGGAACTCGTGGTTCAGCGCGTTCCTCTACTTCGACCGGCAGGACCTGCTCCCGGTCACCGTCTACCTGCGCAACCTCATCGCGGGCGCCACGAGCGCCGAGTCGGCGGCCGCCGACGCCGACAAGGTCCAGGCGGCGGCGACCTTCCAAGCCGTGACGATCGTGCTCACCACCCTGCCCATCCTGGCGGTCTACCCCTTCGTCCAGCGGTACTTCGTCCGCGGCGTGATGCTCGGCGCGGTCAAGGGCTGAGCCGCCGAACCCCCCACCCCACCACCGAAAGGACCAGCCATGCTCCACCAGACGTGGCGCCGCGTGGCGTTAGCCACCGCGGGTCTGCTCGCGCTCAGCCTGACCACCGCATGCTCCGAGGACCCCGGCGAGTCGACGGACCTCTCGGAGAACCGTGCCGGTGCGATGGCGAACTACGGTGTCGGCGACCAGTTCAAGGCCACCGAGGCGCTCTCCTTCTCGACCCTCTACAACAACCACACGTTCTATCCGCTCAAGGAAGACTGGCTGTTCTGGTCGGAGTTGACCAAGCGGACCAACGTCAAGATCGATCCGGTCGCCGTACCGCTGAGCGACTACGAGCAGAAGCGCAGCCTGCTCATCGGCGCTGGGGACGCGCCACTGATCATTCCCAAGACGTACCACCCGCAGGAGGACCCGTTCGTGTCCTCCGGGGCGATCCTTCCGGTGAGCGACTACCTGGATCTGATGCCCAACCTCAAGGACAAGATCGCCAAGTGGAACCTGAAGCCGGAGATCGACAACCTGCGGCAGTCCGACGGCAAGTTCTACCTGCTGCCGGGCCTCCACGAGAAGCCCACGCAGGACTACACGGTGCTGGTGCGCACCGACATCATGGAGGAGCTGAACCTCCCGGTCCCGAAGACCTGGGACGACCTGTACACGGTGCTCAAGGCGATGAAGGCGAAGTACCCGAACGTCTACCCGTACTCCGACCTGTTCAGTAAGCCCACACCGACCGGCGCCCTGCTGAACATCCTCAGCGCGTCCTTCGGCACGCGGGCCGGTTGGGACTACCAGCACGCCACCTGGGACCCGGCGGCGAAGAAGTTCACCTACACCGGCGGGTCCGAGCAGTACAAGCAGATGCTCACGTACCTGCACAAGCTCGTCGCCGAGGGCCTGCTCGACCCGGAGAGCTTCACCCAGACCGACGACCAGGCCCGCCAGAAGCTCGCCAACGGCAAGTCCTTCGTGGTCACCGGCAACGCACAGACGCTTGTCAACAACCACCGGCCCGACCTGGCCAAGACCCTGCCGAACGCGAAGATGGCCAAGATTCCACTGCCGGTCGGGCCAGCCGGCGAGATCAACCCCTTCTCCCGCCTGGAGAACGGCATCATGATCTCCACGAAGGCCCGGGAGAGCAAGAACTTCGTGGCAATGATGCAGTTCATCGACTGGCTGTGGTATTCGGACGCCGGCCTGGAGTTCGCCCGCTGGGGCGTCGAGGGCACCACGTTCACCAAGGACGCGTCCGGGAAGCGCACGCTCAACCCCGGCGTCGACTTCCTCGGCCTCAACCCGAAGGCGCCCAAGCACCTGCAGAAGGACTTCGGCTTCCAGAACGGCGTCTTCGCCTACGGCGGCAGCCCCGACCTGGTCCGCGGGTTCTTCTCCCCGGAGGAGTTGGAGTTCCAGAAGGTGATGGACGCGCGCACCCCCAGGGAGGTGGCCCCGCCCGCTCCGCTGACCGATGAGGAGCGCGAGCAGGTGTCGCTCTGGGAGACGCCGCTGAAGGACTTCGTCTCGCAGAACACGCTGAAGTTCGCCCTGGGTCAGCGGCCGCTGAGCGAGTGGGACGCGTACGTGGCCGAGCTGAAGGCCAAGAACGCCGACCAGTACATCGACACGGTCAACAAGGCGTACGAGCGGTTCCAGAAGAAAAACGGCTGACCAGCGGGGAGTCCGGTCGGGCGGCTGATCGCGGCCCGACCGGGCATCCCGGCGACCACGGCCGGCGCGGTGCGCGTCACCCGCCCGGCAGGACGACCAGAGGACAGCGATGCGCATCACCGTTCCCGACCAGCCCGCCGGCCGGCTCACGGACGCCTGGCGACGCTGCGTCGGCACCGGCCGTTTCGAGCTGGCCCTGCGTCGCGACTACCAGGACTCGCTGGCCCTCGTCCAGGCCGACATCGGGTTCCGGCACATCCGTGGGCACGGTCTGCTCAGCGACGGCGTCGGCGTGCACCGCCCGTACGAGCACGACGGCAAGCGTCGCGTGCACCACTCCTTCACGTACGTCGACCAGGTCGTCGACGCGTACCTCGACCTGGGCATCCGGCCGTTCGTGGAGCTCGGGTTCATGCCGTCGGGCCTCGCCTCCGGCGACCAGACAGTGTTCTGGTGGAAGGGCAACGTCACGCCACCCGCGTCCCTGTCCGAGTGGGCCGACCTGGTCCGCGCCACAGTGGCACACCTGGTCGACAGGTACGGCCTCAACGAGGTGCGCGGCTGGCCCATCGAGGTGTGGAACGAGCCGAACCTGGAGCCGTTCTGGCAGGGCGCGGACCGCGACGCCTACCACCGCCTGTACGAGGCCAGCGCGCACGCCGTCAAGGACGTCGACGCGTCGTTGCAGGTCGGCGGGCCGGCGATCTCCCCGGGCGCTGACGACTGGCTGGCGTCGTTCGCCGAGTTCGTCACCGACAGGCAGGTGCCCGTCGACTTCGTCAGCAGGCACGCGTACACCTCCGGGCCGGCCCAGCACGTGCCGTTCGGCACTCACCAGACCCTCGCCCCGGCGGCGGACCTGCTGACCCAGTTCGCCGCTCCGCGCCAGCACCTTGCCGGCACCCCGTTGGCGGACCTGCCGGTGCACATCACCGAGTTCAACTCGTCCTACCGACCGGACAACCCGATCCACGACACCGCTTTCCACGCCGCGTACCTGGCACCCGTGCTCGCCACCGGCGGCGACCTTGTCGACTCGTTCTCGTACTGGACGTTCAGCGACGTGTTCGAGGAGGTGGGGGTGCCGACCGCGCTGTTCCACGGCGGGTTCGGCCTGCTCACCCACCGCCAGATCAAGAAACCCACCTACCACCTGTACGCGTTCATGGCCCGCCTCGGCGGCGACGTGCTCGCCCGCGGCGACGACCACCTGGTCACCCGGCACCGCGACGGGCGGATCGCCGTGCTGGCGTGGGCGCCCGTGGACGTCACAGGCCGGTCACCGGCACCCGACCGGCACCCGCTGGCGCTGTCCATCCCACTCGGCCCGCCCGGAACGACGTCGGCGTTCCTGCTGCGCTCGTCGGTAGGCGAGGAGGCTGGCAACGCATGGGCGGCGTGGACCGAGATGGGTTGTCCCCGCTCGCCGTCCCTACGGCAGCTCCACGCCCTGCGGGAGGCGGCCGAGCCGGCGCGTACGCACCGCGCGCTGCCGGTCGCCGCCGGCCGGGTCGAGGTGGACCTCACCCTCGGCCGGCACGAGGTCACCCTCCTCGAACTCAGCGCGGTCGAGGACGAGACCCCACAGTGGTGGAACGCCGACCGTCTGCTCGGGCACCCGGTCGCGGCCGACCGGAAGGAGCAGCAGTGAGCAGCACACAAGCCCTGCGACAGTTCGGCGACGGGCCACTGTCGCGGATCACCTCCCGCGTCTACATCCTGCTCGTCGTCGAGTTGCTGTTCCTGCTCACCACACTGCCCGGCCTGCTGCCGTTGGTGCTGCTGGGCCGCGACCCCAGCAACCTGCCGCTGGTGGCGGCCCTCCTGGTGCCTGTCGGTCCCGCCCTCTCGGCAGCCCTGTACGCCCTGCGCCACCAGCGCTGCGACCTGACCGACCTGCGACCCGCAGCGCTGTTCTGGCGCGGCTACCGGGCCAACCTGCGTGCCGTGCTGCGCGTCTGGGTGCCGACGCTGCTGTGGCTGACAGTGCTCGCCGTGAACCTCTCCTACCGGGACGCGGTAGGCCTGGCCACCTGGTGGACGGTGCCGCTGCTCCTGATCGGTGCGGCGGTGACGCTCTGCGCGGCGAACGCCCTGGTGATCACCTCGCTGTTCGACTTCCGCACCCGCGACGTGCTCCGGTTGGCAGTGCACTTCCTCGTGCGTACCCCCGGGGTTGCCGTCGGCAACGCCCTGCTGGTGGCCGCGGCGGCCGGGATCACAGCGGTCTTCTCCGAGGTGGTCCTCGCGATGCTGGGGTCGATCGCGGCCCTGGCGCTGCTGCGCGTCGGCGACCCGATGGTCCGGATGATCCGTGAGGAGTTCACACCGTGAGCACGCCGGAGTTCGTGGACGTGGAGGGGCCGATGTTCGTGGCGGATCCGTTTGACGTCGAGGAACCACAGGTGCACGCCGCCTGGCTGCCGCCGGAGGCGTTCCGGTCGCTGGGCGCGCGCCGCGTTCTCGTGCACGGCGACGGGCCGCTCGTCGACACCGTCCTCGACGAGGTGGCCCGCGCCTGCGCACGCTACGGCGGGCGGATGTGGCACTCACCGTCCTGGGACGTCGACGTCGACCTGGTGCTGACGTTGCGCCGGGCGGACGCGCTGCAGAGTTCGACGGCACGGGCGGCGCGGGCGGCGGGCGAGGCGGCGCTGATCGACGACGGCCGGACGCTCGGCGACGAAGGATTCCTGCTGGCGCGGGCCGGCGACGTGACTGTCGTGCTGGCCGACGCTCCCGCCGGCCTGCTGTACGGGCTGTTCCACGTGGTCCGGCTCTGCGCGGCGGCGTTCGATCCGGCCCGCCCACCGGAGCTGCACCGGCCCGCACTGCGCCGCCGGATGCTGAACCACTGGGACAACGTGGCGGTGCACCCGGTGATGGGCCAGGTCGAGCGGGGATACGCGGGCGGCTCGATCTTCTGGCGCGACGGCCGTCCGCGCGGCGACCTGGCCCGACTGCGGGCGTACGGGCGGCTGCTGGCGGCCAGCGGGATCAACGCGATATCGGTGAACAACGTCAACGTGGCACGGGCCGAGGCGCGGCTGCTCACCGACCGGCTCGGCGACGTCGCCGAGATCGCTGACGTCCTGCGCCTGTACGGCATCCGGGTGCACCTGTCGGTCACCTTCGCCGCGCCGGTGGCCCTCGGCGGCCTGAGCACCGCGGACCCGGCCGACGAGGCGGTGCGGGCGTGGTGGGCCGCCACGACCCGGGCGGTGTACGAGCGCATCCCCGATTTCGGCGGCTACGTGGTGAAGGCGGACTCCGAGGGGCAACCCGGCCCGTTCACCTACGGCCGTGACCACGCCGACGGGGCGAACCTGCTCGCCGAGGCTCTCGCCCCGCACGGGGGAGTGGTGCACTGGCGGGCGTTCGTCTACGACCACCACCAGGACTGGCGGGACCGGTCCACCGACCGGGCGCGCGCCGCCTACGACCACTTCACGCCGCTCGACGGGCGGTTCCGCACCAACGTCGTCCTCCAGGTGAAGTTCGGCCCGGTGGACTTCCAGGTGCGCGAGCCCGTCTCACCGGTGCTCGCCGCGCTGCCCGCCACGCGGGTCGCCGTGGAGTTCCAGGTCACCCAGGAGTACACGGGCCAGCAGCGGCACATCTGTCACCTCGGCCCGTGGTGGAGCGAGGTGCTGCGGTTCGCGCCGTGGGGGCCCGGCGGGCGGACGATCGCCGACGTGGCCACCGGCGAGAAGGGGGAGGGCGGCGGCCTGGTCGCCGTTGCCAACACCGGCGACGACCCGTTCTGGACCGGGCATCCGTTGGCACAGGCCAACCTGTACACGTTCGGTCGGCTCGCCTGGGATCCCCGGCTCGATCCCCGGGCCGTCCTCGACGAGTGGATGACGCTTACCTTCCCGCCGTCGGCGACCGCCGACCCGGAGCTGGTGCGGCGGACCCTGCACGAGATCATGGACGACTCCTGGCGCACCTACGAGCGGTACACCGCCCCGCTGGGCGTCGGTTTCATGGTCCACCCGGGTGACCACTACGGCCCCGACGTCGACGGGTACGAGTATTCGCGGTGGGGCACCTACCACTTCGCCGACCGTGACGGTGTCGGCGTGGACCGCAGCCGGGCGTCCGGCACCGGCTTCGCAGGCCAGTACCCGCCGTACTGGGCGGACGTGTACGAGTCGCCCGAGCGTTGCCCGGACGAGCTGCTGCTGTTCTTCCACCACGTGTCGTACACCCACGTGCTGCACAGCGGATCGACGGTCATCCAGCACATCTACGACACCCACTTCGCGGGGGTCGAGGAGGTGGAGGCGATGCGGCGGCGCTGGCAGACGCTGAACGGGATGATCGACCCGGCCGTGTACGTGCGGGTGGCCGAGCGCCTCGACGAGCAGGTGCGTTCGGCAATCGAGTGGCGCGATCAGATCAACACGTACTTCCTGCGCAAGTCGGGGGTGCCGGACGCGCACGGCCGGCGCATCTACTGACCCCGCTGCCCGCTCACCAGGGGTGCACGGTGCCGTCCTCCAGCCGGTTCACCGGCAGGTACGCCGGGGCGTACGGGTAGCGGGCCGCCGCCTCCTCGTCGATGTCCACCCCGAGACCCGGGGTCTCGGCGGGGTGCAGGTAGCCGTCGGCGTAGTGGTAGCCGTGGGGGAACACCTCGTCGGTCTCGGCCGTGTGCCGCATGTACTCCTGGAGGCCGAAGTTGGGGATCGAGATGTCGAGGTGGAGCGCGGCGGCCATGCAGACCGGCGAGAGGTCGGTGGCGCCGTGCGAGCCGCTGCGTACGTGGTGCAGCGCCGCCAGGTCGAAGATGCGACGCAGGTGGGTGATCCCGCCGGCGTGCACGACTGTGGCCCGGATGTAGTCGATGAGCTGTTCCCGGATGAGCTGGGCGGCGTCGTGGATGCTGTTGAAGACCTCGCCCACGGCGATCGGCGTGGTCGTGTGCTGCCGGATCAGCCGGAAGCCCTCCTGGAGGTCGGCCGGGACCGGGTCCTCCATCCAGGTCAGCGCGTACGGCTCCAGGCTGCGGCCGAGCCGGGCCGCCTCGATCGGGGTGAGCCGGTGGTGCACGTCGTGCAGCAGCCGCAGGGTGGGGCCGAACTCGTCGCGGACACGGGCGAACACCGTCGGCACGTGCGTCAGGTAGCGGGCCGTGGACCAGGTCGCCTCGCTGGGCAGCGCCGCGTCGGCCGGCTCGTAGAAGAGCTTGTCGGCGCTGACCCCGTACGTCTTGGGTAGGCCCGGCACGCCGCACTGGACCCGCACCGCCCGGTAGCCGAGGTCGAGGTAGCGGGCAACCTCCACCAGCACCTCCTCGACGGACTCGCCGTTGGCGTGGCCATACACCGTGACGCCCTCGCGGGACCGGCCACCCAGCAGTTGGTAGACCGGGAGGCCGGCGACCTTGCCCTTGATGTCCCACAGGGCGGTGTCCACCGCCGCGATCGCGCTCATGGTGACCGGGCCGCGCCTCCAGTACGCGCCCTGGTACAGGTACTGCCAGGTGTCCTCGATCCGCGCCGGGTCCCGGCCGATCAGCAGCGGTGCCACGTGGTCGCGCAGGTACGACGCGACGGCCAGTTCCCGGCCGTTGAGGGTGGCGTCTCCGACGCCGGTGACGCCCTCATCCGTGACGATCTTGAGGGTGACGAAGTTTCGGCCCGGACAGGTCACGATGACCCGGGCGTCGACGATCTTCACTCGATCTCCTTCGGGCCCACGGGTCGGCTGTGGACGCCGCAGGGGGTGGCGCGAGGGGCGGGGAGAAGCGCGATGTGCTTATCGGGAACCTCCCGATAATAGCCCGCCGCCTGTCGACGATGGCCAATGCAGCGACGCCGCCTTCGTACGCAGGTCGCCCGCAATCCGTTGCACCGAAAGGTTTCCGGAATCCTTGACAATCGAGTGCGCTCGATTGAAGCTGACTTGGTCACGCGAGCCGCGGTCATGGTCGGGCGAAGGGCAGTCCTCGACTAACCCCCCTTCCATGCGTCATTTCCCGAGGAATCGCGAACGATGACACTGAAGACAAGGATGCTCGGCGTCGTCATGGCGGTCGTGACACTGGCCGCAGCCGCTCTGACGTTCGCCGCCCCCGCGTCCGCGGCGACGCTCACCCAGGTGACCGGCTTCGGCACCAACCCCACAAACCTCCAGATGCACCTGTACGTCCCGGACCGGGTGGCGTCCCGACCGGCGGTCCTGCTGGCCCTGCACTACTGCACGGGAACAGGCCCGGCGTTCCACTCCGGCACCCAGTACGCGTCACTCGCCGACAGGTACGGGTTCATCGTGATCTACCCGTCCGCGACCCGCAGCAGCAAGTGCTGGGACGTGGCCTCGCCGCAGGCGCTGCGTCGAGGCGGCGGCAGCGACCCGGTCGGGCTGATGTCGATGGTCGACTACGTGCGGCAGCGCTACGCCGCCGACCCGGCCCGGATCTTCGTCACCGGCACGTCGTCGGGCGCGATGATGACCAACGTCATGCTCGGCGACTACCCCGACGTGTTCGCGGCGGGCGCGTCCTTCGCCGGGGTGCCCTTCGGCTGCTTCGCCACCGGCGGCAGTTCGGAGTGGAACAGCGAGTGCGCCAACGGCCAGCTCATCAGGACTCCGCAGCAGTGGGGGGACCTGGTACGCGGGGCGTACCCCGGCTACACCGGGCCGCGACCACGGATGCAGATCTGGCACGGCACAAACGACGAGACTCTGCGCTACCCGAACTTCGGTGAGCAGGTCAAGCAGTGGACGAACGTGCACGGGCTGAGCCAGACCCCGACGTACACCGACTCGCCGCAGTCCGGTTACACAAGGACCCGGTACGGCAGCAGCGGGCCGATGGCGCCGGTCGAGGCGATAAGCATGCAGGGCGTCTCGCACAACCTGCCTGTCGACGCCGCCCAGGTGATCCGCTTCTTCGGCCTGGACGGAACCACGACGCCGCCTCCGACGACGCCGCCCCCGACCACCCCGCCTCCGACCACCCCGCCTCCGACGACGCCACCCCCGACCACGCCGCCTCCGACCACGCCTCCGCCGACCACGCCGCCCCCGACCACGCCGCCGCCATCGGAAGGCTCCTGTCGGGTCGGCTACACGGTAAACGCCTGGAACAGCGGTCTCACCGCCAGCGTGACCATCACCAACACCGGGACCGCAGCGGTGAACGGATGGGCGTTGACCTTCACGCTGCCCGCCGGCCAAGCCATCACCAACGGCTGGAACGCGCAGTACACCCCGACCAGCGGAGCCGTGACCGCCCGCAACGTCTCCTACAACGCCACCATCGCGCCGAACACCTCGGTCGACATCGGCTTCCAGGCCACCCACAACGGCGGCACCGGCAAGCCCACGTCCTTCGCCCTCAACGGGGCGACCTGTTCGGTCTCCTGACCCACCTCTCCCACACCACCAGCACAGAAACGGAGTGGCACGATGAGAAAACCGAAATGGAGGGCGGCAACGAAGGCCGCCCTCGCGCTTACCGGCGCGGGCGCCCTCGCCGCCAGCATGGCGATGATCCTGCCCGGCACGGCGAGCGCGGGCACCACGTTGGGTGCCTCCGCCGCCGAGAAGGGCCGGTACTTCGGTACGGCGGTGGCCGCCAACCGGCTCTCCGACGGCGCGTACACGACGATCCTCAATCGTGAGTTCAACTCGGTGACGCCCGAGAACGAGATGAAGATCGACGCGACTGAGCCGCAGCAGGGTCAGTTCAACTTCACAAACGCCGACCGGATCGTCAACCACGCCCGCAGCCAGGGCATGAGCGTGCGTGGGCACACGTTGGCCTGGCACCAGCAGCAGCCGGGCTGGATGTCGAGCATGAGTGGCAGCGCGTTGCGGCAGGCGATGCTCAACCACGTCACCCAGGTGGCGACGTACTACCGGGGCAAGGTGGTGGCCTGGGACGTCGTGAACGAGGCGTTCGCCGACGGCAACTCAGGTGCCCGCCGCGACTCCAACCTCCAGCGCACCGGAAACGACTGGATCGAGGCCGCGTTCCGGGCCGCCCGCGCCGCCGACCCGGGCGCGAAGCTCTGCTACAACGACTACAACACCGACAACTGGACCTGGGCCAAGACCCAGGCCGTCTACAACATGGTGCGCGACTTCAAGTCCCGTGGTGTGCCGATCGACTGCGTGGGCTTCCAGTCGCACTTCAACAACGACTCGCCCTACGTGAGCAACTACCGCACCACGCTGTCGAGTTTCGCGGCGCTCGGTGTGGACGTGCAGATCACCGAGCTGGACATCCAGAACGCTCCGGCGAACACCTACCGGGCAGTGGTCGAGGACTGCCTGGCCGTGCCCCGCTGCAACGGGATCACGGTGTGGGGTATCCGCGACAGTGACTCGTGGCGCTCCGAGCAGAGCCCGCTGCTGTTCACAAGCGGTGGTGCGAAGAAGGCGGCGTACGACGCGGTGCTCGCCGCGCTGAACGCCGGTGGCACCACCCCGCCGCCGACCACTCCGCCGCCGACGACCCCGCCGCCCACCACTCCGCCGCCCACGACCCCGCCGCCCACCACTCCGCCGCCGACGACCCCGCCGCCGACCGGTTCCTGCACCGCGACGGTGTCGGTGAACCAGTGGCAGGGCGGTTTCGTGGCCAACGTCCGGGTGACTGCGGGATCCTCGGCACTCAACTCCTGGGCGACGACGATCACGTTGCCGTCGGGCGCCGCGGTCACCAACGCCTGGAGCGCCAACCGCAGTGGTAACAGCGGCACGGTCCGCTTCACGAACGTCGACTACAACAGTCAGGTCGGCGCTGGGCAGACCATCGAGTTCGGCTTCCAGGGCACCGGCACCGCCGGCAACCTGAGCGCGACCTGCGCGTGAGGCTGACGTGACACCGGCCGGTGCGGAGGATCGTCCTCCGCACCGGCCACCGGTCAGCCTTTGCAGATCTTCTTGTCGGGCTGGACGTCAAGCTTGTCGAACACATTGTCGACTCGTCCGATGCCGGCACTTGCCGCGATCGGCCCCGCGTTGAACAGGTCCAGGAACTTGTTGATCACCCTCGCCAGGCCGCCGGGGATTGTGTAACCGACGCCGTAGTCCACGGACAGGCCGAGTTGGGTGCTGCGGCACAGCGCGAGCGGCGCTCCAAGAGCGGAACCGACAGTCAGCCCCGCAGAGGCGGTGACGATCGCGTACAACCCGGCCGTGAGACCGAACATACCGAGGCCGGCCCGGAATGCCGCCTGGTAGTAGATGATGATTCCGTTCACGCCGACCGACGGTCCGCTGATCGAGTCGGTGATGCTGTTGTGGACGGTGAGGTTCCAGGGCTTTGTGACGCCGAACGCGCCGTCGGCGTAACCGAAACCGACGGAGCCCCCCAGCGACCACTCGCCGGCCGCCTTGATGTTGCCGTCCTTGGCGCTGAAGGCCGTCTGTATCCCGATGACCTGGTTGGCGGTGACGGAGAACGGCACACCGAGGATCTCGCCCACCGGGACGCTGAAATCCAGCGGGATCGGGATGCGCTTGTTGATGTTCTGACCTCTGTCGGTTGCCCCCTTGATCTCGATCCGCAGCCCGACCATCCCGCTGACCCGTAGCTCCGCCCTCCGGATCGTGGCGCCGCGAATTTCGAGGTAGAACTGGGCCGTCGGGCTCTTCATCAGCAATGTCGCCAAGCCCACGATGCGGATCCCGCCGCCGTGATAGCTGAAGCGCGCGCCTACCGCGTTCACGCAACAGATCGACGTGACATCGAATCCGCCGATCCGCCGAACGCCCGAGAGGCCCGCAGGGGACATGTCGACACCACTGCCGACCGGTCGCACCCGAAACGTCGAGGAGGACGGCGTCGACGCCGCGGGCACAGCCGCTCCGCCACCCGACCCGCCATCCGCTGCGTCGTACTCGGCCCAGAAGGGCGTGCCAGCGTCGTACCGGACCGGTTTTTCCAGGGAGACCGGGCCGTCACTGGCGAAGGTCCCGTCCCGGATCACGTCGGTGATGTTCACCGGCCCGAGGGTCACCGCCAGGTCGTCGGCGTCGCGGCGCACGTCGAGCACCCGGCCCACCGCCCGCCCGGTGAGGAACATGACCTTCCCCCGGGCGAGCTTGTCGGCGCCACTGGCGCCGGGGTCGATGCGCCAGGTCAACGCGTCCTCGGAGAGCCCGCGCACCGACCCGCCACCGCCGCCCACGAACACCACGTCGGGCTGGTAGGTCACCTTCGGGTCGGGCGCGGGCGCCGCCCCGTACCGCTGGTCCTCAGCGGCGACGCCGGCCGGCGGGCGGGGTGGTTTCGGGCCGGCGTCACCCCGCTGGCAGGCTGCGAGAGGCACCAGGGTCACGGTGAGCAGCACGGCCACCGCCCGGCGGCGCCGCGACCCCGGTGCCACCACGTCGCCTCCTCCGCCGTTCAAAGGCGGCCGACGGCCGTGCGCGCCGCGGTCTCCAGAGCCGTGCGGTACGTCGCCGGGTCCTCGCTGCGGACCAGCCGGATGCAGGCCCACACCCCGCCCTTGCTGACGAAGACCGTGCCGTCCTCGGCGTACGCCTCATCGCCCGCACCGCTGATCGCAGTGAACTTGTGCCCGAGTTCGCGGTCGATGTCGAGGAACTTCTTCGCACCGTCACCGACGTACACCTCGACCTGCGCGGTCGGGCCGTTCGGCGCCCCCGTGTAGGTGCAGGTGTCCCGATCCTCCGGCTTCTCCGGCGGGTCCTGAAGGGCAGTGCCCGCCAACTTCTCCGCCTCCCCCTTCGTGACCAGTGCGCAGGCGTCGATCTTTGCCGCGGCCGGCGGCGCCTCCGCCGGCGGCGCCACGGCCGGGTCGTCCTCGGGAGTGGCCGCCACGCTCTCTCCCGCGCCGGCCGCCGGGGTACCACCGTCGTCAGTGCCGCCGAGCATCCCGCAGCCGCCGAGCGCGGTGAGCGTCGACACGGCGGCCACGGCGGCCAGGAGTTGGACACGCCGCCGCGTGCCGGTTCCGAGGTGAGTCATCGTGGCTCCACTTCCTGTCGCGGGGTCGGCCGGTCCTGGCTGTGCATCACAGCGGGAGGGCGTCGAGCACCTTGCGCAGCGTCGGCTCGTACCCGCCGGGGCTGGCACTGATCGCCTGGAAGCTGCTGAGGATCACGGTGTAGCTGCCCTTGTCGCTGACCACGACGGCCTCACCTTCGATGTCCTTCACGGCGAGGTACGCCTTGCGGCCCTTGTTGACGTCCTTCACCTCCCGGTAGACCTCGGTGGCGTTCTTGCGCTGGTAGTCGTAGGTGCTCTCACCGGCGAGCGGCGAGGCGGTGGTGATGGTGAGCGAGGCGACGCCCTTGCCGTCGCCGAACAGGCAGTTGCCCTGGTCCTCCATCGGTTGTCCGACGAGGTCGGAGACCTGGGCCGCGCTGAACGGGCACGCGGGCCGGGACACGTTGGGCAGGTCGGCGCCGCCGTCGACCTCGACGCCGGCCCCGGCGGCGGGATCGGCGTCGCCGGTGTCGTCGGGGCCGCAGGCGACGAGCGGAATCAGCAGCAGCGAGCACCACAGGGGTGCGATCAGTCGGCGCACAGTCATGCTTCCTTCACCTGTCGTGGGAGGTCCGGGTTGGTGGAGCTGAGCTGAGGTGGACGGATCCACCGGGCCGGAATCAGCCGGTCGACCCGCCACGCGCCGTCGGCGGCGGCCGCGGCCACCACCTCCGCGTCGGGGCCCTCGACCAGGGCGATCACGACGTTGTCTGTGGGCAACCGGATGGCGGCGACCAGCCGACAGCCCGGTGTGGTGATCTGCGGTGCGGCCGTGCCCGCCTCGGAGGAGCTGTCGTACTGCTCCAGGACGAACAGGTGATTGGCCATGAGCTGACGCTAGGTCGCGGCGGCCGGCGAGGAATCGGGCGTTTCCCTATGTTTGCGCGTCTGCCCTGGTCATCGCCGCACCCAGCTCGGCGCGCGTGGAGATGCCGAGCTTGCGGTACACGCGGGCCAGATTGGCCTCGACGGTCTTCGGGCTGACGAACAGCTCGTCGGCGATGGCGCGGTTGGTCCGGCCGCGCGCCGCCAGGCGGGCCACCCGCTCCTCGGTGGGGGTGAGGTGCCGGGGTGTCGGCGCGCGACCTCCGACGCGAGCCAGCTCCGCCCGGGCCCGCTCGGCGAACGCCGCAGCGCCGATCGCGCTGAACTCCGCCACCGCCACCTCCAGCGCCTGCCGCGCCGGCAGCTTGCGGCGGCACCGCCGGTACGCCATCCCGGCCACGAACAGGCAGCGGGCACGATCCAGCGGGAGAACATCCGGAGGTACGGCGTTCCGCGCTGCCGTCAACTCCTCGAGCGCCGGCCCGGGGTCACGGCCGGTGGCGCTGTCCAGCAGTACGCGGGCCCGTGCGGTGCCCAGGATCGTCCAGGGCCGCGGCAGCCGGCGGTGCCGGGCGTCCAGCCGGTGCAGCACCGCCGTAGCGCGGTCGAGTTCGCCGGCCCCGACACACGCCTCGATCCAGTCCGGTTCGAAGCGCATCGCGAGCGGCTCCACCAGGCCCTGCGCGTCGATAGTGGCGGCCAGGGCGGTGTACGCGGCGGCGGCCTCCGCCATCCGGCCTGCCGACAGGGCCACGAACCCGGCCAACTGCTGGTGGATGCGCCGGCACCAGTCGTCGTCCAGTTCCTCGGCGAGCCGCAGACCGGACTCGGCCACCCGGGCCGCCTCGGCCAGCCGGCCACGGTGAGCGTCCAGCAGGGCGGCCAGCCAGGTCTCGGCGACCAGACCGCTGCCGAGCTGGTCACCGAGATCCCGTGCGGCGGCGATGTGCCGTTGGGCCTCGTCCCACCGCCCGGCCAGCAACTCGGCCTCACCCAGGTGCGACAGCAACTCGTGTTGCAGGGGCTCGTCGCCGCGGGCCTCGGCCCGACCGAGCATCTGGCGCAGTCGACTGCGGGCACGCTCCGCGTCGTCCATCGACTTCCACCAGATCGCCGGCACCGTGCTCGCCAGCCACGACGGTTTGTCGCCCTCCAGGGCGAGAGCCCGCTCCAACAGGTCGGTGCGCGGCGCCCGCCCGAGGCGTACCTCCTGGAAGAAGAGCAGGACCAGCGCGGCGGCGAGCAGGTCGTGTTCGTCGTCGCGGCCGTCCAACAGCGCGGCGGCGGCCTCGGCGTGCGCCCGTGCCGGCTCGGTGTGGTCGTTGAAGACGGCCAGGTGGGCGTGGATGCGGCCGGCCAGTGCCGAGTCGGGCCGGGCCGCCGCCAGTGCTCGGGTGCCAAACTCCACGGCCGCCTGTCCGGCCTCGCCGGTGGACCAGGCGACGATGGCACGCAGCAGCAGCGACTCGGCGCGCAGGTCACCGGAGAAGTCGGCCGCCACCGCCTCGGCCGCCTGCCGGGCTGCCGGCAGGTCACCGCTGTCGAGCCTGCAGCGGGCCGCGGCGAGCCGCCGCTGGCCCAGCCGTACCCGATCGTCGACGGGAGTGAGCTGGCCGGCGCGGTCGTGCAGGTCGGCGGCGAGGTCGGGCGCTCCCCGGCTGTGCCACCGGTCGGCAGCGGCGGCGAGTGTGTCAGCGACCGCCGGGTCCGGTTCCGTTGTGCACAGCGCCAGGTGCCGGGCCCGCTCGTCCGGATCGGCCACCAGGTCGGCCAGCCTGTGGTGCAGCCGGCGGCGGACGCCCGGCGGGATGCCGGCGCGTACGGCGGCGGCGTGCACCGGGTGGGTGAACCGCACGCCCGTCGGTGTCACGACGACCAGCCCGGCCTCCTCGGGGGCGTCCAGCGCGGTGGCGGGCACCCCCGCCGTCGTCAGGTCGACAAGCGTGGGCACTGTCAGCAGCGCGGCCAGCCGTACCGCGTCACGACTGGCGGGGGACAACCCGGCGACGACGTCCGCGAGCAGGTGATGCATGGACGCGGCCACCGGCAGGTCGTCGCCGGGCGAGGGTTGGCGCGGCAGGCGTTGCATGGCGCGTACGACCTCGATGGTCAGCAGCGGATTGCCGCCGGCCTCCCGCGCCACCCGCACCAGCATGGGTCGGGAGAGCGTGACGCCCAACTGGTCGCGCAGGACGTGGTGCAGCGCGCCGACGTCGAGCGGCGGCAGCTCCACCCGTTCGAGCCGGCTGCCGTCGCGGCCCTCGTCGAGCCCGAGCGGCACGTCCTCGGGATCGCCCCGCCCGCGTCGGCGACTCACCAACACGCTCAGGCCCGCCACGCGCCGCAGCGCGTACCGCAACGCGCGTTCGCTCGGCCGGTCCAGCCAGGGCGCGTCGTCCACGGCCACCAGGACCGCCGGGTGGGCGTCCGGCGCCGTCGCTTCCAGCAGTGAGCGGGTCGCGGCCCCGACCACTCGCACGTCGACGGCCTCCCGGACGTCGCCGGCGAGGAGCACGACCTCGGCTGCGGTCCTCTGTGGCTCGGGCAGCGCGGCGACCCGGTCGGCGAGCGGGCGCAGCAGGTCGGCCAGGGCGGCGTACGGAAGCTCCGCCTCGGCCTCGGTGGGCGCGCAGCTCAGCACCAGCCAACCCGCCTGCCTGGCCTGCGCGACGAGCGCCCGCCAGAGTTCGGATTTGCCGATGCCGGCTGGCCCCTCCACCAGCACCGGCCCGGGGCGGCCCAGCTGCCGCCAGGCCCGGTCGAACACCTCGTCCCGCCCGACGATGGCGTGTCGCATGGGGAAATTCTGGCATCGGGGACAGCCGTCGGGGCATCCCGCCAACGGGTGATCGGGGATGGTCCGCAGGCCAGGTCGAAGGTGGAAACTAGCCGTCGATACGGGTGATGTTGCGGATCTTGTTGGACGCGTCCAGAGCGGCCACCTTGTACGCCTCGGCCAAGGTGGGATAGTTGAACACCGCGTCCACCAGGTAGTCGATAGTGCCACCGCACCCGATCACGGCCTGCCCGATGTGGACGATCTCGGTGGCGGCGGTGCCGAACACGTGCACCCCGAGCAGCCGTCCGTCGTCGGGGGAGACGAGCAGCTTCAACATCCCGTACGAGTCACCGACGATCTGGCCCCGGGCCAGCTCGCGGTAGCGGGCGATGCCCACCTCGAACGGCGTCGAGGCGTCGGTGAGCTGCGCCTCGGTCTGCCCGACGAAGCTGATCTCGGGGATGGTGTAGATGCCGATGGGTTGCAGGCCGTGCATCTCACGGATCGGCTCGCCGCAGGCGTGCTGCGCGGCCAGCCGGCCCTGCTCCATCGAGGTGGACGCAAGCGCCGGGAAGCCGATCACGTCGCCGACCGCGTAGATGTTGTCGACGGGGGTGCGGTAGTTGGCGTCGACAGCGATCCGGCCGCGTCGGTCCGCCTCCAAGCCGGCCGCCTCCAGGGCCAGGTCGTCGGTCTGGCCCTGCCGGCCGGCCGAGTACATCACCGTGTCGGCGACGATCTTCTTGCCGCTCTTGAGGATGCACAGCGCGGCCGTCTGGTGCTTTTCCACAGCGGCGACCTCCTCGCCGAAGCGGAACGCCACGGACAGGTCCCGCAGGTGGTATTTGAGCGACTCGACGACCTCCTCGTCGCAGAAGTCGAGCATCCGGTCGCGGCGCTCCACGACTGTCACCTTCGTGCCGAGCGCGGCGAACATCGACGCGTACTCCATGCCGATCACGCCGGCGCCGACCACCACCATGCTGCGGGGTACGGCCTGGAGGTTGATGACGCCGTCGGAGTCCACGATGGTGCGGTCGTCGAAGTCGACGCTGTCCGGGCGGGCCGGGCGGGTGCCCGCGGCGATGATGGCCTTGTCGAAGGTCACCTTGGACTCGCGGCCCGACCCGGCGTCCACCCAGATGGAGTGGGCGTCCGCGAAACGCCCCGTTCCGGTGATCATCGCGACGCGGTTGCGGGCGAGCTGGTTGCGGATGACGTCGGTCTGCCTGGTGATCACGTGCTGGGTCCGGGCGGCCAGGTCGCTTACCGTGATCTCCTCCTTGACCCGGTAGCTGCTGCCGTAGAGATCCCGCTGGCTCAGGCCGGTCAGATAGAGCACGGCCTCGCGCAGTGTCTTGGACGGCACGGTGCCGGTGTTGATGCACACCCCACCGATCATGTCGCGGCGGTCCACGATGCCGACCCGCCTGCCGAGCTTGGCGGCGGCGATCGCGGCCTTCTGACCGCTGGGTCCGGAACCCAGCACCAACAGGTCGTAGTCATACACGATCGCTAGCGTCCCAAGATGTCGTCGACCGCGCCAGAGCCGAGCGCCACTCATCCGCCGACGCGCGTCGGATCCGATGGTCCCGGCACGCTCGGCGGTCAAGGTCCTCAGCTGACGAGGCGGCGCTCCCAGGCCCAGGCGGCGATCTCGACCCGGTTGCGGGCCGGGAGTTTCATCTGGACGCTCGCCAGGTGGGTCTTGACAGTGCCGACGGCGATGAAGAGCTGTGCGGCGATCTCGGCGTTCGTCAGGCCTCGGGCGACGAGTTTCACGACGTCGAGTTCCCGAGGTGACAGCCCGGCGTCGTCGTGCGGGAACGCGGGCGGGCTGAGGTGCTCCAGCAGACGTACCGTGATGGACGGGCTGATCAGCGCGTCACCGGACACCGCCGCGCGGACCGCCTCCACGAGCAGCGCCGGGCCGGAGTCCTTGAGCAGGAAGCCGCAGGCGCCGTTGGAGAGCGCTGTGTGCACGTACTCGTCGAGGTCGAAGGTCGTCACCACGACGACCCGGATCGGATCGGCGACGCCCGGCCCGGCGAGCAGCCGCAGGGCTTCGAGGCCGTCGAGGCGGGGCATCCGGATGTCCAGCAGCACCACGTCCGGGCGCAGCCGTCGGGCCAACTCGACAGCCTCGACCCCGTCGGCGGCCTCGCCGACCACAGCCATGTCCGACTGCGCCCCGATGATCATGCCGAAGCCGGTCCGCACCATCGCCTGGTCGTCGGCGATGAGCACGCGGATCACCTGGTCACCGCCGGGCGCAGCGGGAACGCGGCGTCGAGCACCCAGCCACCGGCGACACCGGGCCCGGCGGTGATCGTGCCGCCGAGGGCGCGTACCCGCTCGGTGAGGCCGAGCAGCCCGAAGCCGTGCCCACGGGCCGGCGCGGTGCGTGGGGTCGCGCCGTCGTCGGCCACCCGGACCAGCAACCAGTCCGGTGTACGGCGCACCGACACGTCCACCGATCGCGCGTCCGGGGCGTGTTGGCGGGTGTTTGTCAGCCCCTCCATCACCACCCGGTACGCCGATGTCGACACCTCCACCGGCAGTCCCTCCAGGTCCCCGTCGACGTGTAGCCGTGCCGGCGCGCTCGCCGTGCCGTTGAAACCGGACAGCAGAGGCGCCAGGTCGGTCACGCCGGCCAGCGGGGCCAGCGGTGCGTCCGGCGGTGCGTCCGGGTTGCGCAGGATCCCCACCATCCTCCGCATCGAGGCCATCGTCTCGGCACCGGCCTGCTCGATCTGCTCCAGGGCGACGATCACCCGACGCGGGTCCTGCTCGGCGACGAACCGCGCACCCTGCGCCTGCACCACGATGCCTGTCACGTGGTGGGCGATGAAGTCGTGCAGGTCACGGGCGAACTCCGCACGCTGTTCGGCCCTGACCAGGGCGATCGCCCGGGCCCGACCGGCGGCGATCACCCGTAGATAGAGTCCCACCCCGGCGGCACCGACCGCCGCGAGCGCCTGGAGCAGTCCGAAGATCACGAGCAGGTTGTCGGTGCCGGCACGCAGTGGCATCGCCGCGACGGCGAGCCCGGCGGCCACCGCCGCCCACACGGCGAACCGGGGCGCGCCCCAGCGGCTCACCACGAAGACCACACCGATCAGCCCGGCCGACTCGGCCAGCCCCCAGGTGCGGGGAAACAGGACGCCACCGCCGGTGAGGACCACACCCCCTGCGGTCACTGCCAGTGAGGCGGCGGCGACTGCCAGGGCGGCCAGCGGCAACCGGCGGGAGCCCAGCCGGTGCACCGGAAGCCAGAGCGGCACCGTCGCGACCGCCAACCCCGTCGGCACCAGCATGACGAGGAGAGCGGCCGCTCCGAAGGCATCCGACATGGTGGCCGTGAGGTCGAAGAGAGCGAGCAGCCCGAAGACCAGGAGCCCGGTGGCTTGGGCCAGGCGTACCCACAAACGTCGAAGATCCGGGGCGCTCATGATGACCCAGCGTAGCCAGTCGGAAGGAGATGACAGATCAGCCGAAAGGTAGACCCGACGCCGCCGATACCCGGCTGCGGGCCGATGCGCCCACCCGCCCGTGACGGCGACGCTTCCGGTGTCACATTGCAGCCACTGGAGGAACGATGACAACCCACGCCCTACCGGAGACCAGCCACGCCGCGGTCGCCGCCGTCAACCTGGTGAAGGTGTACGGCAGCGGCGACACCGCCGTCCGCGCCCTGGACGGGGTGTCAGTGGGCTTCGGCCGGGCCGAGTTCACCGCGATCATGGGCGCGTCCGGGTCCGGCAAGTCGACGCTCATGCACTGCCTCGCCGGCCTGGACACGGCAACCTCCGGCCGGGTCCTGCTCGGCGGCACCGACCTCACCAGGCAGTCCGACCGTACGCTGACCCGGGTACGCCGCGACCGGATCGGGTTCGTCTTCCAGGCGTTCAACCTGCTGCCGCAGCTCACTGCCGCGCAGAACATCACCCTCCCTCTGGACCTCGCCGGCCGGGAGCCCGACCGTCAGCTCTTCGCGCACCTGGTGGGGGTGTTGGGTCTTGGCGACAGGCTCGGCCACCGACCCAGCGAACTGTCCGGCGGCCAGCAGCAGCGGGTGGCACTGGCCCGTGCACTCGTCGCACGCCCCGAGGTGGTGTTCGCCGACGAGCCGACCGGCAACCTCGACTCCCGATCCGGAGCGGAGGTGCTCGCCGTCCTGCGTGACTCCGTCCGCGACCTCGGACAGACAGTCGTGATGGTCACGCACGACCCGGTCGCCGCCGCGTACGCGGACCGGGTGGTGCTGCTCGCCGACGGCCGGCTCGCCGGTGAGATCGACAAGCCGAACCACGACTCGGTCACCGACGCGCTGCGTGATCTGGCGGCCCGCGCATGAGGGCGACAGTGCTGCGTACCCAGACGAGCGCCGCCGCCCGGCGGCCCGGCCGGCTGATCCTGACCGGCCTGGCGATCCTTGTCGCGTCGTTCGTCGTCTTCGGCACCGTGCTGGTGCAGGGGATCAGCGAACGGACAGTGCGGGACAACCTGAGCGGTACCCCGGCCGTCACCGACCTGGTGATCGGCAGCGTGAACCAGACTCCACCCACCGTCGCGGACCTGACGCGGATCCGCGCCGTGCCCGGTGTTGCCGAGGCGGTGGGCCGGGTGTCGATCGGGGTGGCCGTCGACAAGGCGTACCTCAACCTCCAGGCCGACCCGGGCGGCGGCCCGCTGAGCATCGTCACAGTCGTCGAGGGCAGCTACCCGGACCAGCCCGGCGAGATCGCGATCACCCCCCGTACCGCCCAGCGGGCCGGGCTCTCCGTCGGCAGCACCGTCAGTGGCGAGGGCGGCGAACTCACCGCGCCCGCCCGCCTCGTCGTGACCGGCATCGTGGACACCAACGCCGACTCCGGCTACGACGCGTACGCCCCGGAGGGCGCCGTGACCTCGTGGGGACGCCTGAGCGCGGTGGACCGCGTCGACGTGCGGGTCGCTCCCGGGGAGTCGACCGAGGCCGTCCACCAGCGGGTGACCGCGGCGGTCCCCGGCCAGCCGATCCGCACCGGCGACGAGGTACGCCAGGCGGAGGTCAACGCGGCGGTCGACGAGGTTGCGACGATCTTCATCCTGGTCGGCGTGTTCGTCGCGATCGCCGTCGTCGCGGCAGCGCTTGTGGTCACCTCCACCTTCCGCATCGTCTTCGCCCAGCGGATGCGGCAGCTCGCGCTGCTACGCGCTGTCGGCGCGAGTCGAGGCACCCTGGTCAGGGCGATGACCGCCGAGGGAGCCCTGACCGGGTTCGTCGCCGGCGTCGTCGGAGTCGGCAGTGCCCTCGCCCTCGGGTACGCGGTGCCGGCGATCCTGCGCTCCGCCGGCCACGACGTCTCGTCGCCGCCCCCACCACTGGTGGCTGCTGCCGCGGTGGTGCTCGGCGCCGTCCTGCTCACAGTCCTTGCCGTCCTGGCGCCGGCGCTGTCGGCCGCCCGTGTCTCCCCGCTGGAGGCGCTGCGGGCGGCGAGCACCACCGCCGGCCGGCGCGGTATCGGCGTCCTGCGCCTGGTGCTCGGGCTGCTCCTGGCCGTCGGTGCGGTAGTGGCAGCCGTCGCGACGATCAGCCAGTTGCCGAAGCCGGAGCAGACGACGTACGACCCGCTTCTGCCACTGCTCCTGCTTGTCGGGTCCGGCACGTTCGCGTTCTTCGCGCTCGTGGCCCTCGGGCCGCTGCTGGTGCGCCCGGTGCTGGCCGTGGTGGGCTGGCCGTTGCGCCAACTCGGGCCGCTCGGGCGGATGGCGGTAGGCGGGATCGGTGGTGCGCCGCGCCGGGCGGCAGCGGTCTCCGTCGTGGTAGCGCTCGGCGTGACACTGATCTCCGGAGTGGTGATCGGCGGCGCGTCGTTGCAGGTCCTCGCCGACCGCGAGATGGCGCTGTCGGCGCCCGCAGACTTCGAGGTCAACGGCGGCGGGGCGGCGCTGCCGGCGGACGTCGTGACCCGGGCCGAGGCGGCTGGCGGCGCGCTGGCGCGGGTGGTGCCGTACCGGCAGGTCGATGACGTCACACTGATGCGTGGCACCGACAAGCTGGGCGAAACCGAGTCCGGATACCCGGCCACCGACCTGGACCTGACGGGGTTGCCGACAAGCGGTGACCTGGACGTCGCCGAGGGCAGTCTCGCCGATCGCGGCCCCGGCAGGATCGTGCTCAACAAGTGGGTTGCCCGGGACTCCGGTCTGCGGGCCGGCGACACCGTCACCCTCGCCCTCGCGGCGCGCAGACTCGACGTACGGGTGGCGGCGGTCCTGCCCGGCGACGGCCCGCTGCACGCAGGTGTTCTCATCGACCCGGCCGATCTGGACCGGCTCGGCGTGCCGACCGCGTACACCGGTCTGCTGGCCGACGCGGCCGGGTCCGGTGAGGACGGTCGCACGGCCGGCGTACGGGCGCTGCGGGCAGCGATCGGCGACAGCGACAGCGTGGGCCTCGTGGTGCTCGCCGACGAGCGGGACCGCAACGACGAGGTGGTGCGCACCCTGGTCGGGATCGCTGTCGGCCTGGTCAGCCTGACCGTGCTGATCGCTGTCGTCGGCGTGGGCTCCACGACCGCGCTCTCGGTGGTCGAACGGGTACGCGAATCCGGGCTGCTCCGCGCGATCGGCCTGTCCCGCGCCGGTCTGCGCACGATGCTGACAGTGGAGTCCGGACTCTACGGGGTGATCGGTGCGACTATCGGCCTGCTGCTCGGCGTCCCGTACGCCTGGATAGCGGTCCAGTCCCTGGGGATCAACGCGCCGCTGACCGTACCGGTGCTGCCCCTGGTCGGGCTGTTCGTGACGCTTGTCGGGCTGACCGCGCTGGCCGGGGTCCTGCCGGCCCGGCGTGCGTCGCGGGTCAGCCCGGTGGTGGCGCTGGGGGCCGACGGCTGAGCCCGCCCCGCGGGCCGGCGCCGGGGACTCGGCGCCGGCCCGCGGCGGGGTGTGGTCAGGGATGCATGGTCGCGCCCTTGAGCACCTTGTCGACCACGGTGCGCGGCCCGTGCAGGGCCAGCCCCACCAGGTCGAGCTTCTCGCGGCCGACCGCCTGCACCGCGGCCCGGTTGTCCCGGTCGTTCCCGGTGGTGAAGAGCTCGTGCGTGAAGATCGACAGGCGTAGCCCGCGGGTGAGCGCGCGAGAGTGTGCACTGGTAAGCGTGGCCCGGTCACCGGCGAAGACCAGCACGGGCTGACGGAACATCGGCAGGTACCGGGTGTCGTCCGCGTCGCGGTACCCCTCGCCGAGCAACTCCGGCTCGGCGTTCGCGACGCCGCTGACCAGGAAGGCGGTGACGTTCAGCCGCTGCCAGCCGGCCAGGTCGTCGCGGAGCAGCACAGCGATCTTCGTGGGAAAGCGGATCGGTTCGGTCATGACGTCGAGCCTGCCCGCCCGGCACCGCCGGGTCTTGTACGTTCTTAGCGTGGCCACCCGGGCGGCAGGCTCCCACGTCAGCGCGTGGCGACCCGCCGTCGCCGGGGTCACCGAGGTCTTCCACGCCCACTTCGTGGACCACGCGTACCCGCTGCACACCCACGACGTGTGGACGCTGCTGATCGTCGACGACGGCGCGGTCCACTTCGACCTGGACCGGCACCACCACGGCGCGCTGCGGACGTCGGTCACCCTGCTCCCGCCGTACGTGGCGCACGACGGCCGCTCCGCCACACCGGACGGCTTTCGCAAGCGGGTCCTGTACCTCGACACCACGGCGCTCGACGCCGAGCTGGTCGGCCGGGCGGTCGACCGTCCGGACCTCGCCGATCCGCAGCTACGGCACCGCGTCCACCGCCTGCACGAGGTGCTCGCCGCTCCGGGCGACGAGTTCGAGGCCGACAGCCGGCTGGCGCTCATCCTGGACCGGCTGCGCCAACGGTTACGGCTGAACTCTCCGGCCGGCGCGCAGCCGGCGGCGCGTAGCCTCGCGACGCGGCTGCGTGAGCTGCTGGACGCCCGGACGGTCGAGGGCGTCACCCTGCGGGAGGCCGCCGAGCTGCTGCACGCCCACCCGACCCACCTGGTCCGTACGTTCACCCACGTGCACGGGCTGCCGCCGCACTCGTACCTGACCGGTCGCCGGGTCGAGCTGGCGCGTCGGCTGCTCCTCGCGGGGCAGCGGCCGGCCGAGGTCGCCGCCGCGACCGGGTTCTTCGACCAGGCTCACCTCACCCGGCACTTCCGGCGTCACCTGGGCGTCAGCCCGGCCCGGTACGGGTCGCCCCGGTGAACGGCCGCGCGCACGGCGACCGTCCGGCGCGTCGTGGACCGGGGGTCAGACGACCTGGGCGCCGATGACGGAGAGCAGCCGCAGTTTCTCGTCGCTCTCCGACCCGGGCACGGCCGTGAAGACCAGCAGCGTCTGGGACTGGTCGGGATCCACCAGGGTCTGACAGTGCAGCTCCAGTGCCCCGACCTCCGGGTGGAGGAAGCGCTTCGCCGGGCAGTAGCCGCCCGGCACCGGGTGCTCCTGCCACCGCCGGGTGAATTCCGGGCTCCGGGCCAGCAGGTCGTCGACGATCGTCGCCGCCCGTGAACCCCGGCCATCCCGGGTGTACGCCGCGTGCAGGTGCGCCACGAGGAGGCCGCTCTGCGTCTCGTGGTCCTGCGCCGGGTGCCGTTGCCGCACCCGGGGGTCGGTGAACCAGCGGTGGTGCGCGCTGCGCGCCAGCCCGGTGTGCCGGGTCTCGTCACCGAGCAGCGCGATCGCCGGCGCGGTCTGGGCCAGGGTCTCGCCGAGGTGGTTGACCACCTGGGCGGGGGTGTCCTGCAACCGGTCGAGGATCCGCATCATCCCCGGGTTGACGTGGTCGGCCCGGACCGACCGGTGCGGGACGGCGTGGCCGGCGAGCTGGAAGAGGTGGTCCCGCTCGGCCAGGGAGAGCCGCAGGCCCCGGGCCAGCGCGGCGAGCATATGGGCGGAGGGGTGCGGACCCCGCTGCTGCTCCAGCCGACTGTAGTAGTCGGTGGACATACCGCTCAACGTGGCGACTTCCTCGCGCCGCAACCCTCCGGTACGCCGGCGCTGGCCCCGGGGCAGCCCCACGTCCTCGGGCTGGAGCGCCTCGCGTCGGGTCCGCAGGAAACTGGCGAGTTCGGCGCGGTTCACGGCTGGCTTCTCCTTCACCCGGGCGGACCGGCGGGACCGGCACGTCGACTGCAACAGGCGTACCCCGGTGTGGTGTTCCGGGGTACCCGGCGACTCAGCGTTGGATGGACTTGATCTCCAGGAACTCCTCCAGACCGAAGCGGCCGAACTCCCGGCCGTTGCCGGACTGCCGGTAGCCGCCGAACGGCGCGAGCGGGTTCCAGTGGCCGGCGTTGACGTCTACCTGGCCCACGCGTAGCCGCCGGGCGACCGCCAGCGCGTGCTCCGGCTCTCCGAAGACGCCGCTGGTCAGCCCGTACAGCGTGCCGTTGGCGATAGCCACGGCCTCGTCCTCGTCGGCATACGGGATGATCGTCAGCACCGGGCCGAAGATCTCCTCCTGGGCGATCGCGGACGTCGGGTCGACGTCGGCGAAGATCGTCGGCTGGACGTAGGCGCCGTTCGGCAGGCCGGCGGGCCGGTCCGGGCCACCGAGCACGAGGCGGGCACCGTCGGCGATGCCCCGTTCGATGTACCCGAGCACCTTCTGGCGGTGCGCCTCGGACGCCATCGGCCCGATTCGGGTGGTCTCGTCGGTCGGGTCGCCGACGATGTGCTGCCGGGCCGCCTCGACGGCCAGTGCGACGACCTCGTCCTGCCGGGAGGCGGGCACCAGCATCCGGGGCCACGCGCCGCAGACCTGCCCGCCGTTGGCGAACGCCATCAGCATGCCCGTGGTGACCGCCGAGGGCAGGTCGGCGTCGTCGAGGATGATGGTCGCGCCCTTGCCGCCCAGTTCCAGCGTGACCCGCTTGACGGTCTGCGCCGCCACCTCGGAGATGTGTCGTCCGGCCCGGGTGGAGCCGGTAAAGGAGATCATGTCGATGTCCGGGTGGGCGGAGATCGCCTCACCGACAACCGCCCCGGTGCCGTACACCACGTTGAACACGCCCGCCGGTACGCCCGCCTCCGCGGCCACCTCGGCGAGGATCCGCGCGGTCAACGGGGCGTTCTCGGACGGCTTGAAGACCATCGTGTTGCCCCCGAGCAGCGCCGGCGCCAGCTTGGAGACGATCTGCTGCAGCGGGAAGTTCCACGGGGTGATCGCGCCGACCACGCCGATCGGCTCGCGGACGATCAGCGAGTTGCCGACCTCCTCGGTCCAGGCGAAGTCGTCGGCCAGGCCGGCCACGGACTCGATCACCGCGGCGGGGAAGGCGACCTGAGCGGTCCGGGACATCCCGATCGGGGAGCCCATCTCGGCGGTGATCACCGCCGCGATCTCCTCCTGGCGGGCGGCGAGGCCGGCGCCCAGGCGGCGCAGCACCTCGGCCCGCTGCGCCGGGGCGGTCGCCGCCCAGTCGGGGAAGGCCGCCCGGGCGGCGGCGACGGCCCGGTCGACGTCGGCGGCGGTGCCGGCCGGGGTTTCGGCGACGACGTCGCCGGTCGCCGGGTTCACGACGGGAAGGGTGCCGGCCGAGCCGGCGAGTGTCTCGCCACCGATCCAGTGGCCGGTGACGGTGTGGGTGGAAGTGGTCATGCACCGACCGTGACACCGGCCTGAACCCCCAACCAGGTGCGGTTGATCCACGGATTCGCGGTCCCTGGCTGAGCGCTTGGGCCTCGGGTCGCCTGCCGTTCGGTGCTGGCAGACGGCTCGATCGCCTCGCCAACTGATTGACACCCCGACAACCGGCCGTAATCGAACGGCCGAACGGATCCGTCACCGCTCGGCGTCACGAAACCCAGCGGCGCGACGTCACAACCGGCGGATAGTCTGCCTGCGCGCGTCGTCGTCCTGTTACGCCGCGCCCTGCGCCTGGTAGGCGCGGCACCGCCACCGCCGACCAACGCGTGTTCAACCGACCTCAGGAGAGTTTGTGACACAGCAATCCGTCGCGACCTCGGACAAGCTCGACGCCGCAGTTCTCAAGGTGGCAGGCGTCGTCGTCCTTGGCGCGATCATGTCGATCCTCGACGTGACGGTGGTCAGCGTGGCGCTGCCCACGTTCCAGAGCGAGTTCGACGCGACCTACGCGCGCGTCGCGTGGACGATGACCGGCTACACGCTGGCGCTGGCCACTGTGATCCCGCTCAGCGGGTGGGCAGCCGACCGGTTCGGCACCAAACGCCTCTACATGGTGGCGCTCGCGCTGTTCACCATCGGGTCCGGGCTGTGCGCCACCGCCGACTCGATCGGCGAACTGATCGCCTACCGCGTGCTGCAGGGTCTCGGCGGCGGCATGCTCATGCCGTTGGGCATGACCATCATGACCCGGGCGGCCGGCCCGCACCGGATCGGCCGCCTTATGGCAGTCCTCGGCATCCCGATGCTGCTCGGGCCGATCGGTGGCCCGATCCTCGGCGGCTGGCTGATCGACGTGGCGAGCTGGCACTGGATCTTCCTGATCAACCTGCCGATCGGTGTCGTCGCCCTGATCTATGCGCAGATGGCCCTGCCGAAGGACGCGCCCGAGCCGTCGGAGTCGTTCGACTTCCTCGGCATGCTGATGCTCTCGCCCGGCCTCGCCCTGTTCCTCTACGGCGTCTCGTCGCTGCCGGAGACGGGCACGTTCGCCGAAACCAAGGTGTGGGCGCCGATGCTCGTCGGCGGCGCGCTTGTGGTGGCGTTCGTGCTCTACTCCTTCAGGCCCCGGCACCCGCTGCTGGACCTGCGGCTGTTCCGCAACCGCAACCTGACGATCGCCTCGGTGACCCTGTTCGTGTTCATCATCGCGTTCATGGGCGCCGGCCTGTTGTTCCCGAGCTACTTCCTCCAGGTGCGCGGCGAGTCGACGCTGGCCGCCGGTCTGCTCATCGCACCCCAGGGGCTCGGCGCGATGATCACGATGCCGATCGCCGGGACGCTCGCCGACCGGGTGCCCATCGGCCGTACCGTGCCGTTCGCGCTGGCGCTGATCGTGATCGGGTTCTTCAGCTTCACGCAGGTCGACGCGCAGACCTCGTACTGGGTGCTCGGCGCGTCGCTGTTCGTGATGGGTCTGGGCATGGGCGGCACCATGATGCCGATCATGACGTCGGCGTTGCGGACGTTGCAGGCGCAGGAGGTGGCGCGTGGCTCGACGCTCGTCAACATCCTCCAGCAGATCGGCGGCTCGGTCGGCGCCGCCGTCATGTCGGTGATCCTCACCAACGAGCTGAACGGCTCCCGGCCGATCCCCGGGGCGGTGGACCCGAGCGGCGCTCCGCTCACCGAGGCGGGGCTGGCCATCGCCGCCCAGCAGCGGCCGGAGCTGCTCCAGCAGGTCGACCCGTCCATCATCGAGCGCGGGCTCGACTTCGCCGCGAAGTCGTTCGCCCACACGTTCTGGGTGGCGTTCGGGCTTGTGGTGCTCACGTTCATCCCGGCCGCCCTGCTGCCGCGTCGGCGTCAGCGGGCGCAACTCGACGACGAGCAGGGGGAGCAGGTCAAGACGCCTGTCATCATCCACTGAGCGACAGCACCGCCGCGCGCGACGCCCATCACGGTGTCGGGCGCGGCGGTGCGCCGTTTCAGCGGTGCAGCAGCTCCACCACAGCCTGAGCGAACTCCGCCGGCTGCTCGATGTGCCCGAAGTGCCCGCTGCGCTCCAGCAGCACCAGACGCGAATCCTTGAGCCCGTCGTGCAACTGCTCGGCCCAGCGTGGCCCGCAGATGAAGTCGTACGCGCCGACGATCACCACGACGGGCACGGTGATCTCACCGAGCCTGTCGCGTACGTCGAAGGGCGTGGGGTCCTGCGCGTCCGCAGGCGCCGCCGAGATCCGCACGGCGGCCTGGAACGGGGCGAACTCGTCCTGCCGGCCCCAGAAGTCCGCGAAGTAGGCAGGCACGGCGGCACGCAGCGCGGCGCCCAACGTCTCGTCGTCGGTGGCGCCGCCGATCTGCCCGAAGGCAGCCGGGATCGCCGCCGCCTCCGGCCGGTGCGGGTGCCGCAGCGGGTACGCGCCGAGGTTGGCCATCGCCTCGCCCCAGAACTCGGCGCCGGTGACCGGCGAGGTGTCGTACAGGGCGAGACCGGCGACCCGGTCCGGGTGCGCCAGCGCGTACCGCTGGACGACGAAGCCGCCGTGTGAGTGCCCGAGTAGGTGCACCCTGGGCTCGCCGAGGTCGTCGACGACGGCGGCGAGGAACCGGACGTACGTGTCGAGACGGTAGTCGGACGCGTCGTCGAGCCGCCCGGAGGCGCCCGTGCCGACCGGCTCGACGTACACCATCGTGAAGTGCTCTTCCAGGCGCGGCATCCGCAGGTAGGCCCACTCGATGCCGGGGCCGCCGGAGTGCGCCACGCAGATCGGGCCGGTGCCGGCGACGTGGTAGACCTGCCGGACGCCACCGACGCTGATCTCGTGGCGTGTGAGCGCGCCGACGTCGTGGCCTGTGGAACCCATGGAGTTTTCCCCGATCGATGAGCCGCGCGGCCGTGCCGACGCGGCAGGTGATGACTGGTCGCAGACCAGATGCGGGGGTCGGGCGGAAAGTTCGCCCGGTCGGGAAAACTTCCTCAGACAAGCGCCGGTGGGCGGGCCCCGCGCGCCGGGACGGGGTGGAAGAGGGTGAGCCGGCGCACCCGGCCCGCACGCAGCACCTGCAGCCACAGCGCACCGGGAGGGCAGTGCTCCGGGTCGTCCGGCGGGCTGATCAGGTCGGTCTCCCAGATCAGCACGTCACCGCTGGCCACCACGTTGCGCAGCCGCTGGCGTACCCCGGCGGTCAGGTCGCGGGTCATGCCGGCGACCGCGAGGTCACGGCCGCCGCGCCGGCCACCCGGCACGATCATCTCGGCGTCCGGCCACCAACTGTCCCGGACCACCTTGTCGAAGTCGCCGCGCATCGCCGTGGCGATCACGTCGCGGCCGTCGCGCCACCGGGCCTCGTTCGCGGCGGTGACGTCGGCATGCGCCGCGGTCGCCGCCGCTCGTAGACCGCCGGCGAGCGCCCGGCGCGCGTGGTTGAGGCGGCTGCGGACGGTGCCGACAGGCACGCCGCAGACAGCGGCGATCTGCTCGTACGAGGACGCGTCGCTGAAATACCGCAGGAGGGTGACGAGTCGATCAGTTTCGGACAACTGCCCGATGGCGTGCCACACCCAGTCGCGCATCGCTCCCCGGGCGAGTGCCTGCTCCGGGGTGGGCGTGTCGGAGGGGCCGGCGAACCACTCCGGCTCGGCCACCGGGACCGGGCGGGGCCGATGCAGTGCCGTCCGACTGTTGTTGCGGACGATCATGCGTAGCCACGGGCCGACGGCGGCCGGGTCGCGGACGTCACCGATGCGACGTAGCGCGACGACGACGGCGTCCTGGACCGCGTCCTCGGCGTCCGGACCGTAGCCGAGCACGCTCACCGCCACGGCCCGCATGGCTGCTTCGTGCCGGGCCAGCAGCGCGCCGAGCGCCGCCGCGTCGCCCGCCTGCGCGAGCAGGACCAGCTCCGCGTCACCCTGTGTCACGATCGCGCCCCCTGGCGTTCCGCTTGTGGCGTTCTGGGCGTTTTGGTCGGCCGCATCGCCCGTACCAGCGTACGGCGGGTGATGGTGCGCGGTCCGGGTCAGCTGGTGCCGGCCGGAAACTGACGTACCCCGGCCATAGCGTGGGCGTCATGGGGATCCGCGCCGACAGCCACGCCCACCGCGGGAGCCTGCGATGACCGACCTGAGCTGGGCGCAGGTGTCGGCCCGGCGTCTCGCCCGGCACGGGCTCTCGGCGCGGACGTCACCCGAGTCGCCACCGGGCGCCGAGGGCGTCGCCGATGTGGTGTCCGCGATGTGCGGCGCGCACGCCCAGGTCGCCTCCGCCGCCGAGCTGTCGATCGGGCTCCGGGTGCCTGGTGCCACCCGCGCCCTTGTGCGACAGGCGCTCTGGACGGACCGCACCCTGGTCAAGACCCGTGGACCGCGCGGGACTGTGCACCTGCTGGCCGCCGCGGACCTGCCGATGTGGATCGGCGCGCTCACCGCGATACCGCCTCCGTCGTGGGAGCAGAGCCGCCACCTGTTGACGCCCGAGCAGACCGGGCAGGTCCTCGCCGCCATCGGTGACGCGTTGGCCGAGGCCGAGTTGACCACCGCCGAGTTGACCGAGGAGATCGTCGCCCGCACCGGCCCGTGGGCCGGTGAGCGGGTCATGGAGGCATTCCAGGACCTGTGGCCGCGGTGGATGGCGGCGATGGCGACCGCCAGCCGGGCAGGGGTGATCTGCTTCGGCCCGACACGGGGTCGCGCCATCACCTACACCAGCCCGACGCGCTGGCTCCCCGGCTTCGCACCGATGGCCGGCCACGCCGCCCTGACCGATCTCGCCCGCCGATATCTGTTCGCCTACGGGCCAGCCACCCCGGCGCAGTTCGCCAAGTGGCTCGCGGCGCCGGTGCGGTGGGCGACGTCGCTGTTCGACTCCATCGACCTGGCCGAGGTGACAGTGGAGGGCGCGCAGGCATGGGTGGCCGCCAACGACACCGACTTCCCGACCGACCCGCCGTCCGGGTTGCGGCTCCTGCCCTACTTCGACGCGTACGCGGTTGGCTGCCATCCGCGCGAGCGGCTCTATCCGGGCGTCGCGGCCGAGCGGGCGCTGGCTCGTGGCCAGGCCGGCAACTTTCCGGTGCTGCTTGTCGACGGGGTGGTCTCGGGCGTGTGGCACCAACGCCGCTCCGGCCGCGCGATCCACGTCACTGTCGAGCCGTTGCAGGCACTCGACCCGGGTCGGCGGCGGGAGTTGGAGGACGAGGTCGATCGGGTCGGCCAGATCCTGGAGGGCAGGGCGGCGCTGACCATTGGCACGGTGAGCGTCGGCCCGCACGCCTGATGCCGGTCCCGCCCGAGCCCTGAGTCAGGATGGAAGCGTGGACATCGAGCCGGTCGACATCGCGCCCCGACAGTCGTTCCCGTGGGCGGTCCTACGGCAGCGCTGGGAGGACCTCACGTTCCTGCACTGGGCGGTCACCCCGGAGACCGTCGCGCCGCTGCTGCCCGTCGGGACCCGGCCGGACACCATCGACGGCGTCACCTACGTCGGTCTGATCGGCTTTCGGATGGTGGGGCTGGGCTTCGGCCGTGGGCCGGCGGTGCCGTACTTCGGCACGTTCTGGGAGACGAACGTCCGGCTCTACTCGGTCGACGCCAACGGACGGCGTGCTGTGGTGTTCCGGTCGCTTGACGCGTCCCGCCTCGTTCCCGTGCTTGTCGCCCAGGCGACGCTGCGCCTGCCGTACCTCTGGTCCTCGATGGGGGTGGACCGCGACGGTGACCGGCTCACCTACCGGTGCCGGCGACGTTGGCCCGGCCCGGCAGGCACGACGAGCCGGATGGTGGTTCGGGTGGGGGAGGCGATCGCCGAACCGACGCCGCTTGAGCATTTCGTCACGGCCCGTTGGGGGCTGCACACCCGGGCGTACGGGCGCACGCTGCACCTGCCGAACTGGCATCCGCGCTGGCCACTGCACCGCGCCGAACTGCTGCACCTTGACGACGAACTGGTCACCGCCGCCGGGCTGCCGACACCGGCCGGGCCTCCGGTCAGCGTGCTGTATTCCCCAGGCGTCGGCGTGCGGTTCGGCCCACCGGTGGACGCCGACGCCCGGCCCGCCTGACCACGGCGGGTCGGGCTGGTCGCGGACCAGTGTGGTCCGCGACCAGCCCGGCGTCAGGGCGGCGATGGTCAGTAGCGTCCACCCTCGGGCGCGGGCAGGGCGTCGAGGTCGGCCAGGTCCTCGGCGCTGAGCCGCACGTCGCCGGCCGCGCAGTTGTCCACAAGGTACTTCGGGGTCTTCGTGCCGGGGATCGGAATGACCTGCTCGCCCTGGGCGACCACCCACGCGAGAGCGACCTGCGCGGGGCTGAGCCCGGCCCGGTCGGCGATCTCGCGGACCCGGGCGACGATGGCCAGGTTGGCGCGCAGCGCGTCCTGTTGGAAACGCGGCAGGCCACGGCGGAAGTCGTCGGCGGGCAGGTCGTCGAAGGACGTGAACCGGCCGGTGAGGAAACCCCTGCCCAGCGGCGAGAACGGCAGGAACGCGATGCCCTGCTGCGCGCAGTACGGCAGCACCTCGGTCAACGGGTCACGGGTCCACAGCGACAATTCCGACTGCACCGACGCCACCGGGTGGACCGTCTGAGCCCGCACGATCTGCTCCACAGTCACCTCGGACAGGCCGATCTGCCGCGCCTTGCCCGCCGCGACGACCTCCGCCATCGCACCCCAGGACTCCTCGATGGGCACCTGCGGGTCGACGCGGTGCAGCTGGTAGAGGTCGACGTGGTCGGTGCCGAGCCGGCGCAGGCTGGCGTCGATCGCCACGCGGATGTGCTCCGGCCGGCCGTCGTTGCCGATCTTCGGTGAGTTGCCGGGGCCGCCGGTGGGGGAGGTGGTCACCAGGCCGACCTTGGTCGCCAGGACGGCCCGCTCCCGGTGGCCGCCGGCCAGCGCCCGCCCCACCAGATCCTCGTTCGTGTACGGCCCGTACACGTCGGACGTGTCGATAAGCGTGGCACCCAGGTCCAGCGCCTGTCGGATCACGGCGATCGACGTGTCGTCGTCGCGGGGACCGGTGATGTCGTATCCGTGGCTCATGCCCATGCACCCGAGGCCGATGACGCCGACCTCGGGTCCCGCACTGCCCAGCGTGGTGGTTCGCATACGCCCTACGCTACGACCGGTGCCGGCGTCCGGCGATCCGTGACCCGCCCCAGGTCGCAATACTTAGGCCTTGACCTAAGTAATGTCTCGGTGCATAGTTAGGCGCATGGCTAAGTATGCGGGGGAGGGCGGCAGCGTTCTCGACAGCGTGTTCCAGGCGTTGGCCGACCCCACCCGCCGCCAGGTCGTCGAGCGCCTCACCCAAGGGCCGGCCACGACCAGTGACCTGGCTCGTCCGTTCGACATGGCGCTGCCGTCGTTCACGCAGCACCTGCACGTCCTCGAACAGTCCGGTCTGGTGACGTCGGAGAAGACGGGCCGAGTTCGCACCTACCGGCTCGCGCCCCAGCCGCTGGAGCACCTCGACACCTGGCTCGCCGCGCAGCGCGCGCGATGGACCCGACGCCTCGACCAACTCGATTCGCTTCTCTACGACCTGAAGGAGCAAGAACGATGACCGTCTACACAGTGAATCCCGACCTCGATCTCGTCCTGGAGCGCACCGTCGACGTGCCGCCGGAGCTGGTCTGGCGGGCCTGGACCACGCCCGAGCTGATCATGCAGTGGTTCACCCCGAAGCCCTGGTCGACAGTCGCCTGCGAGATTGACCTGCGGCCCGGCGGCAGATTCGACACGACAATGCGCTCGCCCGAGGGCGAGGAGTACCCGAACAGCGGCTGCATCCTGGTGGTCGACGAGGGTTCGACGCTGGTCTTCACCTCCGGCCTGGGGCCCGGCTTCCGTCCGCAGATCGCCCAGGACGGCTTCCCGTTCACCGCTGTGGTGCGGATCGAGCCGGACGGCGCGGGCACGAAGTACACAGCCGTCGCGATCCACGCCGACGAGTCGGCGAAGAAGTCGCACGACGAGATGGGCTTCCACGAGGGATGGGGCGCTGCGCTGGACCAACTTGTCGATCTCATGAAGGTGCGCTGAGCGGCGCACACCGCTCAGCTGTCCCCGGCGAGCGGAAGACCGGCCGCACGCCTTGAACACATCGTGGAAGATCGATATTGTCGGCTCTGGCGCCGCCCCGCCTCAGACCATCACCGTCGATCCGAAGCGGGTTCAGCATGCGCACACTGAGACTTGTCACGTCGCTGGCCGTCGCCGGCCTGATAGCCGGCGCGGTGGCGATCGCGGCCACGCCGGCGAGTGCGGCGACCGCCGTGTTCTCCGTGACGAACAGTTGGGGCAGTGGCTACCAGGGTCAGGTCACTGTCACCAACAACACGTCGGCACAGATCACCAGCTGGCGCGTCGAGTTCGACCTGCCGGCCTCCTCCAGCATCAGCCAGTCGTGGAACGCGCAGCAGACGACCTCCGGCAGCCGCTACACCTTCACCAACCTGTCCTGGAACGGCACCCTGGCCGCCGGGGCGTCGACGGCGTTCGGCTTCCTCGTCGACGGCTCCGGCACCCCCGTCAACTGCACTGTCAACGGCGCGGCCTGCGCCGGCGGCCCGCCTCCGACGCCCACCACTCCCGCGCCGACCACTCCGGCGCCCACGACACCGCCACCGACCACCCCGCCGCCCACGAGTCCGCCGCCGACGACCGGCACGCCCGTCGAGCGGCACGGGCAGCTGCGGGTGTGCGGCACGACGATGTGCGACAAGTCCGGCGCGCGTGTGCAGTTGCGGGGCATCAGCAGCATGTGGCTCAACTGGGAGACTGCCCCGTACGCCGAGAACCTGTCCGCGCTGACCTGGATGCGCGACAACTGGAAGCTTCAGGTGATCCGCGCGGCGATGGGTGTGGAGCCGGCCGGCGCGTACCTCAGCGACCCGACCAGGGCGCGCAACCAGGTGGAGACCATCATCAACAACGCGGTCACCGCCGGGGTGTACGTGATCGTCGACTGGCACGCGCACGAGGCGCAGAACAACCAGTCGCAGGCGGTGGCCTTCTTCGGTGACCTGGCCCGCCGCTACGGCCACCTGCCGAACGTCATCTGGGAGCCCTACAACGAGCCGTTGCAGGTGAGCTGGACGAACGTCATCAAGCCGTACCACCAGGCGGTTGTCGCGGCGATCCGCGCCGCCGACCCGGACAACATCGTGGTGCTCGGCACCCCGACCTGGTCGCAGGACGTGGACGTCGCGGCGGCCAGCCCGGTGTCCGGCACCAACCTGATGTACACGCTGCACTTCTACTCGTGCACCCACGGCGCGTCGCTGCGCGCCAAGGGTGACGCGGCGATCCGGGCCGGCCTGGCGCTGTTCGTCACCGAGTGGGGTGCCAGCCACGCCGACGGTGGTCTCGACGGCCGGGCCTGCCTGCCGGAGGCGCAGTCCTGGATGGACTGGATGAAGGCGAACGGCATCTCCTGGACGGCCTGGAAGCTCGACGTCGGCACCGACACCACGAACCTGCTCAGCCCGGGTGCGCCGGTCACCGGCGGATGGGACAACTACCTGCACGGCCACGCGCCGTTCGTGGTCGCCAACATGAGGTGACCTCGGTCGCGATCAATCGCGATCGACGGCAGGAATCGTGCGACATGCCGGTGAGTCAGAGTGCTGACTCACCGGCATGTCCTTTGGACATAGCAGGCGTCGACCCGGGTGACACCCGATGGCCCGCGCGCGGGTGACACCCGATGGCCCGCGCGCGGGTGACACCCGATGGCCCGCGCGGCAGAGCGGCCCGGGCAGAACGGTGCGTCACCTTAACGCGCCGGAAACACTCCCGGTACCAATCCTGGGAACGCTCGTCGGACAAGTCGACACACCGATACGCGAACCGGGGTGACCATGGTCGAGAACACCACGAACGCGGCGACGTTCGACGGGCCGCTGGGCCGGTCCGGCAACGGCCGGGCGGTGCCCGCATCCCGCGCCCAGCCGGTCACGCCGGTCGACGACGCCGATCCGGCGGACCTCGCCACCATCGGTGTGGAGGAGGAGTTCCACGTCGTCGACCTGCACACCCGCGAGTTGGTGCCCCGGGCCGGGGAACTGCTCGACCGGCTGCCGGCCACGTCGTTCACCGCCGAACTGCACCGCAGCGTGGTGGAGACCAACACCGCCGTCTGCCGCACCTTGGACGAGATCCGTACCGAGCTGACCCGGCTGCGCCAGTCGGCCGTCCAGGTAGCCGACCGGGCCGGGCTGGGAATCGTGGCGGCAGGTACGGTGCCGCTGCGCGCCGACGGCGACCCGAGTGTCACCCCCACCTCCCGCTACCGGCGGATGCTCGACGAGTACCAGATGCTCGCCCGGGAGCAGTTGATCTGCGGCGCGCAGGTGCACGTCGGGGTGTCCGACCGGGATCTGGCGGTCGCCGTCACCCGCCGGGTCCAGCCGTGGCTGCCGCTGCTGCTCGCGCTGTCCACCAGTTCGCCGTACTGGATGGGTCAGGACAGCGGCTACGCAAGCGTCCGCTCGCTGGTGTGGCAACGCTGGCCCACGGCCGGCGACCCGGGCGAGGTGACAAGCGCTGCCGACCACGAGGCGCTTGTCGCCGAGCTGATCTCCTCGGAGACCATCACCGACCCCGCCATGATCTACTTCGACGTGCGGCCGTCGGCGCACGTGCCGACGGTGGAGCTGCGGATCACCGACGCCAACTCCGACGTGGACATCATCGTCCTGCTCACCGGCCTGTTCCGGGCGTTGGTCCGCCGGGAGGTCGCCGCGCTTCGCGCCGGCGTGGAGCGCACCGCCGTACGCCCGCCGGTGCTGCGCGCCGCCGTGTGGCGGGCCGCCCGCTCCGGGCTGGAGGGCGACCTGCTGGACCTGCCCCGCTCGGCCCGGCCGGTGCCGGCCGCCGAGGCGCTACGCCGCCTGGTGACCGACCTGCGCCCGCAGCTGGAGGCGACGGGAGATTGGGAACAGATAAGCGAGCTGACCCGCTACGCGCTGGCGCGCGGCAGCTCCGCCGCCAGGCAGCGACGGGCCTACGAGCGGCGCGGCCGACTGGCCGACGTGGTCGACCTGCTGCTCGACGAGACCCGGGGCCGGACCGGCGCCCCCGGCCCGGGTGCACCGCCACCGCCGGCCCTGCCCACGTACGTCGACGCCGGCGACGAGGTCTTCGGCCCGGACGGACCGGAGCCGGCGTACCGGCCGCTGCTCGCCGCCCTGCGCGGCCTGGGCACCGTCGGTCTGCGCCAACGCGAGCACGACCGCGACGAGGAGCAGCGTGCCCGGGGCGTGACCTTCAGCGTGGCCGGTGAGGCGAGCACCCGGCTCTTCCCGTTCGACCTGGTGCCCCGGGTCGTGCCCGCCGCCGACTGGAATGCGCTGCGCGCCGGCCTGGTGCAGCGCGCCCGCGCGCTCGACGCCTTCCTCCGCGACGTCTACGGCGAGCGGGCCGTCGTGGCCGACGGCGTGGTGCCGGCCTGGGTGGTGGAGTCCTCACCCGGCCTGCGACCCACCGGCGCGCTGATGGGTCGCCGCCGCACCCGCGCCCAGGTGTCCGGCACGGATCTGGTGCGCGACCCCGACGGCGGCTGGTACGTGCTGGAGGACAACCTGCGGGTTCCCTCGGGTCTCGGCTACGCGGTGCAGAACCGCAGGCTGACCCGGGCGGTGTTGCCGGAGCTGCCGGTGCCCGACGACCTGCTGCCCGCCGACGAGACACCTGCGATGCTGCACCGGGCGCTGCTCGCCGCCGCGCCAGCCGCCGCCGACGACCCCGCCGTGGTGGTGCTCAGCAGCGGCCCCGGCGACCCGGCGTGGTTCGAGCACCGGCTGCTCGCCGACGAGATGGGCGTGCCGCTGATCGGGAGCAGCGACCTGCTGGTGGAGGACGGCCGGGTGTGCCTGGTGCGCGAGGGCCGCCGCAGCCAGGTCGACGTGATCTACCTGCGGATGGACGAGGAGGCGCTGCTGCACGCGCCGGGCGCCGACGGGGTGCCGCTGGGCTGGCCACTGCTCGCCGCCGTGCACGCGGGGCGGCTCACCCTGGCCAACGCGCTCGGCAACGGCGTCGGCGACGACAAGGCCCTGTACGCGTACGTGCCGCGGCTCATCGAGTACTACCTGGGGGAGAAGGCGCTGCTCGCGGACGTGCCGACGTACCTGTGCGGGCTGCCCGAGCAGCGCGCCGACGTGCTGGGCCGGCTGGACGAGTTGGTGCTCAAGCCCGTCGACGGGTACGGCGGGGACCGCGTGGTGATCGGTCCGCGCGCCGAGGCGGAGGAGTTGGACGCCGTCCGGGAGCAGATCCTCGCCGCGCCGCACCGGTGGATCGCCCAGGAGGTGATCTCGCTGACCACCCACCCGGTGTTCGACGGCACCGCCCTCGCACCCCGGCACGTCGACCTGCGGGCGTTCGTCTTCCTCGGTGACACGGCCGAGGTGGCGCCGGTGGCGCTGACCCGGGTCGCGCCGGCCGGCAGCATGATCGTCAACTCGTCCCGTGGCGGTGGGTCGAAGGACACCTGGCTGCTCGGCGGAGCCGATCAACCACCCGCGTAACCCACGCTTGACCTTGATGTCATCGGGACGCAACCCGGCCAGCCAACCCTGGACCGGTCAGCGGCCCGAGCGACCCGAGCCGATGAGAGGTGAGCCATGTGCGGTATCGGAGGCGAGTTCCGCCTCGACGGGGCGCCGCCGGACATGGCGGCCGTCGAGCGGATGCTCCCCGCCCTCGCCTCCCGGGGGCCGGACGGCGAGGGGCGGTGGCGGCACGGGCCGGCGGCGCTCGTGCACCGCCGGCTGCGCATCATCGACCTGTCCGACGCCGGCGCCCAACCGATGGTCGACTCCGAGCTGGGCCTGGCCCTGGTCTTCAACGGCTGCATCTACAACTACCAGGAGCTGCGTGACGAGCTGACCGCCGCCGGCTACTCCTTCCGGTCCACCTCGGACACCGAGGTGATCCTCAAGGCGTACCACCGGTGGGGGACGGCGTGCGTCGAGCGGTTTTTTGGGATGTTCGCCTTCGCCCTGGTCGAGCTGACCACGTCCACGCTGGTGCTGGCCCGCGACCGGCTCGGCATCAAGCCGCTCTACCTCGCCGAGACGCCGGGCCGGATCCGCTTCGCCTCGACAGTGCCGGCGCTGCTGGCCGCCGGTGGCGTGGACACCGACCTCGACCCGGTGGCACTGCACCACTACATGAGCTTCCACTCGGTGGTGCCGCCGCCGCGCACCATCCTTGCCGGCGTCCGCAAACTGCCCCCGGCGACCGTACGCGTGATCACCGGCGACGGTCGCAGCACCGACACCGTCTACTGGCGGCCGGAGTTCACCCGCGCGGCCGCGCCGCCGATGTCCGCGGACGAGTGGCAGGAGCGGATCATGTCCGCGCTGCGCACCGCCGTACGTCGCCGGATGGTCGCCGACGTGCCTGTCGGCGTGCTCCTCTCCGGCGGCATCGACTCCAGCCTGATCGTCGCCCTGCTGGCCGAGCAGGGCCAGACCGGGCTGGCCACCTTCAGCATCGGGTTCGAGGCGAA
Organism: Micromonospora profundi; assembly: GCF_011927785.1. Taxonomy (NCBI): domain Bacteria; kingdom Bacillati; phylum Actinomycetota; class Actinomycetes; order Micromonosporales; family Micromonosporaceae; genus Micromonospora; species Micromonospora profundi. Next base: position 2,667,732 of record NZ_JAATJK010000001.1, on the reverse strand, counting down.
GGCGGGGGAGAGCGGCGACGAGTTCCACTACTCCGACCTGGTGGCCCGCGAGTTCGGCACCGACCACCAGCAGATCCGCATCGGCGGCGACCGGTTCGTGCCGGCCGTGCACGCGGCCATCGGGGCGATGAGCGAGCCGATGGTCAGCCACGACTGCGTGGCGTTCCACCTGCTCTCCGAGGAGGTGTCGCAGCGGATCACTGTGGTGCAGTCCGGTCAGGGCGCCGACGAGATCTTCGCCGGCTACGACTGGTACCCACCGATGGCGAACGTGGCCCGCGAGGACGCCGTCGAGGCGTACGTCAGGGTGTTCTTCGACCGTCGCCACGACGCGCTCGCCGACCAGCTGGCGCCCGAGTGGATGCTCGACCACGACGCCAGCCTGGAGTTCGTCACCGCGCACTTCGCCGCGCCGGGCGCGGACACCGCGCTGGACGCGGCGCTGCGCCAGGACAGCCTGGTGATGCTCGTCGACGACCCGGTCAAGCGGGTGGACAACATGACGATGGCCTGGGGGCTGGAGGCGCGGGTGCCGTTCCTCGACCACGAGGTGGTCGAGCTGGCCGCCGCCTGCCCGCCGGCGTTGAAGCTGGCGCACGGCGGCAAGGGCGTGCTGAAGGCGGCGAGCCGGGGCATCGTCCCGGACGAGGTGATCGACCGCCCGAAGGGCTACTTTCCGGTCCCCGCGATCCGGCACCTCTCCGGCCCGCTGCTCGACGACGTCCGCGACGCGCTGACCGCGCGACAGGCACGCGAGCGGGGCCTGTTCCGCAAGGACTACCTGGAGGAGTTGCTGGACGCGCCGAACGCCCGGCGGACCACGTTGGGTTCGAACGCGCTCTGGCAGCTCGGGCTGCTGGAGCTCTGGTTGCAGCGGATCGGGGTTTAGATGAGGGCACGGACCGAGGCGCCGCGTACCACCCGCCGGGGCCGCCCGACCGGTCGCCGGCTGCTGCCGTCGCCACCGGTCGGCGAGGACTTCGCACCCGCGCCCTCCCCGGACGGCCTGCGGGTGGCGTTCCTGTCCGACCGGGCAGGGACGCCCGGCGTCTGGGTCCGCGACGTGGACGCCTCCGAAGCCGTCGCGGTGCCGACCGGCGACGAGCCGGTCCTGGCGGTGAGCTGGTCGCCGGACGGGCAGTGGCTTGCGTGCGTCGTCGCGCCCGGCGGAGCGCCCCGCACCGAGCTGTGGGTGCTGCGCCCCGACGGTACGCGCCGCCGGCAGGTCGCCGGCTTCGGCCGCCACTCGGCGTCCCTGTCCGGGTGGCTGCCCGGCGGCGCGCTGATGGCGGTCACCGAGACCGCAGAGCGGGGTACGGCGCTGCTGATCGACGCGGGGACCGGGCAGCGGCGGGTGCTTGTCGAGGACGACCTGCTCAGCCTGCTGGACGTCACAGCGGATGCCGGCGCCGCCCTGCTGCGCCGTGGCCCGCGCAACGCCCGCTGGCTGGAGATGCTGGACGTGGCGACCGGCGAGCGGCGGCGGCTGCTGCCGGACACCGGCCGGGGCAGCACCGACCAGGGCTGGTTCGGCCCGGACGGGACGAGCGTGCTGGCCCGCACCGACGTGTTCAGCGAACTGGCCGCGCTGGTGCGGGTCGACCTGACCCGGGACGAGCCGGCGCCGGTGCGGCTCGCCGGACGACCGGACGCCGAGCTGGAGTACGTCGCGGTCAGCGCCGACAGGCGTCGCGCAGCGCTGTTGTGGAACACCTACGGCGGGCGCAGCGAGCTGAGCCTGTTCGACCTTCCCGGCGGTGTGCAGCGGGCCGTCGCGGCGCCGGGGGAGGTGCTCGACGGCGCGGTCTTCGCCGCCGGAGGCGACCTGCTCTGCCTCACCGCGCAGGGGCCGGTGCAGCCCCGGGAGGTCTGGCTCGTCGACCCGGCGACAGCCGCGCCGCGTCCGCTGCGGCCGGACGCCGCCGCCACACGCGCCGGCGGTGGTGGAGTCGCGCCGCAGTTGGTGGACCTGCGGGCGCGCGACGGAATGCCGCTGTCCGGCTGGCTGTACCGGCCGCCCGGCCCCGGCCCCTGGCCGACGGCGATCAGCCTGCACGGTGGCCCGGAGGCGCAGGAACGCCCCTGCTACAACCCGCTGTTCCAGGCCCTCGTCGCGCAGGGCGTCGCGGTCTTCGCGCCGAACGTGCGCGGCTCGTCCGGCTTCGGGCGTACCTTCGTGGCCGCCGACAACCTCGCCGGCCGGTACGGCGCGATCGCCGACGTGGCGGCGTGCGCGGACTTCCTGCTCGACAGCGGCGTGGCCCGGCCGGGTCAGCTGGGCTGCCTGGGGCGCTCCTACGGTGGCTACCTGGTCCTCGCGGTGCTTGTGAACTTTCCCGGCCTGTTCGCCGCCGGGGTGGCCGAGTGTGGCATCTCCGACTTCCGGACGTTCTTCGCCGGCACGGAGCCGTGGATCGCCGCCGCCGCCGTCAGCAAGTACGGCGACCCGGTGCGCGACGCCGAGCTGCTGCGGGACCTGTCGCCGATGACCCACCTGGACCGCCTCGACGTGCCGGTGCTGCTCATCCACGGCGCCAACGACACGAACGTGCCGGCCGGCGAGTCGGCCCAGGTGGCGCAGGCCCTCGCCGCTCGCGGCGTCCCGTACGGGCATCTGGTCCTGGCCGGCGAGGGCCACGACTTCCTGGCCCGCGACAAGGCCGAGGCCGCCCGCACGGCCACCACCGCGTGGCTGGCCCAGCACCTCGCCGTCACCGCGACCGCTGTCGGCTGAGACGTCCGGGCACCTCGCCGCCATCGCGACGGTGGGCTGAGGCGTCCCAGCACCTCGCCGCGGCCGTGGCCGCACTCGGTCGAGGCGTTATCCTGCGCCGGTGGACGACACGGCGCAGGGCGAGCGGCTGGCCGCGGACCTGGGCCGTCAGCTTGCCGATCTGACGTTCGTCGACCTGGACACCGACGAGGTCACCGCACGGGTCATTGACGCGGTGGTGCGCTGGGCGCAGGCGCAGGGTTGGCGGGTCTACCGGCGGGCGCCAAGCGTGGTGCCGCTGCCGCCGCCCATGCAGGAGCGGCACTCCGTACTCGACGTGGCGTGCGCCCGCCCGGACGGCCCGCCGGTCGTCGTGGAGGTCGATCACACCGACCGGGCGCGGACGGTGCAGAAGCTGCGGGCGGAGGCGGACGCCGGGCGGATCCCCATCTGGGTGCGCTGGGGGGTCGGACGCTTCACCGCACCGCCACCGCCGGTGCGGATGGTGACAGTCGAGGTGACCCGGCGTGCCGGGCCGGCCGGGCGGGGACGCCTGCACAGCCGCACCAGCGACCGTCCCGCGCCGGCCCACTCCGCTGGCGGCGGCACGGCGGACACCCAGGCGCTGCCGATCCCGCTCACCGATCCGGTCGCCGACGCCGGTAAGGGCACCTGAAGCGAATCGTAAGCGCGGGCCGGCAGGCTCCTGGATGTCACCGGAGCACGACCGACAGCCAGGAGAATCCGATGCGCAAACTCATCAACTCGACCTACATCACCCTCGACGGCGTCATCGAGAACCCGACGTGGACCATGCCGTACTTCGACGAGGAGGCCGCCGCCTTCGCCGGTTCGCAGACGGACGAGGCCGACGCGATGCTGATGGGCCGGGTCACCTACGACGGCATGTCCGCCGCCTGGCCGCAGCGGGACGAGAGCGACCCGAGCACGGGTGCCGCCTACTTCAACAACGTCAAGAAGTACGTCGCCTCGACCACCCTCACCAACCCCACCTGGAACAACACGGAGGTGCTCCAGGGTGATCTGGTGCAGGAGGTCACCCGGCTCAAGGCCCAGGACGGGGGCGACATCATCCAGTACGGCTACGGCTCGGTCACCGCGCAGCTGGTCCACGCAGGGCTGGTGGACGAGGTCCGGTTCTGGATCTGCCCGGTGCTCCAGGGAGGCGCCAGCCTCACCGCCCCACTGAAGGACGTCCCGGTGTCCTTCGAGCTGATCGGCACCCGGGTGCACAGGAGCGGCGTCATCATCGCCACGTACCGACCGGGGACTGCCGCCTGACCGGCTGGTCAGAGCTGAGCGCGAGCCTCGCTCGGGCTCAGCTCCATGCCGTCGGCGACCAGGGCGTCGAAGCGTTCCCGCCCCAGGACGGACAGAAGGCGTTCGGCCACCCGGTCGATCTCGTCCCGTTCGGTGGGAGAGGCGGGAGACCGGGTGACCAGCCGGGCGGCGGCCGCCGCGCCGAGGAGCCGGGCGGCGGCCTCCGGTGAGCGGACCGCCGACGCCATCCCCTCCAGGGGACCGATCGTGTCCCGTGTCGACGCGATCGCCTCGGCGGCCGCGAACGCCTCGACGTGCAGGGCGAGTGCGCCGTCCGGGTCGCCGTCCTGTTCGACCGCGTAGCCCAGCTCGACAAGGACCAGCGGCAGGTACAACGCCGGGCAGGGCTCGGCGCGGCCCTGCTCGACGAGGTGGCTCAGGTGGGTGACGGCGACGTCGAGCTTGCCGTCGCGGCGGGCCGCCAGAGCGAGGCTCATCTGCGCGAAGACGATGGCGCTGGGCGTGGCCTGCTCCAGCGCCAACTGGTACGCGCGTTCGGCGAGTTCGCGGCCCTGCGCGTAGTCGCGGGTCTGCACCGCGAGCCAGGCCAGCCAGGACAGCGTGCTGCCCACCTGCGGCCACAGTGCCAGCTCCTCGGCCCAGCGCAACCCTTCCCGGTACAGGGCCGCGGCGCGTTCGTGCTCGCCGCGCATGTCCGCGAGCCCACCCACCCACTCGGTCGCAACGAGCCGTCCCCACCGGTCGCCGAGCTTCGCGAACAGCGCGGCGCTGCGGGTCGCGGCGCTCTCCAGTGCGCCCTGGTCACCCATCGCGTGCGCGATCCTGGCCCGGGAGCTGAGCACCGCTGCCTCGGTCCACGGATCGGCGACGGTGGTGGGCAGCAGCTCCGCCGCGAGGGTCAGGTCACTGTGGTCGATCACCGCGTTCGCCGCGAACCAGGCGGCCCGTTCGTCTGTCCCACCGGCCACCGCGGCGTGTACGTCGGCTGGTCGGATCTCGTCGCCCTGCAACAGCGCGAAGCCGACCCGCCAGGGCGCCGAGCGCGCCTCCTGCTCCTCGTCGCCGCGTGTGGCGAGCGCCCGCCGTGCCTCGGTGAACCGGCCGCGCAGGTACCAGTACCAGCTCAACGCGACAGCCAGGCGCAGCCCGCCGCCGTTGTCCAGCGCCGCGCGCAGGTTCGCAGTCTCGGCGTCCAGCACCGCAAGCCATCGCTGCTGCTCGGCACCGCGAAGCCCTGGGTCGGCGCGTTCGGCCAACCCGGTGTAATAGGCGGCGTGCCGTGCCCGGACCGCGTCGGCGTCGGCGAGGCGGTCCAGGCAGAACGCGGCCACCGATTCGAGCAGCCGGTAGCGCGGTGCCGCACCCGCATCGTCGAGCACCACGAGCGACCGGTCCACGAGTCGCGCCAGCGTGTCCAGGTCGCTCCCGCAGACCCGCTCGGCGGCCTCCGGCGTGCAGCCGTCGCCGAACACGGCGAGCCGGGCCAGGGCGAGCCGGTCCGCCTCGTCCAGGAGGTCCCAGCTCCAGCCGATGACGGCGGTCAGCGTCCGCTGCCGCGGCGGCACGTCCCGCTGCTGTGTGGCGAGCAGCCGGAACCGGTCGTCGAGCCGCTGCACCACGCCCCGCACGCCGAGCGCCCGTACCCGGGTCGCGGCCAGCTCAAGCGCCAGCGGCAGGCCGTCGAGACGGCGGCAGAGCTGGGCCACCGCCGGTGCCGTGCGCGCGTCGAGCCGGAATCCGCGCTGCTGCGCGGCGGCGCGGGCGGCGAACAACCGGGCCGCCGCCGAGCGCCGGACCGTGTCCAGGTCACCGTCGCCGGGCACGGACAACGGGGGTACGTCCCAGAGCAGCTCCCCGGTCAGCCCGAGCGGTTCTCGGCTGGTGGCCAGCACGCTCAGCCCGGGTACGGCGCGCAGCAGCCGGGCCACCAGCTCGGCGACCGGCTCGATGACGTGTTCGCAGTTGTCCAGCACGAGCAGCAGGTGCCGTTGCCGCAACGCCGCGACGAGCCTGTCGACGGCGGAGAGGTTGATGCCGGGGGACTCGCGCACGTCAAGCGCGCCGAGCACCCGTTCGGCGATGCCGAGGTCACCGGCGGGCAGTGGCGCCAGCTCGACCATGCGGACGCCACCGGGGACGGTACGGGCCGCTTCGATGGCGAGTCGCGTCTTGCCCACCCCGCCGGGCCCGACCAGCGTGACCAACCGTTGCCGGGGCAGCAGGGTCCGCAGCTCGGACAGCGCCTCGGCCCGTCCGATCAGCTCGTCGAGCTGGGCGGGGAGGTTGTCGCGGGTGGTCGTCGCCGTCGGTGGCGCGCTCAGGTCGGCGTCCTGTTCGAGGATGCGACGGTGCAGGGCGACAAGCTCCGGGGCAGGGTCCAGTCCCAGCTCGTCGGCGAGCCGGTCGCGCAGGTCGGTGTAGCTGTCCAGCGCCTCGGACTGGCGGCCGGCCGCGTACAGCGCCCGTAGCTGCACGGCCCGCAGGCCCTCGCGCAGCGGGTGCCGGGCGACCAGTTCGGCGAGGTCGGCGGCGACCAGGTCGTGCTCGCCGCGCGCCAGCCGGGCCTCGGCCCGCCGCTCGTGCACGGCGAGGCGCTGCTCGGCGAGACGGGTCGCTTCCGCCCGGACGAACTCGGCGTCGGCCACGTCCGCGTAGGCGTCGCCGCGCCACAGCGCGAGGGCCTCGGTGAGCCGGTCGACGTCGGTGCACCTGGCAAGTTCGCCGAACCTGTCGGCGTCGATCGCCTCGACCCGCAGCAGGTAGCCCGGTGGTCGGGACTCGACAAGGTCGCGGGCACCGGGCTCGGCGTCGTTGAGCGCCTTGCGCAGCTGGGACACCCGTACCTGGAGGGCGCCGGCGGGGTTGGCGGGGGAGTCCTCGCCCCACAGGTCGTCGATGAGCCGGTCCGCGGACACGACCCGGTTGCGGTTGGTCAGCAGGTCGGCCAGCAGGGCGCGCACCTTGGTGCCGGGTACCACCACCGGCTCGCCGGCGTCGGTGGTGACGGCGAGCGGCCCGAGCACCCCGAACTGCACGGCGGTCATCGTAACGTCGCCCTGCGGCCCCAAAAGCGCTCCCGACCCCCTCCCGACCCGCTCCCGACCCCTCCCGACCCGCTCCCGACCCGCTCCCGACCCCCTCCAACCCCGTCGATCATGGAGTTGTGGTGGTCGAAATACCGGCAGAAATCCACTAAGTCCCCCACCACAACTCCATGATCGACGAGCGGGCGGGGTGGGGCGGGGCGACGGGGGTGAGGTGGGGGCGAGGCGGGTTCCGGTGGCGATGGGGTGGGTGGGCTTGTGGGATGGCGTGACGGCTTGGGGGCGGGTAGAAACGGGGGCAAGAGAGCGCTCTCTTGCTGGGCGCCCGTCTGGCCAGTGGATTGGACGAACCGCATGACAAGCCCGTCCCGACGTACCCTCCTTCTCGCTCTGCTGGTGACAGCCGCCGTCACCATGACCAGCACCGCCGCCACCGCCGGTCGCCCCACGGGCGGCGCTCCCGACTTCGGACCCAACGTGACGATCTTCGACCCGGCCATGCCGGTCAGCGAGATCCAGCGGACCCTCGACGCGGCCCACGCCCGCCAGGTCGACAACGAGATGGGCACCGAGCGGCACGCGTACCTGTTCAAGCCCGGCACCTACGGCACTGCCGAGCGGCCGTTGCAGGCCAAGGTCGGCTACTACACCGAAGTGTCCGGCCTCGGGGCCTCGCCCACCGACGTCACAGTCAACGGCAAGCTGGAGGTCTACAACCGCTGCCTCGCCGACGGTGGCACCGGCAACTGCCTCGCGCTCGTCAACTTCTGGCGCACCCTGTCCAACCTGTCGCTCACCATTAACGCCGCGGGCCAGGACGACTGCCGGTCGACTGCGAACTTCTGGGCGGTGTCCCAGGCGGTGTCGATGCGCCGGCTCAACATCAACGGCGGCGGGCTGTCGTTGATGGACTACTGCACCGCCGGCCCGCAGTACGCAAGCGGCGGCTTCATCGCCGACTCGCGGCTGCCGGCCACCACGAACGGGTCCCAGCAGCAGTGGCTGACCCGCAACAGCGAGGTCGCCAGCTGGTCCAACGCCGTGTGGAACCAGGTCTTCGCGGGCGTGGAGGGCGCGCCCGACGACGCCACGTTCCCCGACCCGCCGTACACCACCCTCGACACCACGCCGCTGAGCCGGGAGAAGCCCTACCTGTTCGTCGACGGCAGGGGTCGCTACAACGTGCGAGTGCCCGCCGCGCAGCGCGACAGCCGTGGTGTCTCCTGGGCCGACGGCATGACGCCGGGCCGGACCATCGGCATCGGTGACTTCTTCATCGCGAAGCCGTCCGACCCGGTGCACGTGATCAACAGCCAGTTGGCGCGCGGTAAGCACCTGCTGCTCACCCCCGGCGTGTACGACATCGCCCGCAGCATCGAGATCCGCCGCGCCAACACAGTGGTGCTCGGCATCGGGCACGCCACGCTCACCGCCGTCAACGGCGCCGTCCCGCTGGACGTCGCAGGTGTCCCCGGCGTGATCGTCGCCGGTGTCACCATCGACGCCGGCACCGTCGAGTCACCGGTCCTGCTGCGTGTCGGTCGTCAGCACGGTCACCAGGCCAGCAGCCGCACCAACCCGACCACGCTGTCCGACGTGTACTTCCGTGTCGGCGGCCCGCACATCGGCCGGACCAACACCGCGCTGGAGGTCAACAGCGACAACGTGCTCATCGACCACACCTGGGTGTGGCGCGGCGACCACGGGGTCGAGGGCTTCACCGAGGGTGTCAACGGCGACACCGACCGCTGGCGCACCAACACCGGTCGCTACGGCGCCGTCATCAACGGCGACCACGTGACCGCCACCGGCCTGTTCGTCGAGCACTTCCAGCGCTACAACACGGTCTGGAACGGCGAGCACGGCACCACGATCCTCTACCAGAACGAGCTGCCGTACGACCCGCCGACGCAGGCCGACTGGATGAACGGCCGGGTCAAGGGGTGGGCCGGCTACAAGGTCGGCGACCGGGTACGCCACCACACCCTGTACGGCGGCGGGGTCTACGTCTTCAACCAGAACAACCCGTCGATCCGCACCGAGAACGGCTTCGAGGTGCCGAGGCGGCCGGGCGTGAAGCTGCACCACATCATGACCGTCAACCTCAGCGCCGGCACGATCGACCACGTGGTCAACGGAGTCGGCGAGGCTGCCGACATGACGAAGGTCGGTGCGCCGGTCTACATCGCGGAGTACCCCACCCCGTAACGGGCCCGCGTGCCGGAACGGGGGTCGGAGCCGCGGTGGCTCCGACCCCCGCCCCCGTCCGGCAGCTCGATTGAATCTTCCGCTTCACTGGCCGCAAATTGCAACGCCCAGTCAAACTCTTGCGGGTCGACATCCGTTGCTGCCACGATGACCGTCAATGCCTTCCGTCCCGAAGGAGTGGTCACCCATGGCGGTCTCCCGCCGCGGATTCGTCGGATCGGTGCTGGCCGGGTCCGCCCTCGCCGCCACCTCCACCACCGAACTGCTCGGCGCCCTGGCCCGACCCGCGTACGCCGCCAGCCCGGTGGGCGACGTCGTCGGCAAGGTGTCGGTCGGCTACCAGGGCTGGTTCAGCGCCCCCGGCGACTCCGCACCCATCGGCGGCTGGTGGCACTGGGGCCGGGACCGGTTCCAGCCCCCGTCACCTGCCAACACCACGATCGTGTCCTGGCCGGACATGCGCGAGTACACGCGTGGCTACCCCACCGCCTACCCGAACCTCGGCAACGGCTCGCCCGCCACCCTCTTCTCCTCCTACGACCAGCAGACAGTGGACACCCACTTCCGCTGGATGCAGGAGCACGGCTGCGACACCGCCGCGCTGCAACGGTTCAACCCGTTCGGCGACGAGGGCCCGACCCGCGACGCGATGACGCAGAAGGTCCGCTCCGCCGCCGAACGCCACGGCCGGAAGTTCTACATCATGTACGACGTCACCAGCTGGACGAACATGCAGTCGGAACTCAAGACCGACTGGACCACGAAGATGTCAGCGCACACCGCCTCCCCGGCGTACGCCCGGCAGAACGGCAGGCCGGTCGTCTGCATCTGGGGCTTCGGCTTCGACGACCCCGGGCGACCCTTCGCCCCGGCACCCTGCCTGGAGGTCGTCAACTGGTTCAAGGCGCAGGGCTGCTACGTCATCGGCGGAGTGCCGACCTACTGGCGGCAGGGCGTCAACGACTCGCGCGCCGGCTTCCTCGACGTCTACCACGCCTTCAACATGCTCTCGCCGTGGATGGTGGGCCGGACCGGCACCCTGGAAGGGCTCGACTGGTTCCACACCAACGTCAACGTGCCTGACCTCGCGGACTGCGCGGCGCGGGGCATCGACTACCAACCGTGCGTGATGCCCGGCGACCTCTCCTCGGGGCACCGCCGCCACGGGGACTTCTACTGGCGGCACCTCTACAACATGATCCGACTCGGTGCCCAGGGCCTCTACGTGTCCATGTTCGACGAGTACAACGAGGGCAACCAGATCGCCAAGACCTCCGAGACGCAGGCGACGACCCCCGCCGGGGCGGGCATCCGGTCACTGGACGAGGACGGCGTCGCCTGCTCCGCCGACTACTACCTGCGGATCACCGCCGACGGTGGCCGCATGCTCAAGGGCCAGATCGCGCTCACCCCCGTACGCCCGACGCCGCCGGTGCTCGGCGGCACGCCCCCGCCGCCCGGCGGTGACCTGGCCGCCGGCCGACCCACCGCCGAGAGCAGCCACACCCAGATCTACGGCTCCGGCAACGTGGTCGACGGTGACCCGAACAGCTACTGGGAGAGCGTCAACGGCGTCTTTCCGCAGTGGGTCCAGGTCGACCTGGGCGCGACGCGTACCGTCGGTCGGGTGGTGCTCAGGCTGCCGCCGTCGGCGGCCTGGGGCACCCGGACGCAGACCTCGCTGCGCACGGCAGCACCGACGGAACCAGCTTCGGCACGCTCGTCGCCGCGGCGGGCCGCACCTTCGACCCGGCCACCGGCAACCAGGTGACGCTCACCGTCGCCGCCGCGCAGACCCGCTACGTGCGGATCACCGTCACCGGCAACACCGGCTGGCCGGCCGGTCAACTCTCGGCTCTGGAGGTCTACGCCAGCTGAACCGTCGCAGGGGTGGCCACCGGCTCCGGCCGTTGGCCACCCGATGGCCCGTCAGCCTGTCGTCTGCCGCATCCGGCGCATGTCCTCCGCCGGGTCGATGGTGCGTACCGGGCGGGGCGTGGACCCGCGCCGACGCCACTCGCGCGGATAGCCCAACGAGACCTCCTCGAAACGCACACCGTCGTGGAAGGTCGTACGCGGAATGTGCAGGTGCCCGTAAACCATCGTGGACGCGCCGAAGCGCAGGTGCCAGTCGCGGGTGCGGACCGTGCCGCACCACTGGGCGAACTGCGGGTACCACAGCACGTCGGTGGGCTCGCGGACCAGCGGGTAGTGGTTGACAAGCACTGTCGGCAGCTCCGGGTCGAGCTCGGCTAACCGGCGTTCGGTCTCGGTGACCCGGGCGTCGCACCACGCCTCCCGACTCGGGTACGGGTCGGGGTGCAGCAGCGCCTCGTCGGTGCACACCACCCCGGCCGCGTACGCAAGGTCCAGTGACTCCTGCTTGGTGCGCGCCTCGGGCATCCGGAACGTGTAGTCGTACAGCACGAAGAGCGGGGCGATGGTGGCCGGACCGCCCGCGCCGTCCCACACCGGGTACGGATCCTCCGGCGTGACGATCCCCAGCCGCCGGCACAGCCGCACCAGCTCCTGGTAGCGGGCCTCGCCGCGCAACTGCACCGGGTCGTTGGGAGGCGTCCACAACTCGTGGTTGCCCGGCGCCCAGATCACCTTCGCGAAACGGCTGCTCAGCAGCCCGAGGGCCCATTCGATGTCGGCGTACCGCTCGGCCACGTCGCCGGCGACGATCAGCCAGTCGCCGTCGTGCTCCGGGCGTAGCTGCTGGACGAACTCCCGATTTTCCGGATAGCCGATGTGCAGGTCGCTGACAGCCCGTAGCCGAGGGGGAGGAGTCACCCCCCAACGCTAGGCCGCCCGGCGGGATCGGAAAACCCCTGTTCCTGCGACGTTGGGCGATCCATCGGTCCGCATATCCGGCGGCCTGACGGGAAAGCGCGGACGTCCGACAGCCCCGATCCGGAGCAGGAGACACAACATGCCTTTCATCACCGTAGGGACCGAAAACTCCGCGCCCATCGACCTGTACTACGAGGACCACGGATCCGGTCAGCCGGTGGTGCTGATCCACGGCTTCCCGTTCAACGGGGCGACGTGGGAAAAGGAGGTCACTCCGCTGCTCAACGCCGGATACCGGACCATCACCTACGACCGGCGCGGCTTCGGCAATTCGGCCCAACCGGCGTTCGGGTACGACTACAACACCTTCGCGGCGGACCTCGACGTGTTGATGACCGAACTGGACCTGCGGGACGCGATCCTTGTGGGCCACTCGATGGGCACCGGCGAGGTCGTCCGCTACCTGGGCAACTACGGCTCGCAGCGGGTGAGCAAGGCCGTGCTGCTGAGCCCGCTGCAACCGATGCTGGCCAAGGCCAAGGACAATCCGGAGGGCGTGGACACAAGCCTCTTCAAGGGCTTCCAGGACGCCATCATCAAGGACCGCTTCGCCTACCTCACCCAGTTCTGCGACGCGTTCTTCAACTACAGCGAGAACAAGGGCAAGCTGGTCAGCGACGAGGCGTACCGGGCGCACTGGCAGATCGGCGCGATGGGCTCGGCCAAGGCCACCCACGACAGCGTCGACGCCTGGCAGGAGGACTTCCGCGGCGACCTGCCGAAGATCGACGTGCCGGTGCTGATCGTCCAGGGCGACAAGGACAACGTGCTGCCGTACCCGGTCACCGGTCAGCGGCTCGCCCCGATGATGCCGACGGCCCAGCTCGTCACCCTCAAGGGCGCACCGCACGGTATCCCGTGGACGAACGCGGACGACGTCAACAAGGCGATCATGGCCTTCCTGAAGCAGCCGGCGAAGGCCCGCGCCTGACCGCTCCGGCTCGCTGACACCACGGCGGCGACGCAGCCGCCACGCCCGACCCGTGCTGGCCTCCGGCCGGCGCGGGTCGGGCCGCTTCGCGCCCAGAGGCTGGAGCTCACGCTCGAATCAGCGTGACCACCCCGGCTGCAACGAGCACACCGGCCCAGAGCCGGTCGACGTTGAACCACGCCCGGCGCAGCACCCCCACCCCGAACACCTGGTAGACAAGCACCGCGACGACCAGTGCGGTGCCGAGCATTGCCACTGTGTGCACCCCGGCCGCCGCCAGCCCGGGCAGCGCGCCCATCGGCGCGGCGGACAGGTGCCCGGCGTGGCCCCCGGCCGTGGGCTCGTGCACAAGCACCGGCAGCAGCATCAACCCCGCGCCGTGCGCCGACGACATGAGAAACGACCAGCCGGCGAGCTGCGCCGCTGACATCCGCATCCCCGCCCAGCGGAAGTGCCGCTCGGACAGCAACCGCCACAACCCGAAACCCACAAGGAGTACGCCGCCGGCAACCGCCAGGATGGTGCTCGCCGTCACCGAACGGGTCGCGGTGACCAGCGCGGCGACGATCCCCACCGAGGCCAGATGCCCCGCCGCGATGGGCGGCAGCGAGCGCAGCAGGGCCGTCCTGCTGCGCTCCTGGAGGCCGCGGGCCACCGCGAACAGCCAACCCATCGCCGGATTCAGGCCGTGGAACGCGCCGAGGGCGGCGAGCGTCACCCAGGTGCCGACGGTCACGGGAAGCAGTACGAGTCGGAGGATGCGTCCCCGCCCTGCAACCGCGTCTGGTGCACGCGCAGGCCACGGAACTCGTCGCCGTGCGGGAAGAACCTGACGTCCGGGGTGAGACCGCCGGCTTCCACGTCGACGTCCAGCTTGGCCAGCCAGGCGCCCACCCCGTCCGGATAGAACTGGTCGTCCCAGGCGCCGTAGAGGGAGTTGCTGACGTAGACCCGCCGGCCGTCCCGGCTCACCTCGACCATCTGCGGGCCGCCGGCCAACGCCTCGTCCGGCGCGGACGGGTGCGCAGTGCGGCGGACGATCCCGCCGAGGTGCACCGAGCCCCTCAGCACCGGGTGCAGCGGGTCGCTGACGTCGTACTGGCGCAGCTCCCCGGTGCCCCAGCAGGAGACGTACAGGAAACGGTCGTCGACGGACAGGTCGATGTCGGTCACCAGCGGCGGCACCGCGCCGAACGGCTTGAGCAGGTCGGGCAGGTCCGCGGGCTCGGCCGGTTCCGCCGGAATGTCGATCACCTTGGTGACCGCCCAGACGTCACCGTCGCGGTGCCACAGCCAGATCGAGGCGGACAGGTCCTCGACGCTGATCACCACCCCGACGAACCCGTACGACTTCGTCGGGTCGTGCGCCGGGCGTAGCTCCAGTGGCATCTGATACTGGTCGCCCAGGTCGACCCGCTGCACGTGCCGGCGCTTCGCGAGATCCCAGAAGTGGATGGCGTGACCGTAGCGCCGGCCCAGCAGCAGCTCACCGATGATGCCGTCCTCGATCATCGACGGGGTGCCCCACTCGCTTGTGACAAGCACGTCCTGGGTGAGGTGCCACCACATGTCGTACGCCAGGAACTGTGGCCCCCGGTCGGCCTCCCACGCCCCGCGTACCTCGAATGTGGTGTGGTCCAGGATGGCGATGCCGCCCGGACCCTCCGCGCCGTCCGCGCCGCCGAGAGCCGAGACGTAGATGCCGTCCGGGCCACAGTGCACCGTGTGCGGGCGGGAGTAGCCGGCGCGCTTGGCCAGCTCCTCCGGACCGATCACCTTCACCACCTGGGGTTGGCGCGGGTCGGGCTGGGTGTCGATGACGTGGATCCGCGACGAGCGCAGGCCGGGCACGATCAGGTAGCGCCGCTCGACGTGCGGGTGCGGGGCGGTCGGGCAGAGCGCACTGCTGCACGCGTTCCAACCGAAGTGGTGCAACTCGTCGCCCAGGTGCGGCAGGTCGGTCCAGCCGACGACCCGGCCGTAGTCGGGGGAGTCGGGGTCGGTGTCCAGCACCACTATCGCGTCAGGCCGGGTGGCTGTCCGGTCGAACGCCGCCACATAGGCGAGCTTCTCCGCGGGCGCGTTCACCGCCTCGCCGGGGGAGGGATAGAAGGTGGGGTCGGGGGTCCAGCGAGCCATCGAGGTCTCCGCTCGTCAGGTGGTGGGAACGCCGAGTTGGTCGAGCAGGTGCCGGCGCAGCGCGCCGAAGGCCGGGTCGTCCGGCGTACGGGTGGGTGCCAGGTCGACAGGCAGGTCCGCAGCGATGCGGCCCGTGTCCAGGAGCAGGATCCGGTCGGCGAGCAGCAGGGCCTCCTCCACGTCGTGGGTGACAAGCAGGGCAGCGAAACCGTGCTCGGCGCGCAGCCGGCGCAGCAGCATCTGCATCCGCAGGCGGGTCAGCGCGTCAAGGGCGCCGAACGGCTCGTCGAGCAGCAGCAGGTCCGGTTCGCGGACCAGCGCACGTGCGACGGCCACCCGCTGTGCCTGCCCACCGGACAACTCGGCAGGCCAGGCCCGGTGCCTGTCGGCCAGCCCGACCTCGGCGAGCGCCCGCTGGATGCGGCCGGCCGGATCGGGGCCGGACAAACCGAGCCCGACGTTCGCCGCGACCCGCTTCCACGGCAGCAGCCGGTGTTCCTGGAAGACCACTGCGGCGGTGCCGTGCACGGCGATCTCGCCGCCGGCCGCGCCGTCCAGCCCGGCGAGGATGCGCAGCAGCGTGCTCTTGCCCGAACCGCTGCCGCCCAGCAGGGCCACTACCTCGCCCCGCGCGATGCTCATATCGACCCCGGCCAGCACTGTCGTCGGCCCGAACGCGCGGCGGACCGCCCGGGCGGTGAGCACGGGCGCCGCACCGGTCAGGTGGCCCGCAGTCCGCGACGCCATGTCAACATCTTCCTCTCCGCAACACGCAGGGCAAGGTCGGATATCAGTCCGAGCAGGGCGTAGACGAGCAGGCCGAGCACCACCACATCGGTCTGGCTGAACTCGCGGGCCTCCATCATCAGGAAGCCGATTCCGGTCTGGGCGTTGACCTGTTCGCCGACGACGAGGCTGAGCCAGGCCGCGCCGATGGCCAGCCGCAGGCCGAGGAACAGCGCGGGCAACGCACCGGGCAGCACGACGTGGCGCAGTCGGGCGGCCTGGCCGAGCCCACAGGTACGGGCCGCCTCGACAAGCCGTTCGTCGATGTCCCGGATGCCGGCGTAGGTGTTGAAGTAGATCGGGAAGAACGCACCGAGGGCGACCAGACTGATCTTGAGCGGTTCGCCGATGCCGACCCAGATGATCAGCAGCGGGACCAGCCCCAGGTGCGGCAGCATTCGGCCCATCTGCACAGGCGGGTCCACAAGGTCGTCGCCGAGCCGCAGCAACCCCGCCACCGTGCCCAGGATCAACGCCAGCACGCCGCCGATCAGCAGCCCGACTCCGGCGCGGGTGAGCGAGTCCACCAGGTGTACGGCGAGCGTTCCGTCGCGGGTCAGCCGCCAGCCGGTGGCCAGCACCTCGCTCGGCGCGGGCAGCTTCTCAGGCGCCAGCAACCCGACCCGGGCCGCTGCCTCCCAGCCCAGCACCAGCACGACCGGGCTCACCAGCCGTCGCCACCGCCGGGCCGGCCGCTCACGGCGAGCCGCGACCGGCGCGGCGGCGGGGACCTCGGCGGGGGCCTCGACGAGAGTCGTACGGCTCACCGGAACACCTCGCTGAACCGGTCGTCGATCCGGGACCGCATGTCGACAGGGCCCGGGATGAGGCCCAGCGAGATGAAGCTGTCGGTGATCGCCTGGAGTTCGTCGCCGATGTCCGGGCCGACCGGGGCGAGCGGCTTGGCGCTGCGGGCGAGGGCGCGGCTGGTGACGTCCTCGGGGATCTTCAGCTCCGGCGCGAGGATGCGGGCCCGTTCCTGCGGGTTGGCGATGCCCCAGTCGGTCACCTCGCGGTACCGCTTGAGGAACGTGCGGATCTCGTCGGAGCGGTGTTCGACGGCGTCCGGTGCGGCCAGGACGTACTCGCGGTTGCTGGCCAGCCCCGTCGCGTCCGCGAGCACGCGGACCCCCGGCTGCTCGGCCAGGGCGAAGTACGGATCCCAGATCACCCAGGCGTCGACCTGCCCGTTGTCGAACGCGGGTCGGCCCTCGGCGGGTTTGAGGTACTTGACGTCGATGTCCTGCAACGTCATGTTGTTGGCCTCCAGCAGCCGGACCAGCAGCCAGTGCACGTTGGAGCCCTTGTTCAGGGCGACCCGCTTGCCCTTCAGGTCGGCGAAGGTGCGGTAGCCGCTGTCGGCCTTGACCAGCACGGCCTCACCCTGCGGGATCGGCGCGGAGGTGCCGATGACGGAGAACGGGATCTTGCCGGCCGCGGCGAAGACCGGTGGGGCCTCGCCGACCTGTCCGATGTCGATGGATCCGGCCTTGAGTGCCTCGGTGAGCGCCGGTCCGCTCTCGAACAGCGACCACTGCACTCCGGGGGTGGCGTCGCGCGCCTTGACCAGGCTCAGCCCGCCGAAGCGCTGGTAGCCGATGCGGAGCGTACCGGCGTCGTCCTTGGCGTCGGCGGACCCGCCGCAGGCGCTCAGGGCGGTCGTGGCGATCAGGGCCGCAGCCGTCAGGGCGGCCGTGACCAGCCTGCGGCGATGCAGGTGGCGGCTCGTCGAGGGGGTACGCATGGCGACTCCTTGGGTCGGGCAGGTGAACCGGGCCACGTCGACCGGTAGGGGTCGGGGCGGTCGGTAGCCTACTAACCCGATAGGTTTTATGGGTAGAGTGGCGGCGGGATCGTCCCAACCCTCAGGAGCGGCCCTCCCACCGCAGTGCCTACCGACCACGCACCGAAGGAAAGAGCCGAGATGACCCTCACCTTCCACTGGTTCCTGCCGACAAACGGCGACAGCAGGGACATCGTCGGCGGCGGACACGGCATGCCGTCCGGCACTGCCGGTCGTGCCCGACCAGCAAGCGTCGCCTACCTCGGGCAGATCGCCCGCACCGCCGAGCAGCTCGGCTTCGTCGGCGCGCTCACCCCGACCGGCGCGTGGTGCGAGGACGCCTGGCTGAGCACCGCGATGCTCACCGAGGTGACGGAACGGCTCAAGTTCCTTGTCGCCTTCCGACCGGGTCTGCTGGCACCCACCCTGGCCGCCCAGATGGCGTCCACCTTCCAGCGGCTGTCCCGGGGTCGGCTACTGCTCAACGTGGTCACCGGAGGCGAGTCCCAGGAGCAGCGGGCGTTCGGCGACTTCCTGGACAAGGACGCCCGGTACGCGCGGGCCGACGAGTTCCTGCACATCGTGCGCGGGCTGTGGCGAGGTGAGACAGTCGACCACACGGGCACCCACCTGCGCGTCGAGCAGGCGCGGCTGCACCGGCTGCCCGACCCGACGCCACCTGTCTACTTCGGTGGCTCGTCCGCCGCCGCACTGCCGGTGGCGGTACGGCACAGCGACGTCTACCTCACCTGGGGCGAACCGCCGGCCCAGGTCGCCGAGAAGCTCGACCGGGTACGGTCGCTCGCTGCCGCCGCTGGCCGTGAACTGCGCTTCGGCATCCGGCTGCACGTCATCGCCCGGGACACCGCGGACGAGGCGTGGGCGCAGGCCCGTCGCCTGCTCGACGGCATCGACGAGGCTGACATTCTGGCAGTGCAGAACGGGCTACGCCGCAGCGAATCCGAGGGGCAACGCCGGATGCTCGACCTGCACGGCGGCTCCCGCGACGGACTGGAGGTCGCACCCAACCTGTGGGCCGGCGTCGGGCTGGTCCGTGGCGGCGCCGGCACCGCGCTCGTGGGCAGCCACACCGAGATCGCCGATCGGATCGCCGAATACCACGCGCTCGGCATCGACGAGTTCATCCTCTCCGGTTATCCGCACCTGGAGGAGGCGTACTGGTTCGGCGAAGGTGTGCTGCCGATCCTGCACGAGCGCGGGCTGTGGCGGCACCCCGATGGTCAGCCGGCGACCGAGCACGTCGACGTCCCGTTCGCGGGAGCGCCCGGGCCGCGCCGCGAGCCGGAGCCCGCCGCGGCCCACTGATCCCATCGCGCTCTCGACTGCGGGTCAGGAGTCGTGGCCAGCAGACCCTGACGACGGGCATCCCAACGTCACGCCCGGCCGGGGCGACCCACGTCCCGGCCGGGCCGTGCCCTAGCGGTTCCGGCTGGCCAGCGCCCTGCCGATGCGCCGTCCCGCGAGGCTCACCACAGTGCTGCCGGCGGCCATGCCGACAAGCACCAGGAATCCACCGACCGCCCACAACCCGCTGTCGTCGGTCGACGCGGCCTGCCACGACCAGGCCACAGTGAAGGCGATCGTCATCACCGGCGCCACCAGCCACGGGCTCAGCCGCGTACCGGCCAGGGCGGCGAGCAGCACGAGCGTCAACACGCAGCCGATCACCTGCCACGGCTCGTACGGACCGCTCGTCGAGCTGGTCTCCGGGTCGACCGTGTACTCGGTGTCCCAGCCCAGCCAGAGCAGCCACACCCCGACCGTCGCCACCGCCAGGAACGCAGCGCCGAACAGTTTCTGATTACCCCTCATCGCCGTCACCGGGTGATCATCCCCTGCGCGTCTCCGGACACCCTGAGCACCCGTACCCACTGTCGCGGGCACGGCTGTGATCCCGAACGGACTGTTGCCCCGGCCCGTGGCGGTCCTCTACGGTCTGATCAAGCGGTGGGCGGTGCGGTCCGCATCCGACCGGAAGCCGCCGGGTGCTCGTCGCGCGGGCCGGGATGGTGGAGTCCCGGGTCACCCCGTCGGCAGCGGGCCAGGCGGTCGTGTGACTCCAGCTCGTACCCCGGGATGTTGCTGTCCCGGTGCGGCTCCCTGCGGAGCCGGCGAGCCGGGCACGCCGATCCCACCGGGAGATCCCGTGTTCCTCAGCCCGCACGAGCAGGACCGCCTGCTCGTCCACGTCGCGGCCGATGTCGCCCGCCGCCGCCGAGAGCGCGGCCTGCGACTCAACTACCCCGAGGCCGTCGCGCTCATCACCGCGTTCCTGCTCGAAGGCGCCCGCGACGGCCGGTCGGTGGTCGACCTCATGTCGGCCGGCCGGACCGTGCTCACCCGCGACGACGTCCAGGACGGCATCCCCGAGTTGCTGAGGGAGGTGCAGGTGGAGGCGACGTTCCCGGACGGCACCAAGCTCGTGACTGTGCACCACCCGATCCCGTGATCCCCGGGGAGATCCTGCCGGCCGACGGCCCGGTCGAGATCAACGCCGGCCGTCCGGTGACCACGCTGCTCGTGGTCAACACCGCCGACCGCCCGGTGCAGGTGGGCTCGCACTACCACTTCGCCGAGACCAACCCGGCGCTGACATTCGACCGGGACGCCGCCTGGGGGCAGCGGCTCGCCGTACCGGCAGGCACGTCGGTACGGTTCGAGCCGGGCGTCAGCCGCAGCGTGGACCTGGTGCCCCTCGGCGGCCTGCGCATCGTGCCGGGCCTGCGCGGGGAGTGCGCCGGGCCGCTGGACCAGGCCGCGCCGACGGCCGACGGGCCGGCGCGGTGAGCGCCGTGCGGCGGGACCGCTACATCGACCTGTACGGCCCCACCACCGGCGACCGCATCCGTCTCGCCGACACGAACCTGCTCATCGAGGTGGAGACCGACCACTGTGTCGGCGGCGACGAGGTGGTCTTCGGCGGAGGCAAGGTGATCCGCGAGTCGATGGGACAGTCCCGGACCACCCGCGCCGAGGGCGCTCTCGACACCGTCATCACCGGCGCCGTGGTGCTCGACCACTGGGGAGTCGTCAAGGCCGACGTCGGGCTGCGCGACGGCCGGATCGTCGCCCTCGGCCGTGCGGGCAACCCGGACACCATGCCCGGCGTCCATCCCGACCTGGTCATCGGTCCGGCCACCGAGGTGATCGCCGGCAACGGGCGGATCCTCACCGCCGGCGCCGTCGACACCCACGTGCACTTCATCTGCCCGCAGATCGTCACCGAGGCGCTGGCCAGCGGCATCACCACGCTCGTCGGCGGCGGTACAGGCCCCGCCGAGGGCACCCGGGCCACCACCGTCACCCCGAACGCGTGGCACCTGGCCCGGATGCACGAGGCGCTGGACACGCTGCCGGTGAACATTCTGCTGCTCGGCAAGGGCAACACCGTCTCCACCGAGGCGCTCTGGGAACAGTTGCGGGCCGGCGCGGGCGGTTTCAAGCTGCACGAGGACTGGGGCACCACTCCGGCGGCGATCGATGCCTGCCTACGGGTGGCCGACGCCTCCGGTGTCCAGGTGTCGATCCACACCGACACCCTCAACGAGGCCGGTTTCGTGGCCGACACCCTGCGTGCCATCGGCGGGCGGGCCATCCACTCGTACCACACCGAAGGTGCCGGAGGCGGGCACGCGCCGGACATCATCACCGTGGCCGGCGAGCCGAACGTGCTGCCGTCCTCGACGAACCCGACCCGGCCGTACACCCGTAACACCCTCGCCGAGCACCTGGACATGCTGATGGTCTGCCACCACCTCAATCCGTCGGTGCCGGAGGACCTGGCTTTCGCCGAGAGCCGGATCCGACCGTCCACGATGGCCGCCGAGGACCTGCTGCACGACCTCGGGGCGATCTCGATCATCGGCTCTGACGCCCAGGCAATGGGCCGGGTCGGCGAGGTGATCCTGCGGACCTGGCAGAGCGCGCACGTGATGAAGGAACGGGTGGGCGCCCTGCCCGGCGACGGCGCGGCCGACAATCACCGCGCCCGGCGGTACGTCGCGAAATACACGATCTGCGCGGCCATGGCCAACGGGCTGGAACGGGAGATCGGCTCCGTCGAGCCGGGCAAGCTCGCCGACCTGGTGCTCTGGGACCCGGCCTTCTTCGGGGTACGCCCACACCTGGTGATCAAAGGAGGCATGATCGCGTACGCACAGATGGGTGACGCCAACGCGTCGATCCCCACCCCGCAGCCCATGCTTCCGCGCCCGATGTTCGGGGCGTACGGGGCTGCCGCGGCGGCCACCAGCCTCACCTTCGTGGCCCCGGCCGCGCTCGACGCCGGGCTCCGCCTCGATGTGCGGCGGAGGGTGGTGCCCGTCGCCGACGTACGGTCCCGGGGCAAGGCCGACCTGCCGGAGAACAACGCGATGCCCCGGATCGAGGTGGAGCCGGACACGTTCACGGTCCGGATCGACGGTCAGGTGGTGGAACCGGACCCGGTGCCCCAACTGCCGATGGCCCAGCGGTACTTCCTGTTCTGATGGCGACGTCCAGCCTGCTCCTGCTGCTTGCCGACGGGCGCTTTCCGGCCGGCGCGCACGCGCACTCCGGCGGCCTGGAGGCGGCCGTCGCGGCGGGCCGGGTCGACGACCTGGCCTCGTTGGAGGCGTTCCTGATCGGCCGGCTGGCCACCGCCGGACTGGTCGGTGCGGCGTTCGCGGCGGCGGCGCACCGGGCGGCAGCGCCAGACGGCACCGGGGCGAATGAGCACGCCGGGGCCGCCCTGGCGCGGCTCGACGCCGAGCTGGACGCGCGGACCGCCTCCCCGGCGCTGCGCGCCGTGTCCCGCCGGCAGGGCCGGGCGCTGCTGCGCGCCGGGCGGGCGATCTGGCCGGACGCCGCGTTCGCCGACCTGCCCACCACCCCCGGCGGAGCGCACCAGCCGCTCGTCCTGGGGCTGCTCTGCGCCGCCGCCGGCCTCAGCCGCACCGAAACCGCGACCGTCGCCGCGTACGGCACGGTGACCGGTGCGGCGAGCGCTGGCGTACGCCTGCTCGGCCTCGACCCGTACCAGGTCCAGGCCCTGCTGGTCGGCCTCGCCGACGCCTGCGACGGCATCGCCGCCGACGCGGCGCGGGTCGCCGACGACCCACCGGAGCGGCTGCCGGCCGCGGCCGCTCCACTCGCCGACATCTCAGCCGAAGTCCATGCCACCTGGGAGGTGCGTCTCTTTGCGTCCTGACACCGCTGTACCCGCGTCCGCCGCCGAGCCGACCGCTGTGCCGCACGACGAGTCCGTTCCGCATACCCACCCGGAACCGGGGGTGGACCCGCACCCGCCGCTGGCGCGGGCCGGCCGGGCGCTGCGCGTCGGCATCGGTGGGCCGGTCGGCTCCGGCAAGACCGCCCTGGTGGCGGCGCTCTGCCGAGCCTTCGCCGGAGAGTTGCGACTCGGCGTGGTGACAAACGACATCTACACGACCGAGGACGCCGACTTTCTCAAGCGGGCCGGCGTGCTCGATCCGGAGCGCATCCGCGCCGTGGAGACCGGTTGCTGCCCCCACACGGCCATCCGCGACGACATCGGCGCCAACCTCGACGCCGTGGACGAACTGGCCGAGACCGTCGGCCCGCTGGACCTCGTGCTTGTGGAGAGCGGTGGCGACAACCTCACCGCCACCTTCAGCCGGGGCCTTGTCGACCGGCAGATCTTCGTGGTCGACGTGGCCGGCGGGGACAAGGTGCCGCGCAAGGGCGGACCGGGGGTCACCGCCGCCGACCTCCTGGTGATCAACAAGACCGACCTTGCGCAAATGGTGGGTGCCGACCTGGGGGTGATGGACCGGGACGCCCGCGCCCGACGCGGTGACCTGCCAACCCTGTTCCTGTCCATCGTGGCCGATCCAACGGCGGGCCGGGTCGCCGACTGGATCCGGCACGAACTGGCCCACCACGCGGCTCTGTACCCACTCGCCGTGTCGCCCGGCACGACCTGATGCGGGCGTCCGCCCGGCTGGTGGCCCGGGCCGACGGGCGGGGTGGCACGACCCTTGTCGAGGTGCACGGCGAGACGCCGCTGCTGCTGCGTCAGACCCCGGCCCGAAACGGCACCCCCACGGTGTACGTCGTGGGAGGCGCCGCCGGCCCGCTGGCCGGCGACGACCTCCGGTTGGACATCGAGGTGGGGGCCGAGGCGGCGGTACGGGTGCACTCGGTCGCCGCGTCGGTCGCCCTGCCCGGCCGTCCCGGTGCCGTGTCCTGGATGGTCGTGCGGGCGGCGGTGCACGCCGGCGCCACGCTGCACTGGTTGCCGGAGCAACTGGTCGCGGCGGCCGGTTGCGCGCACCTCGCCGAAGCCCACATCGACCTGGCCGCAGGGGCAAGCCTGCGCTGGCGCGACGAGTTGATCTGTGGCCGTTTCGGTGAGGCGCCCGGCAGCGCCGTCGTCCATACCCACGTCGACCACGACGGCCGGCCGCTGCTGCGGCAGTCGCTGGCCGTCGGGCCGCACGCGCCCGGCTGGGCCGGCCCGGCAGTGCTCGGCGGAGCGCAGGCCACCGGCTCGCTGCTGGTGGTCGACCCGTCGCGACCCGCCGAACCACCCCAGGTGCTTGCCGACGGAGCCGTCGTGCGACTGCCCCTCGCAGACGGGCCGGCAACACTGTGGACCGCGACCGCCCCGGACGCACACACCCTGCGCGCCCACCTGACCGTTGAGGCTCGCGCGCACGCGGCCGGGTGGGCTTGCTGAGGGCTGGTGCCACGGCGGCGGCAGAGACGGCATGGCGGCTGGGCGGCACGGGCCTCCCGGAGGGCGGCGTCCACCTCGTTGCGCCTCGGCGTCGGCGTGCGCGGCCCGCGGCGGACCTGTCGGCAGCGGCTTTGTCGCCGTCGGTCCCGTCGGCAGCGGTCCTGTCGCGGTGCCCGTCGAGGGCCGCCGGCTGTGACCGCGTGCCGGCAGGCATTGAGCGTGGCACGACGCCGGCGCGCCCGCGGCACTGACGGCAACGACCAGGGAACCACTGACGGCCGCGACCAAGGGGTGCAGTCGTCTCTGCTCGGGCAGGTTGGTCCGAAGCGTGATACCTGTGAGTCATCAAGATGACTCACAGGTATCACGCTCTAGAACCGCCCCGCCGAGGGCTGCTCCAGGGCGGCCCCCACCCATGGCTCGGACCCGCGCCCGCATCGCTGCTGGGACCCAGGTTCTCGGCATCGACCGGGACCCAGGTTTCGGCATCGACCGGCGCGTTCGTTGTGGCGGGATCGGCGCAGCACCCTCGCGGCTGCCTGGGGTGCCCGCGATGGCCTGGGAAGCGCGAGGGGCAGGCGGTGGCGGGCTCTGATGTGGCGCAGACACCGGGCTCTGATGTGGGGCAGGCGTCCGGCGTTCGTGTGAGCGCGGGTATCCGCCGGTGTGGGTACAGGCATCCGGGCGGAGGCGGAGGTCAGCGGTGCAGGCCCGCTGCGGTCGCGCGGTCGTGGTTGTGGTCGCGGTTGTGGTTGTGGTCGTGGCGGGAGGCCGGGTCGAGACGGTCGACCAGGGTGGCGAGCTGGTCGGTCAGGTCGGCCAGGTCGGTGGCGTCCCGGAGGCCCACCTCGGCGAGGTTGGCCCGGATCTGCTGGTCGATGCGCTCGTGCTCGCGGCGGCCCCGGGCCGTCAGGTACGCGCGGATCCGCCGGCGGTCCAGCACGTCTACGCGGCGGAAGACGAGGTTACGGTCGACGAGTTGATCGACAAGCTTGGTGAGGGTGCCGGGCGGCAGGAACGCCTCGGCGGACACCTCGCTCATCGGGTGGCCCTGACCGTCGGCGAGCAGGCAGAGCACCCGCCACGCCTCGATGGTCAGCCCGTCTTCGGCCAGGACGGCGCCCAACCGGCGGGAGAGCAGCCGTTCGGCGCGAGTGAGCGAGCGCAGCAGGTCGGCTGGCGCCCCGGGCACGTCTGACATGGATCTCCCTGGTCCGGTGGCCCTGCCATGCTACCGAGTCGTCCCGGTCAGTGGTGAGGTCTGGTCTTCCGACCAGGGCCGGGCAATCATGTGCTCATGTCCGCGCCGGCAGCGCCGTGGCTCACCGTCGATTCGGCCGTGGTCAGCATCGCGCTGGTGTACCCGATGCGTGGGCCGGCGGGAATGTTCGGCCCGACCTGTGAACTCTGCGCCCAACTGGCGGTCGAGGAGATCAACAGGTGTGGCGGGGTGCTGGGCCGGGAGGTGCGGCTCGTTCCGGTCGACGGCGGCGCCCCGCCCGTCCAGGTGGCCGCCGAGGTCGAGGCGCTCGTGTCGGTCGGTGCCGTGCAGGGCGTGACCGGATGGCACATCTCGTCGGTGCGCCAGGCGCTGGCGCCCAGGGTCGCGCACCGGGTGCCGTACGTCTACACAGCCCTGTACGAGGGCGGTGAGCGTACCGAAGGGGTCTTCCTCACCAGTGAGACGCCGGACGCCCAACTGTGGCCGGCCATGCGGTTGCTCGCAGGGGAGCAGGGCGTACGCCGCTGGTTCGTGGTGGGCAACGACTACGTGTGGCCCCGGCGTACCGCGCGGGCGGCCCAGCGGTACGCGCTGCGAGGTGGTGGTCAGGTGGTGGGACTGGGTTTCCTGCCGCTGGAGACGCACGACTTCGACGAGGTGCTGCGCCGCATCGAGCACAGCGACGCCGACGCGGTGCTGATGCTTCTCGTCGGCGCCGACGCGGTTCGTTTCAACAGGGCGTTCGCCCGGTCCGGTCTGGACCAGCGCTGCCTGCGCCTGAGCACCCTCATGGACGAGAACATGCTGCTGGCCAGCGGTGCCGGTGCGACTCGGCGGCTATACAGCACGGCGGGCTTCTTCGCCGGCCTGGTGACCCAGGAGAACCTCGACTTCCACGGGGAGTTCGCCCGTCGGTTCGGGGTGGAGGCGCCGCCGCTGGGCAGCCTGGGAGAGTCCTGTTACGAGGGTGTGATGCTGCTGGCCGCCCTCATCGGACAGGCACGGACCCTCGACGTGCGGGCGATAGAGACGGCGGCCGACGACGTGGCGTACCACGGGCCGCGTGGGCGGCTGCGGCTGCGGCAACGGCACGTGCGGCAGCGGATCTACCTGGCCGAGGCAGACGGGCTCGACTTCACGGTGCTCGCCCAGCTCTGACCGGTGCAGCACCCGGTCGGCGACGATCGGCGCCTGACGATCGCACCAGCGCGGCGCCGGTGCTTGACAGCGGCACCCGGCACGGCCCTAAGATGCTTCCTGTGTGAAGGATCTGGCTTGCGGGCCGGACCCCACAAATGTGCGCCCACCGCCGGCGGAATCGCCCGCCGACCATTGTGGTCGCACTGATCCGCAGATTCCTTTGACGGGCCGACATCGCTATTCAGCGCGGTGGCGGTCCGTTTTCGCGTATCCGTCGAGCGGTGGCGCGGAAACAGTCAATTAAGGACTGGGAAACCTTGACGCAATGATGCCGGTCGACGCTTTCGGTGCCCATATCCGAGCCGATGCCCGGTCGACGTCCACCCGCCGCACCAGACATCGCCCGCCTCAGCTCCACGGACCGCACCGCACCGTCAGGCACGACATCGACGCAGCCACGACCGCCCGGTCGATGGCGCCGAACGTCCATTCGCCACTTCACGTGCACCGCAGGGGAGAATTGATGTCACTATTCCGGGGCCGCCGCATCCTGGCGGGTGCCATGACCCTGGTCGCCGCGGCCGCGATGACCGCGTGCGGCAGCAAGACCAGCGACGAGGGCGGCGCGGCCGGCGTCAGCGCTGACATCTCCGGCGACACCGTCAAGGTGGGCCTGCTCAACTCGCTGTCCGGGACCATGGCGATCAGCGAGGTCACCGTCCGCGACTCCATCATGCTCGCCGTCGAGGAGATCAACGCCGCCGGCGGCGTCCTCGGCAAGAAGATCCAGCCGGTCGGCGAGGACGGCGGATCGGACTGGCCCACCTTCGCTGAAAAGGCCGAGAAACTCATCTCCGAGGATCGCGTCGCCGCCGTCTTCGGCTGCTGGACGTCGGCCAGCCGCAAGGCGGTCAAACCGGTGTTCGAGAAGAACAAGGCGCTGCTGTTCTATCCGGTGCAGTACGAGGGACTGGAGCAGTCGCCGTACATCTTCTACACCGGTGCGACGACGAACCAGCAGATCGTTCCCGGCCTCGACTACCTCAAGGCGCAGGGCGTCAAATCGGTCTACCTGGTCGGCAGCGACTACGTCTTTCCGCGTACGGCAAACAAAATCATCAAGGCGTACGCGACGGCGAACGGGATGAACGTGCTGGGCGAGGATTACGCCCCGCTGGGTTCGACCGAGTTCGGCACGATCGTCAACAAGGTCAAGTCCTCCGGTGCCGCCGCCGTTTTCAACACCCTGAACGGCGACAGCAATGTGGCCTTCTTCAAGGAGTACAAGTCGGCAGGCCTGACCGCAGCCGCGATGCCGGTGGTGTCGGTGTCGATCGCCGAGGAGGAGGTCAAGGGCATCGGCACGCAGTATCTCGAAGGCCAGTTGACCGCCTGGAACTACTACCAGACCACGCCCGGCGCGGCGAACGCGAAGTTTGTGGCCGCGTACAAGGCGAAGTACGGCGCGGACAAGCCGACAAGCGACCCGATGGAGGCCGCGTACGTCGGGGTGTACCTGTGGAAGGCGATGGTCGAGAAGGCCGGCGCGTTCGACGTGGAGAAGGTTCGTGCTGCATCCGACGGGATCACCTTCGACGCGCCCGAAGGTCTGGTCACCGTCGACGGGGAGACGCAGCACATCGCGAAGACCGCCCGGATCGGCAAGGTCGGTGCCGACGGTCTGATCACCGAGGTGTGGAACTCCGGCAAGCCGATCGAGCCGGACCCGTACCTCAAGAGCTACCCGTGGGCGAGCGGCCTGAGCTGACGATGCCGGCCCGGGCGGGCCGTGTTGCCGCGCGGCCCGCCCAGGCCACCCGACAAGCAGTTCGGAGTACGCACCGTGACAGTCCTCTTCGGTCAACTCTTCACAGGCATCAGCATCGGCGCGGTGCTGCTGCTCATCGCGCTCGGTCTGGCGCTGACGTTCGGGCAGATGAACGTGATCAACATGGCGCACGGCGAGTTCATCATGGCCGGCGCCTACACCACGTACGTGCTGCAACAGAGCATCACCGGCGCCGGGATGTCGCTGCTCATCGCGTTGCCGGTGGCGTTCGTGGTGGCCGGCGCCATGGGTGTGCTGCTGGAGATTCTGCTGATCCGCAGGCTTTACGCCCGTCCGCTGGACACCCTGCTGGTCACCTGGGGCGTGTCGCTGATGCTGCAACAGTTGGCCCGTGACGTCTTCGGCAGCCCGAACGTGCAGACCCGCGCGCCGGAGCTGCTCACCGGCAACGTGGCGCTGCCCGGCGGCCTGACCGTCGCCAACAACCGCCTTTTCATCCTCGCCCTGGCCCTGGCCGCCGTCGCTGCGCTCACACTGGCGCTGCGGCTCACCCCGCTCGGCCGTCGGATCCGCGCCGTCGTGCAGAACCGCGACCTCGCCGCCGTCTCGGGCATCCCCACCGCCCGGGTCGACCGGACGACCTTCTTCATCGGCTCCGGCCTGGCCGGGCTCGCCGGTGTGGCGCTCACCCTGCTCGGCCCGATCGGCCCGACGATGGGCACCAACCTGATCATCGACGCCTTCCTGGTCGTCGTGGTCGGCGGGATCGGTCAGCTCAAGGGCACCGTGATCGTCGCCTTCGCCCTCGGCGTGCTCCAGGCCACGGGGGAGTACCTGACCACCCTCAGCGTCGCCAAGGTGATCGTGTTCGTGGCGATCGTCGCGTTCCTCCAGTGGCGACCACAGGGCCTGTTCACTTTGCGGACCAGGAGCCTCGCATGACCGCCGTGACACCCGCCCGACCGGACACCGCCGTGCAACCGGCACCCGCCGGCGCCGTACCGCCGAACCCGCCCGGCGGCCGGTCGCGGCTACGGGCGGTGGCGGGCTTCGCGTTCGGCGCGGCGCTGCTGTTCGCCGTGGCGCCGCTGGTGCTGTCGGACTTCCGGTTGTCGCTGCTCGCCAAGTACCTCTGTGTGGCAATGGTCGCGGTCGGCATCGGGATCGCCTGGGGCCGGGGCGGGATGCTCACCCTCGGTCAGGGCGTCTTCTTCGGTCTCGGCGGCTACGCGATGGCCATGCATCTCAAGCTCGCCGACGCGGGTCCCGGTGGGATGCCCGACTTCATGCAGCTGTACGGGCAGCTCGACGAACTGCCGGTGTGGTGGCGGCCCTTCGCCAGCCCGTGGTTCGCGCTGCCGGCCACGGTGCTGCTGCCCATGGCTGTCGCGTTCGGGCTCGGCTCGCTGGTGTTCCGCCGACGGGTGCGGGGCGCGTACTTCGCCATCCTCAGCCAGGCCCTCGCCGCCGCCATGGTGATCCTGCTGATCGGCCAGCAGGGCACCACAGGCGGCACCAACGGGCTCACCGACATCGAGGGCTTCTTCGGCTACGACCTTGACGATCCGGTCAACCAGCGGATGGTCTACTTCATCATCGCCGGTGTCCTGCTGGCGCTGCTCGCGCTGGCCCGTCAACTCATCCACAGCCGCTACGGCGAGCTGCTGGTGGCGGTCCGCGACGGCGAGGAACGGGTCCGTTTCCTCGGCTACGACCCGGCGTCGGTCAAGCTCGTCGCGTACGTGGTGGCCGCAGGCATGGCGGGGTTGGCCGGGGCGCTGTTCGTGCCGGCGGTCGGCATCATCTCGCCGGCGCTGATCGGCATCGTCCCGTCGATCGAGTTCGTCATCGGGGTCGCTGTGGGTGGCCGGGCCACCCTGCTCGGCCCGGTTCTCGGCGCGGTCGCTGTGGCCTGGGCGCGTACCGCCCTCTCCGAGCGGTTCCCCGGCACCTGGACGTACCTGCAGGGGTTGCTGTTCGTGGTGGTTGTCGCGTTCCTTCCCGGCGGCCTGGCGTCGCTGTGGGCGCTGGCCCGCCGCCGCGACGGCGGCGCGCTACCGGGCCGGCGCACGTGGTCGCCGCTGCGTCGACGGCGGGCGGAGCGGACGGAGGTGCCGGTGGCATGAGCGAACGCACCGAGCGCAGGGAGGGCCGTGAGCGCGTGCCCAGCCAGCACAGCATGAGCGGCGAACGGTTGGACGGGTTGTCCGTCCGTGACCTACGGGTCAGCTTCGACGGGTTCACGGCCGTCGACGGTGTGTCGCTGGAGGTGCCCGCCGGTGACATCCGGTTCCTCATCGGGCCCAACGGTGCCGGCAAGACCACCCTCGTGGACGCGGTCACCGGCCTGGTCCGGGCCACCGGCTCGGTCCGGTTCGGCGACCAGGAACTGCTCGGCCGCCCGGTGCACAAGATCAGCCGGCTGGGCATCGGACGGACCTTTCAGACCTCGACGGTCTTCGAGGAGCTGACGGTGGTGCAGAACCTCGACATCGCCGCTGGCGCCCGGCGTAGCTGGGCGACACTGGTCCGCCGCCGCCGGAGCATTCCCGACGAGGTGGCCGCCGCTCTGGAGACGATCGGGCTGGCCGGGCGGGCCGACCAGCTCGCCGGGACGCTCGCGCACGGCCAGAAGCAGTGGTTGGAGATCGGCATGCTGCTGGTGCAGGACGCGCGGCTGCTGCTGCTCGATGAGCCCGTCGCCGGGATGAGCCACGAGGAACGCGACGCCACCGGCGCCCTGCTGGAGACGGTGAGCCGCGACCGCACTGTCGTCGTGATCGAGCACGACATGGACTTCCTGCGTCGGTTCGCCCGCAGCGTCACAGTGCTGCACGCCGGTCGGGTGCTCAGCGAGGGCACTGTGGCGCAGGTCCAGGCGGACCCGCGCGTACAGGAGGTCTACCTCGGCCACCCGGTCGACGCCGGGTCGGCCACCAGCGGTCTGGAGGCATGATGCTGACCCTGCGTGGGGTGCACGCCGGATACGGGCGCAGTCGGGTGCTGCACGGAGTCGACCTGGCCGTCCCGCCGGACGGGGTGGCCGCGGTGCTCGGGCACAACGGCGCCGGAAAGAGCACGCTGCTGCGGGTCGCAGCAGGCCTGCTGCGTCCGAGCGCCGGCACTGTCGAGCTCGACGGCGAGGACGTGACCCGCCTCGGGCCGCACGAGCGGGTGGCGCGCGGGATGGCGTACGTCCCGCAGGGCCAGCAGTGTTTTCCGCACCTGACGGCGGCGGAGAACCTGCGCCTGGTCGCCGACGGCCGGCGCGACGGTCCGGTGGCCACGGCGGAGGTGCTGGACCTGTTCCCAGCGTTGCGTCCACTCCTGCGTCGACGGGCCGGGCTGCTCTCCGGCGGTCAACGCCAGCAACTGGCAATCGCCCGCGCGCTGATCACCCGGCCGCGGCTGTTGATGCTCGACGAGCCGACCGAGGGCATCCAGCCGTCGGTCGTCGCGGAGATCCAGGAACGGATCGTCGAGTTGACCCGGCAACCCGGTTTCAGCGTGCTCCTCGTCGAGCAGCACCTGGGTTTCGCGTTGCGGGTGGCGAGCCGCTACCACGTGCTGGAGTCCGGCCGGGTCACCTCGCGCGGCGACGGCGGCGCTTCGGCGGAACGGGAGGTCCGGGCCGCACTGGCGGTCTGAGATGGCGGGGAACACCGAGCCGACCCGGGACGCGAGGTCTGGTTCGTAGAATGCGGGCCATGTCGCGGATCGTGGAGTTGCTGGCCTCACCGGTGCACCGCTTTGTGGGCCGGCCCGCCGATGGCCCGGCCCCGGCGCCACGCGGCGAACTGGTCGACGTCGTCCAGATCCAGGCTGGCCTCGGCATCGTGGGCGACCGCTACTTCGGAAAGCCGGCGCACCGCGACGCCAGCGTGACGATCATCGCCCAGGAGTCCCTGCCCGCCGGCATCGGCCTGGCACAGGTGCGGCGCAACATCCTCACCACGGGGCTCGCTGTGGACGAGATGATCGGAAAGGTGCTCGTCCTCGACTCCGGCGACGGCCCGGTCAGCCTGCGGGTCAACGGCGCCGCCCGCCCGTGCGCGTGGATGGACGTCACTGTCGGCCCCGGGGCGTGGAAGGCGCTGCGCACCACGGGTGGCGTCCGCTGCACACCTCTAAACGACGGCGTGCTGCGCGTCGGGCCGACCGTCGCCACCGTCGAACGGGCGCTCGCGTCCTAGCCCTCACGTCCACCGGCCGGGTCAGACGATGCCGATGTGGGCGGCGAGGACGCGCCACCCGTGCGGGTCGTCGTGGACCCACGTCCGGGTGTAGCGCAGACGCGCCGCGAACGGCTCACCGTCGATCACCCCTGCCACCCGGCCGAGGAAGAACGTCACACCGGTCGCCCCGACGACCAGCAGATCCAACCTCTCCTCGACCAGCTCCTCGATGACCGAGGTGCGGTCCCGGTGTGTGGCCAGGTCCTCCGACTTGGTGTACTGGCGACCGTCGGGACCGACAGCGATCAGCTGGTCGACGAGCAGTTGATCGAGGGCGGCGACGTCGCCGGCCCGCTGCGCGGCCTGCAGTGTGCGCTCGGCGTCGAGCAGTTCCGCCTCGCGTTCGCTGTCCGGCATGCTGCCATCCCTCCGGGTCTGCGTCCCCCGGCGCCGCCGTCCGGGCTGACCGCATTGTGGCAGCCTGCGCGGCCCGTACGCGGACGGATCGCCGCCGAACCCGCACCCCCGGTCGTACCCGTGCCGCCCGCGGCCGGCTCAGATGCCCAGCCGGATCCGCACCACGGTGCCCTCGGGGTCGCTGAGCACGGCCACCTCGTCGCAGACCTGCTCGACGATGGCGAGCCCTCGGCCGCGTACCGCGTCGGCGGCGGGCATGCCCCGACCGAACACCCGCACCGGCCCCTGGTCGACAACGTCGCAGACCAGGTGGCCCTCCTCCGCCCAGAGCCGCACCCGGCCCCCGCCGGTGGTGTGCTGCAACGTGTTCGTGGCCAACTCGCTCACCGCGAGCGTCAGCAGTTCCACCCGCTGCGGCGACAGCCCTCGCGCCAGCGCCTCGGCGTGCACGAACGTGCGCAACGCCCGCAGGTCGGTCGCCATCTCGTACGTCATGCTGTCGACGATCGGGGGAGCGGACTGCTCGGCCACGGTGCGGGTCTCCCGCCGGTCGGCCTCGAAGCGCGCCATGAGACAGCAGCACCTTCCTCGTCGCGAGAGCTGTTGTCGGCACATCATGTCATCCGGCGGTCGGCGGCTCGCTTCGTCCGTTCGGCGACGGTACGGGAGGCGGGTGTTCAGCCCTGCGGGCGGCCGCGGCGGGCCGGCTTGCGGCTCCCACCCGGGCGCTGTCGGGGCGCGTTGCCGGACCGCGACGGCGTGCGCTTCGTCGCCGCGCGCGGGCGGGCTGCGCCCTGTCGTGGTGAGGCCGGCTTGCGGCGGGCCGCCACGACGATGATCGCGCCGACGGCCACCACGACAGCGGCGGGCACCAGCCAGGGCGCGAGCCCGCCGTCCGGCTCGGACGCCTCCGGCTGCGCCGCCGGGGTGACAGCGGCGGCGGTCGCGGCCGGCACGGCGGACGCCGACGAATGACCTTCGACCTGTGCGAGCAGGGCGGGGGACGGTTCGTCGGTGGGGGGCGTCCAGCCGGCCGGTGCCGCCGTGCTCGGGCCCTGGTAGTCGAACGTCACTGCGCCCCGCACCGCCTCGCCGTCCGAGGCGACCGAGAGGTAACTGGCGGTGTACCTACCCTTCGCCGGCCAGTGCGCGACAGCCACCATGGCCGGGAAACCCGTGTGGTAGAGCCGTGGTTCGAAGACACCGTTGACCATGAAGTACTCCTGGACGGGCTTGTCCAGGCGCTTCGGCTCGCCGTTCGACCAGCCGTTGTCCACTCGGGTGCCGTTCGGGCCGGTGACGGTGAAGTGCGCGTTGTCGGCGGGCTTTTCGGTGAAGTACAAGCCGAGCTGGGCGAGCGGCTCCCGGACCACGGTGCCGGTCAACGGGGTGGAGGTGGCCAACTGACCGTGGGCGGACGCCGCGGAGGCGGGCCACAGCAGCGTCACCACAAGCATCGCGACCAGCGCCGCCGTGGCACGGCCCAGGACGTGACAGAAAGTGGCAGACCTCGATCGCATTCGTTCATCATGTCATTTCCCCGGTGCCGAACAAGACGTAGAGTTCACCTCCCCGACGATCATCTCCACCCCGTCCCCCGCGTCGTTCGGAGTCCGCCCGTGTTCGTTCGCGCCCCCGGTTCCCGCCTTCCCGCCCTCCTCGCCACCGGCCTGCTCACCACGCTGCTCGTCACGGGTTGCGGGCAGGACGACGACCCGTCCGTGGCCGCACCGTCGGCGGCACCGACGTCCGCCGCCGCACCGACCACCACCCCGACGGCGACGAACAGCCCCACTCCCAGCGCCAGCCCCAGCACACCAGCTGTCGACCGGGAGATCACCGTGACCATCGCCAAGCGGCGGGTCAACCCGCCGACCGGCCGGGTCACGGTGGGCAAGGGCGAGTCGATCCGGATCACCGTCACCTCGGACGTCGATGACGAGCTGCACGTGCACGGGTACGACCTGGGTGCCCGACTGCCGGCCGGCGTTGCAGGCTCGGTGGAGTTCCGCGCCGACAAGACAGGCCTGTTCGAGGTGGAGACGCACGACAGCGAGCTGGTGCTGTTCCAGCTCGTCGTGCGCTGAGCGGGATGAGCGGCGCTCCGTCGCTGCTGGCGCACGGCGTCGGCGGCCGTCAGGACCTGCCCATCACGCTGGGACAGCTCGTCGTCGCCGCGGCCCTGACCCTTGTCGTCACGTTCGTCGCGCTCGGCGTGCTCTGGCGCGAGCCCCGCCTGGACCGGGACGCGATCGGCGGCCGGCCGGTGCCGGGGTGGCTGGCCCGCCTCGTCGACGCCCCCGCGTTCCGGGCGGTGCTGCGCGGGCTGGGGCTGCTCGCCGCCGCCTGGTTCTGCGTGGGCCTGCTCGCCGGGCCGGACACCGCCGACAACCCGACGGCCGGTGCGCTCTACGTGCTGCTCTGGGTCGGGCTGGTGCCCGTCTCGTTGCTGATCGGCCCGGTCTGGCGTGCTGTCAACCCGTTGCGTACGGTCCACCTGCTCGTCGCGCTTGCCGTGCGGCGGGACCCCGAGCGTGGCATCCGCCAACTGCCGCCCGGCCTGGGCCTGTGGCCCGCCGCCGGCACCCTGCTCGGCTTCGTCTGGCTGGAACTGGTCGCCCCGGACCGGGCCACACTGCCGGTCATCGGCGCGTGGCTCGCCGGGTACGCCGTGCTCATGCTCGCCGGAGCGGCACTGTTCGGCGCGGGTTGGTTCGACCGGGCCGACCCGTTCGAGGTCTACAGCGCGCTTGTCGGCCGGCTCGCCCCGATCGGTCGGGCCGCCGACGGCGTGCTGGTGTGGCGCAATCCGCTGGACGGCATCGCCGGGCTTCGGCCCCGCCCCGGGCTGGTCGCCGTGGTTATCGTGCTGCTCGGCTCGACAATGTTCGACAGTCTCTCCAACGCCCCGGCCTGGCTGCGCTTCTCCCAGGAGAACGGCCTGCCCCCGGCGGTCACCGGCACCGCCGGGCTGGCCGTGGTCATCGGTGTCGTCGCCGTCGCGTACCTCGCCGCCGTGACCGCCGCCGCCCGCATCGGCCGGACCGGACAACCCGGTGACACGGTCCCGACCGACGGTCCGGCCTTTGCCGAGGGCGCGGGGTCGGTCCGGCGGGCGCCGGGGGAGATCGCCCACTCGATCGTGCCGATCGCTGTGGGTTACGTGGTGGCGCACTACTACTCGCTGCTGATCCTCGAAGGCCAGCGCACCGTCGCGCTGCTCTCCGACCCTCTGGACACCGGCGCGAACTGGCTGGGCACCGCGGGCTGGCAGCCGCACACCGGGCTTGTCACACCGTCCGGAGTGGCAAGTCTCCAGATCACCGTCATCATCCTCGGGCACCTGCTCGGGACGCTGCTCGCCCACGACCGCGCCCTGTACCTGTTTCCCCGGGCACGCGCGGTGGCGGGCCAACTCCCGCTGCTGGCGCTGATGGTCGCCTACACCGTCGCCGGCCTGCTGCTGCTCTACGCCGGCTAGGACCGGCCTTTCTGGGCGCGCCTTGATCGGCGTGATCCGCCGATTCTGGGTTGAGAATGGCGAGGTTTTGTGCCTTGTGGCTGAACGACGAGCGGCTGTCGCGCAAGTACGACCAGTGGCGACGTTGGTGCAACACTAGGTTTGATCAATTCACCTAACAGGGTCAACCGTGCCCGATCATGCCAAGGCCACCGAGCGGATGAGCTGCGTATGTCAGCCCGAATGGATGAGGTGGGCAAGCATTGGCATAACGATGCCATAACGGCAGCCGTCGATCGATGTTGGGCAACCGCAGATGGTGGTGCTCCACTATCGGTGGTTGACGTGCAGAATTGATTTGTAGAGCGGAATTGTTTCCCCAGCGGTCCGTCGCCATGTGGGGTCGACAGGTGCGCAGCCCTGTAGCAAAGTGTATTTCCCTGAGTACGCTTCGCTGTTGGCGGGTGGAGGGCGTGGTCCGTGCAGGAGCGACGTAGCACCCGAAAGACGTTGATGAACCTCGGCATCTTCATCGTGGCTCTACCTCTCGTGATGCTGGCAGGCAGCACGGGCTGGCTCCGGTACCGGTTTGAGGCGCGCGGGGGCTGGGTCGGCCAGCATGGAGACCTACTCGAAGCGGTCGCGCGTATTGTCTTCTTCCTCCTTGCGGCCGGCGTCGGAATATTGATCTTCAGGCGGCTGCGTGATCGGTTGAACCATGAGACCGTTGACCCTGAGCCGCCCGTCCAGCCAGATGTCGCGTGGCTACAGAGCCTGCAGAGTTCGGCGGCCAGCCGGATCACCGAGGATGACCGCAAGGCGATCGCGATGTTTGTGGAGTTGGTCGTCGACCCGGCCCGACGCCGTTCCCGTCTGACCGAGACCATCGATCTCGACGAACGAGCCGTGGTGCAGCAGGTCTCGATATCCTTCTCCCTGCCCGACGCCGACGATGGCGGCCGAATGCTGTACGTACCGGTCCTGCAACCGCTCAAGGGCGAGTTGGTGGACAACTTCCACCTTCGGTCCGCGCGAGGGGAATCGTTAACCACGATGTCGTACGAGGAATCCGTCCGGCTGGCGTCGGCCGGATTGCGGCTGCTGGTCGAGATGTCCGCCGGTCAGCAGCCCACTCCTGAGCACCGCATGCTCGAGGAGGTGGAACGCGCAGCGGAGCTTGCACTCCTGCAAATCGTGGCCACTCGCGGACCGATGAACAGCCAGATCGTCGATCGACGGATGGACGTCATCCTAGAGAAGATCAAATTCCGTGACGATGAGAGCCGGCAGCGGGTCCGGAAGTACGTCGCCGCGCTCAGTTCGTCGTACCCCATCGTCGCCGTCATCCCTACAGCCGACCTGTCCAGCGGCCGCCTCCTGCTCAAGTATGAGCGCACCTTCATCCCATCCTCGCTCGTGAGGGGGTGGGGGGGATTGCTCCGCCTCGGCCTTGGCCTCAAGCCCGATCAGGTGGCGGTCCCGGTGGAGTTGGCGCTTACCGCCGACAGTTACCACCTGAGGGTCAACGCACCGTCCAACAAGTACGTGCTCAAACAGTTCCTTCAGTGCCGCCACTGCCGTACGTTAGCGACACGGCGGTGGCGCGGTAGGCGTCCACACGGCCAGCAGGATGAGCACGACAAGAAGGGCCTCTGCGCGCACGAAACTGGTCCGACCGCCGAGGTGGACCACCACTTCCGGGTGCGTCGGAGGCGCGGGCAAAGCTTTGTCCATGTATATATGCGTGGTTATGCCCAGGAGTCACCGAAGATGCGGGACCTTCAGTTGATCGCCCGGTTCAAGGAGGTGCCGCCTGGTGCCAGAGGCCGCGCAGTGGTCACCGCAGTGGCGACGACGCTGCTCATCGCGGTTGCCGGGAACCTGATCACCAGCCCGCAGGGAGCTCAGGTGGGCGGTCTGCCGGCTCTGATGCTCGCGCTGCCCGCGGTTGCCGCGGGTTGGTTCGGGATGGCGTCGGACAACAACGCCCTCGTCGGAGGCTCAATGCTCGCACGCCTGTCCCTTATCGTCAGCGGTGCAGTCTCGGTGGTCGCGGTCATTCTTTACCTAGGCTCTCCGCCGCCGGCTTTGCCAGCCCCGCAGGGGAGCACCCTCGAACACCTCACGTTCGTTGGAATCACCGACTGGCGGTGGGTTGTGCTCTGCGTGATCTCAGCCCTGAACCTGACCTACGTCTCCTACCGCTTCACGCTGAAGCTCGTTCACTACAACGACCTGCTCAAGCGGGAAGACCTTGGCGCGGGGGAGTTCGCGTGGAGATGACGAAGAGAATTGGAGGAGCATTGGCACCATCGGACGAGCACGAGCCGCAGCCGGCGCAGCCTGAGCAGCGGTACGTGGTGGAGGACGCACTCTGGGTCGTGCCGTCCAGCAACTACGTCGATCCCTCACCCCCGTTGGAAACGAGCATCTTCGACGACCCGAATCGACTCGGCAACGCCTGGCTGCTCACCGTGTCAACTCTGAAGGCCGAGGCCCGGGAGTCGAAGGAGAAAAAGCGGCAGATCGAAGAGAAGGCGCGCGCACTGATCGAGGAGGCCGACCGGGCGGTCGTGCCGCCGAACGACCATCAGGCAGACAGATCGACCGAGGTCAGTCAGCCAATCACCAAGGCCAAGGGCGAGGGCCCCGATGGTCTGTTCGACCGACTCGACCGGCTCGCCCAGGCTGCCACCAAAAGGCTCACCCTCCGGCACGGGTGACGCCGGCCGTTGGAGTGGCCCGCTCCGAAGACCCATCAGGGCGCAGCCGAGGTCCCCGACCGGCACCGGCGCCGACGGCGGTTGTTTGACCTGGGCGAACAACGTCGGCTGGCTGGCCTTGACCAACACGTACCGGTGCCCGCCGGCAGCCGCTACGGCCCGGACGTGGGCGGCGCGTCCGCGAGGATCGCCACGCCTGCAGGACCATCCAACCGCACCTTGACCTGAGCCAGGACCGTATTGGTCGACGTGTCGTAGGTCGATAGCAAATGAACCCGCCACTCGGGCAGAACGGGCACCTCCTCCATGCCGTCGACAGCGATGACCCACCGAGCCGCGAGCGGCGCCACCGGTAGTCGGGAGCACAGCCAGTAAGCCGGGACCGCCGTCAACAGCCTGCCTAGGTAGGGACAGCGACTGCCGGCCCGACTCCGCGTGCGATCGCCGCGCGGGCCGGGCCGGGCCGTCATCGAGGTCAGTGCCGGCCGGCGCCGTTCTCGCTGACCGGCTGCCCGAACGGTAGGAACGGCACCGGAGTCGGGTCAGCGTCGAGCCGGCGCGGGAACGGGTCGTCACCGCCGTGTTCCCCGGAGACGACCGAACGCTCGGTGGACGGTGCCAGGTCCGCCCGTTCGTCCTCGGGCTGGTCGGGTGGCGCCTGGTCGTCGCCGGGCTGGTCGGTTCGCGTCTGGTCGCCGCCGGCCTCGTCGGTGTGTGACTGGTCGCCGTCGGCGCGGGCGTCATCGCCGTGGTCGCTCACCGGCCGGTCCGCCGAGGGACGGTCGGGAATCAACCGCTCGACAAGCGGATGACCGGCAACCGGCCGGTCAGCGTGCGGACGGGCGCCGACCATTGGGTACTCAGCGGTCTCCGTACCGCCGGCAGCGGCGGCCATCACGGCGGCGGCGGCCAGGTCGGCCACCCGCTTCGCCTCCCGCTGCACCCGGGCGCGGACGTCCTTGGCGTGCCGCTCGGCGGAGTCGCCGGCCCGGCGGGCCTCGTCCAGCCGGGCCGCCTCGGCGGTGAGGTCCCGGCGCACCTCGACGAGCCGCTGCTGCATGCGGGACAGCTCGTTCTCCAGGGTCTCGCCCTCGACACGGATCTCGGCGAGTTGCTGCTCGGCGGTCTCCAGCTCGGTGTGCAGCTGGGTCGACTCCCGCTGGCGCTCCTCGATTTCCTGCTGAAGCGCCGCGAGCTGCTCCCGGTGGCTGGCGGCCTGCTCGTCGGCGCGGTTACGCAGCTCGGTCACATGCTGCTGCGCCTCGGCCAGCAGCGACGCGATCTGCTGCTCGGTCGAGCTGCGCTGCTCGGCCAGTTCCTCCTGGGCGGCGGCCTTCAGCTCGGCGATCTCCTGCTCGGCGGCGCTGCGCCGCTCGGCGACCTCACGCTCCACCCCCGCCTGCCACTGGGCCATCTCCTGCTGGTTCTTGGCCCGAGCGGACTGGACCTCCTGCTGGATCTGGGTACGCGCCGACTTCATCAGGGCGTCGGCGGCCACCCGCGTCTGGTTGAGCTGCTGCGCGCTCTGTTCGGTGATGCGCTTCGCCTCGTGCTGCGCGCGTTCGTACGCGGCCTCACCGTCAGCGCGCAGCTGCTCCGCGCGTTCCCGGATCGTGGTCAGCTCCGCCTCGGCGACGCTGCGCCGCTCCTCGTACGCCTGCTCCTGCTCGGCGCGCCGCGCGGCCACCTCCTCGGACAGGTCCTGGCGTGCCTGCGCGGCCCGTTCGCGGGTGTCGGTGAGGATCCGCTCCGCCTCGGCGCGCAGCTCGTTCGCCCGGTCGGTGGCGGATTCGGTGATGAGAGCGGCCTGCTTCTCGGCGAGGGTCAGGATCTCACCGACCATCGGGCCCAGATCCTGGAACGACGCGCGGTCCACCTGCACCGGCTGCTCGTGCAGTTCGGCCAGTTCGGCACGCAGCCGCTGCACCTCGGCGGTCAGCTCCCGGACCCGCACGGCGGACCGCCCGTGCTCGCCGCTGAGCATCGCGATCTGACCATCGAGCTGCTCCAGGTGCCGGTCGACCTGGCGTTTGTCGTAGCCGCGCAGGGCGAGTTCGAAGGTCGGCCGAGAGGCCGCGTCGTCGCGTGCTGCGAGCGGCTCAGCGCCGATGGACATGCACCATCCTCCGTACGATCAAGGGGCACCGGGCCGGCGGTGCACCGCCGGCCCGGCCGCGAGTGTGGCGCAACGCTACCGCCGTACGCGCCCGGTGCGAAGGCCCGCCCCGACCCCGGTTTCCGGAGCTGCCCGTCCTCGGTGGATGGATCAGCGGCGGCGGGCCACGAGGACCGCGTCGTGGAAGGTGAGGTCCGGCTCCGGCCCGGGGCGACGCCGGGCCTCGGCGGTGAGGACGTCCCACTCGGCCGGGTCCAGCCCGGCTGCCACCTCCTCGGCGGTGTACATCATGTGCGGCATGTGCATGCGGTGCCCCGGGGTCCACAGGTCCGACGGGTGGTGCCCGACGATCAGCAGGACGCCACCGGGGGCCACCGCGGCGGCCAGCCGGGCGAACAGCTCCTGCCGGGGCTCCGGGGGCAGGTGCATGAACTGCGCCGACACCAGGTCGTACGCCTGCTCGGCCGGCGCCTTCTCGCGCAGGTCGGCGTGCGTGAACTCGATGCGGTCGGCGACGCCCACGGTCTCGGCGTGCTCGGCGGCCCGGGCCAGCGCCGTGGTCGAGATGTCCACAGCCGTCACCTGCCAGCCCCGCTCGGCCAGCCACAGCGCGTCGGCGCCCTCCCCGCAGCCGACGTCAAGTGCCCGACCGGATGGCAGGTCGGCGGCCTCGGCGACCAGTTGCGGGTTCGGCCGGCCGCTCCACATCGCCGGCTTCGACTGGTAGCGCTCCTCCCAGGCAGGCTCCTCCATGACGGTGGCGAGCATCTGCCGGTACGCGGTCACCGCGTCGCGGGTGTCCTCGGCGATCAGATCCGCGTTGACAGCCGCGCCAGCCGTCAGGCCCGCCGCGGCAGAGGTGATCACCTGCGCGCGGAAGTCGGCCACATTGCCGGCCACCCACACGCCCGGCACCGTCGTCGCCCCGGTGGCGTCGGCCGGGATCTGGGTGCCGATCACGTGCCCGCCGACCATCACCTCCTCCGGAGCC
This sequence comes from Micromonospora profundi, assembly GCF_011927785.1. Lineage (NCBI taxonomy): Bacteria > Bacillati > Actinomycetota > Actinomycetes > Micromonosporales > Micromonosporaceae > Micromonospora > Micromonospora profundi. The sequence continues at coordinate 2,625,219 of NZ_JAATJK010000001.1, read as the reverse complement.
AGGCCCAGCGCGACGAGCAGGTCGGCGCGGGCGACGGTCCGGGGTGCAACCACTACCGCGTCCAGCGCCACCACCCGCCCGTCGGCGAGGCGTACGCCGGTGAGCGCGTCGTCGGTCACCTCCAGCGCGGCGACCGGCACCGGCACCACGGCGATGCCCCGTGCGGCGAGCCGTTCGGCCGTCTCCTCGTCCGGCGCGGGCGCGTCGTGCAGCAGGAGCAGCACCTCCGAGCTCCACTGTCGCCACATCTCGGCCTGGTGGACGGCCATCGGCCCGGTGGCCAGCACACCGATCCGTCGGTCCTGGACCTCCCAGCCGTGGCAGTACGGGCAGTGCAGCACGTCACGGCCCCACCGCTGCGCCACACCGGGCACGTCGGGCAGTTCGTCGACAAGCCCGGTGGCCACCAGCAGCCGGCGGGCCCGGACGGTGTCCTCGCCGTCGAGGTCGAGCAGGAACCCGTCGTCGTCCCGGGTGACGGCCGCCACCCGTCCGGCCCGGAACTGCCCGCCGTAGCTCGCCACCTCGGCGCGTCCGGCCGCGATCAGCTCGGCCGGCGGCGTCCCCTCGCGTCCCAGGTAGTTGTGGATGTGGTCGGCCGGCGCGTTGCGCGGCTCACCCGCGTCGATCACCAGTACCGACCGTCGCGCCCGGCTCAGCGCCAGAGCACCGCTGAGCCCTGCGGCGCCACCACCGACCACCACCACGTCATATGTCTCGCTCACCGGAATGTCCCCCTACTTGTCGGCTGAGCTCCACCATCCGCTCCCCCCGCCCGGACGGCAACTATCCTTGCCGTTATGGCAAACGAGGACAGTGTGGCGCTGGCCGCTGTCGGCCCCCGGCTACGCGCCCTGCGCCAGCAACGCGGGACGACCCTGACCCAGCTCGCCGAACTGACCGGCATCTCGGTGAGCACCCTCTCCCGGCTGGAATCCGGAAACCGCAAGCCCACCCTGGAGTTGCTGCTCCCGCTGGCCAGGGCCCACCAGGTGCCCCTGGACGAGCTGGTGGACTCTCCGGTCGCCGGCGACCCCCGCGTACGCCCCAAGCCGATCGTCCGGCACGGCATCACCTTCCTGCCGCTGACCCGCCGGCCGGGCGGCGTCCAGGCGTTCAAACTGATCTTCCCCCCGGACGCCTCCGCCGGTGAGCGGAACCAGCAGTCCCACGAGGGCTACGAGTGGCTCTACGTGCTCTCCGGCCGGCTACGCCTGCTGCTCGGCGAGAACGACCTGACGCTGACCGAGGGTGAGGTCGCCGAGTTCGACACCCGCATCCCGCACCGCATCCTCAACCCCGGTCCCGGCACGGCCGAGGCGCTCGTCCTGTTCGGGCCGCAGGGGGAGCGGCTGCACGTCCGCGCCCGCCCCGCCTCCGGCGAACAGCGGTAGTCGCTGGCAGGGCGCGAGGGCCGGACCGGTTCCCCTCCGGTCCGACCCCCGCGATCACCTCGCGCTACGCGCGGATCCTGCGTTGCCGGGCCACAAGCAGCAGCGCGGCCCCCAGCAGTACGGCCAGCACGCCGGCACCCATCCAGTTGACCGGAAGGGACTCACCGGTCACCGGGAGCATTCCCTTCACCCGGATGCTGATTGTCGACTCGGGCGACACCGGCGCCGGCCCCTGCGGCGGTGTGCCGGTGGCCGTCGCTGTGTTGCGTACCGAGCCGTTGCGGATGTCGGCCTTGCTGACCGTGTAGGTCGCCGTGCAGGTCACGACCGCACCTGCGGCCAGCGTGACGGATCCGTTGGGCGTCCGGTCCGGACCGCAGGTGATCGCGCCGAGGTTTGCCGACGACGCTGGCGGGGTCGGGGTGTCGGTGACCGTCACGTCGGTAAGCGTCACCTGCCCGGTGTTGGTGACCACGAACTGGAACGGCACCTCTTGGCCAGGTCGGGTGATCACGTGGGTGGTGCTGGACTTGACCACCGTGATCCCCGCGGCGCCCGGCCTGGCCGTCACCTCTGACGAGTCCGGCTCGGAGCGGACCGGGCCTGGCGGTTCCTGGCCGGGGGTGGTCGGCGGCGTACCGACCGCGACCGCCGTGTTGGTGATGCGTCCGGCTTCGACGTCGGCCGCGGTGACCGTGTAGCGCGACGTGCAGGTGACGCTCTCGCCAGGCGCGAGGGTGACGCTGCCGTTTGCCACCGGCGGAGTGCCGCAGGTGATCGTCCCGCGCGTACCGGTGCCGGAGAAGGCGGTCTCCTCGATCGTCACCGAGTTGAGTGTGGTGGTGCCGGTGTTGCTGACGACGAACCGGTACGTGACCACGTCACCTGCGGCGGACACCACTGTGGGCGTCACCGACTTGTCGATGGCGATGGCCGGGTGCGGAATCGGGATGTCCAGCGGCGACGGCGGCGAGACCGGCGACGGGCCGGACGGCGGTGTGCCGGTGACGGTGGCGACGTCGCGCAGCGACGAACCGGCGAAGTCCTCCTCGGTCACCGTGTAGGTCGCCCGGCACTGGACGGACTCACCCGGTGCCAGCACCACAGTGCCGTTCGGGACGTTCTGCGGCCCGCAGGTGATCGGTCCGAGCACACCACGCTCGGACGGCGGCAGCACTGTGTCGTTGACTGTGACGTTCCGGAGCGTGACGCTGCCGGTGTTGACCACCAGGAAGGTGTACGGAACCTCCTGGCCGACCGACGTGATGGACGTGGTGGTGGTCGACTTCACCACCGAGATGTCGGCGGTCAGCCCTTCGACAGGGATCGTCTCGGTGTCCGGTTCGGAGACGACCGGGGGACCGGTTGGTGGGGTGCCCTGCGCGGTGGCCGTGTCGGTGACGCTGCCGTTGTCCAGGTCTGCCTGGGTGACGGTGTAGGTGGCCGTGCACTCGGTCTGCGCTCCGGGCGCGAGCGTGGTGGCGGCGCAGGTGATCGGGCCGAGGTTGTCGTTCGACGACGGTGGGGTCTGCACGTCGGTGATCGTGACGCCGGTGAGCGGGACGCCGCCGGTGTTGATGACCAGGAACGTGTACGGCACCTGCTGGCCGACTGTGGTGATCGTCGTCGTGGTCGTCGACTTGATCAGGGCGATGTCGGCCGGGGCGGCTCCCTGGCAGGAGAGGGTGGTGCTGAACGGGAAGTAGTGGATCTCGCCGCCGCGGTGGTCCAGCGTGCGCGTGATGATGGTGCCCTCGGCGTTTGTGGCCGAGAGTTTGGTGAACGTGGCGTTGGGCGCGTAGATCGTTCCTTCCACGGTGGCCGCCTCCGGGGTGAGGGTGAGCGCGGTGGCGGTCGGGAAGTTGAACAGGATGTACGGTGCCTGCGGTCCACCGATCCCGGCGAAGTTCGGCGCGGTCCATTCGAAGGTGTCGCCGACCCCGCTGGTGTCCACGTTCACCAGCAGCGGCGTTGCCGCTGTGGGCGCGTCGGCGAAGGTCAGGACCGCGATGTTGGCGAGGTCGGTAGCGGTCAGGTCGAGCACGTTCGTCACGCCCGGCGTCAGCGTCACCACGGCGTTGCTGCCCGGCGGGATCGGTCTGGGCAGCACCTCGCCCTCGGGCGTACGTAGCACCACTGTGTTGTTGCAGGTGGCCAGCCCGCTGGAGGTGGCCCGGAAGGCGGCGAACGCCTCGGTGAAATTGATTGGTGACGTCGGCCCGACGCTGTCGACGGGTTGCCGGGTGACCAGCTCGACCCGGGGCGAGGCGTCGTAGTTGTCCGCCGGCAGGATCCGGGTGTTGACCTGGGCGCCGTTGTTGTCGATGTTGCGGACGAACGCGCCGGTGAGGTCGCCGACCTTGGCGTACCCGTTGTTGAGCACCTGGAGGCGCGTGCCGGGGATGCTGCCGGCGAAGTTGACCCGACCCCCCACGACGAGGGCGCTCGGGTTGGCGTCTCCCGGGACGACGAATGATCCGGCGGTGGCGGCGGCCACCTGGTAGTTGCCGAAGGTGAGGTCACCACCGGCGGCAAGGGTGCCTTCGTTCTCGCCGCTGCCCAGGTTCGCGTTGCCCTCGGTCATCACCCCGAAGCTGAGCGCCTCGGCGACCGGATCGAGCGGCCCGATGGCCGCGGCGACCGCCGCCTGATTGACCGGTCGCGGTGCGGCAACTGCCGGCACCGGCGGGCCGCTGACTGCCAGCAGGCCACCCACGGCGACAAGCGCCGCCATCCGCGACCCGCGGCTACCATGCCACGACATCCTCATCCTGACCCCCGTATTAGTTGCGCTAGGGGAGCCTAACGAGGCATTTGTCTATCTTTGGCAAGTTTGAGACAAATGTCAGGAGCGGGCTGGTCCGTCGGTCAGCGGCGCAGGGCGGTCTCCTGCCGCATGTGCGAGAGCTTCTCCGGATTGCGCACGGCGTACAGCTCGGTGATGAGCCCGTCGTCGATGCGCAGCGCGACGACCGCGTCGATCTCGCCGTCGAGTCGCAGAACCAACGCCGGATAGCCGTTGGCCTCGACCGGCTCCGCCGACAGGTCGGCGACCAGGTCCGGCCTCGCGGTCAGCAGGCGGGCCACCTTGACGGCTCCGGTGATCGGCCGCGGGATCGCCTGCCGGATCCCACCACCGTCGCCGATCAGCACGACGTCCGGTGCGAGGATGTCGAGCAGCCCCTGCAGGTCACCGGTCTCGACCGCCCGGCGGAACGCCTCGACCGCCTGTCGGGCCTCGGCCCGGGAAACGATCCCGCGCGGCCGACGCGCCGCGACATGTGCCTGCGCCCGGTGCGCGATCTGACGGACCGCCGCCGGACTCCTGTCGACGGCTTCGGCGATCTCGTCATAGGCCAGGTCGAACACCGTGCGCAGGAGGAACACGGCCCGCTCGGTGGGGCCGAGCGTCTCCAGCACCAGCAGCATCGCCATCGAGACGCTCTCGGCCAACTCGACGTCCTCGGCGACGTCGGGCGCTGTCAGCAGTGGCTCGGGAAGCCACGAGCCGACGTAGGACTCCCGGCGCCGGCCGAGGGTCCGCAGCCGGTTGAGCGACTGACGCGTGGTGATCCGGACGAGGTAGGCGCGCCGGTCCCGCACAGTGGAAAGGTCGACGTCCGCCCACCGCAGCCACGTCTCCTGGAGGACGTCCTCGGCGTCGGCGGCCGAGCCGAGCATCTCGTACGCCACAGTGAAGAGCAGGTTGCGGTGGTCGACGAACGCCTCGACGGCCGGGTCCGGACACTGCCCATCCGACGTGCTGGTCACGCGCGGCTCCTGTCTCCTCGATCGGGACGTCTCCGATAAGACACCGGTCCGCCGCCTTCTGTGACACCGTGCCCGCGCGGGGGAGGAGGCACCCGCGACACATCGACAGTCCTGCCGGCGTCCGGCCCAGGTCAGCGCGGCGCGGCGAGCGGCGGCGGCGAGGTCCCGAACGTGGTCAGGAAACGGTCGCGGAAGGTGTCCATCGGCCACACCGGAGCCTGCGGGCCGGGCCGTAACCCGTCCTGCCACTCCCAGCCCGCCACCCGGTCCAGCACGGCCCGATCCCGGGCGACGATGGTGATCGGCACGTCCCGGCTCGCGCCCTCGCCGGTGACCACCGGGGAGGGCTGGTGGTCACCGAGAAACACAAGCACCAAGTCGTCGTCCCCGTACGTCTGCACGTAGGAGATCAGCGTCTGAAGCGAGTAGGCGATCGCCTGCCGGTAGCCGGCGCGAGCCCGCCCGGTGTCCCGGTCGTCGGTCTCGCCGTCGTCGGCCGCGGCGGCGTCATTGTGGTAGACGGAGCCGTCGCCCACCTGGTCCCAGCCGATCATCTGAGGCACCGCCGTCCACGGCGAGTGGCTGGAGATCAGCGGGATCTGCGCCATGATCGGGCGGTCCGCCGCCGCCCGGACCTGCCGCTGGAAGAACGACAGCGTGTACTGGTCGGGCATCGGGGCGTAACTGAAATTCGGGCCCCGGTAGCCGAGCGCCTCGGCGTCGAAGTAGCGATCGTAGGAGAAGAAGCCCTGCTCCGGCCACGGCTGGGTGGCTGCCGGCAGCACCCCGACGGTCTGCCAGCCAGCCCTGCGGAACGCGCCGTTGAGGGTCAGCCGGTCACTGGCCAGCAGGGCGCGGTGCCGCTGCTCGTTGTCCGTCCACAGCCCGGACAGCAGTGTGTCGTGCGCCAACCAGCTGCCGCCGCCGAACGTGGGGGAGGTGAGGAAGCCGCTGCGGCTGCCGTACCCGGCCGCGCGTAGCGCCTCGGTCCCGGCGTCCAGGACCGCGTTGACCTGCGGCGCCAACTCCGGGTTCTCCACCGCGTCACGACCGTAGCTCTCCACGAACGCGAGGACGACGTCCTTGCCGCGCAGCCCGGTCAGCAACTGCTCACCCGGGACATCCCGGAACGGGTCGCTGCCGATCTTCGCGGTGAACCGCCCACTGTCGCGCAGCCGGTCGTCCACCTGGCGGGCGTGCGCGCCGACGAGCGCGGTGGCCCCGGCGTCGGCCACCGGCACGCCGGGCACGATCCGCACCTCGACCACGGCGCACGCCACCCATGCGACGGTGAAGGCCGCCACCACCCGCGTCGCCGCCCGCTCGTGACCCACCAGCAGCGCCGCGAACCGCCGCAGCGCCACTGTCACCACAAGCACCAGCACGACGATCACCAGCACGACGCCGACCGCCGCGCCGAGGGCGCCGGCCCGGCCGGCCGAGTCCCTGACGAAACCGAACGCGTCATCGAGCAGCAGCCAGTCCAGCACCAGGTCGAACGGCCGGTCGAGGGCCGTGCGGAAGCCCAGGTCGGCCAGCTTCACGACGGCCAGCAGGCCGAGCACCGGCCCGACCACGGCCACCACCGCCCGCCGGGGCCGCGTCGGCAGCGCCAGCAGAAGCGCGGCGAGGAGCAGCCCCTCCAGCGGGATGCGGACGAACGCGCCGGGAGTCAGCTCACTGAGCCGGTCCGGGCCGACAAGCACGCCGTACACAAGCAGAACCGCGACCGCCGCGCCGAGCGCCCGCCGCGTCCGGCCGCGACGGCCGTCGGACCCGGCCGGCACTTCTGGGGTACGCGGGGAGTCGTCGCCGGTGCGCGCGGGGCGCGGACGCGGCGGGACGGTCAGCCGGCGCAGCCGGTCGGGAAGGCGCATCATCGCGTCCAGTGTGCGGGGACCGTGGCGCCCGAGAGGGTGGCCATCGCGGGTACGGGCAGCAGCGGCGGCACGATGACAGGCGTCTGCCCGTCGGTCAGCGGCAGCGCCACCGGAGTGTGACCGGGCGCACGGGCCAGCGGCGTGGCCCCGGCCCGACCGGTGACCAGCCGCGCGGCCGGCGCGGGAGCCGGCGCCACAGCGACCCGGGGACGTGCCGCCGGCTGACGGCGGGACGTCGGGCGGCGTCGCCACAGCCAGGCCACGTCCCTGCCGAACGACTCGATCAGCAGCGCCAGCGCCGCCACCAGCACAAGCGTGGTCCACGACCGCGGCAGCACCTCCGCGGCGGCGACCGCCAACAGCACCCCCTGCGCGGCGGCCACCACCTTGCGCCAGAGGCGCGGCGGCAGCGACCCACCCAGCCAGGGCAGCACCGCGCTCGCCGCGACGAACACGTACCGCATCAGGCCGATGGCCAACACCCAACTACCGGCGGCCGGGGCGACGTACACGCTGAGCACCAGGATGAGGAACGCGTCGACCTCCATGTCGAAGCGCGCACCCAACGCGCTCACCGTGCCGGTGCGCCGCGCGACCTGGCCGTCCACCGCGTCCAGCAGCAGGGCCACCGCCGTCACAGTGACCAGCAGCCCCACCGGCGTGGGCCGGTCGAACGAGTCCACCACCAGCGCGGTGACGGCGCCGACCAGGACGGCCCGGGTCAGCGTCACCCGGTCGGCCGGGCCGAGACCTGACGCGCCGGACCGGCGCAGACCCCGGCTCAGGGCGAGACAGGTGACCGCCGCGTAGCCCAACCCGGCCAGCCAACCGGCCCCGGTCAGACCCACTGTGGCGGCGAGTGCTGCGAGCACGACCAGTTGGGCGGTGAGCCCGATCACCGGACCGCTTCGAACTGTGGGCACCGTACCTCCGTGTTTATGATCGACGACCCCGACAGGGAACACGGAAAACACGGCCGTTCGGTTCGGTCCAGAGCGAAGGTGAGGTGCGCGACGGTGATCCGCGAGGCGTACGCCTGCTGGGTGCGCGAGCCCGGCGTGGCGGAGATCCGGCCGCTGTCGCTGCCCGAACCGGGCCCCGACGAGGTGCTGGTACGGGCCCGTTACTCCGGCGTCAGCCGGGGCACCGAGACGCTTGTCTTCGCCGGCCGGGTGCCCCCCGACCAGTACGCCTCGATGCGCGCCCCGTTCCAGGAGGGCGACTTCCCCGGCCCGGTGAAGTACGGCTATCTCAACGTGGGCGTTGTCGAGCAGGGCCCGCCGGAGCTGCTCGGGCGTACCGTCTTCTGCCTGCACCCGCACCAGAGCGCGTACGTCGTGCCGGCCAGCGCAGTGGTGCCGGTGCCGGACGACGTGCCGCCGGCCCGCGCGGTGCTCGCCGGCACCGTGGAGACCGCTGTGAACGCGCTGTGGGACGCCGCGCCGCTGGTAGGCGACCGGGTCACGGTGATCGGCGCGGGCATGGTGGGCTGCTGCGTCGCGGCGCTGCTGGCCCGGTTCCCCGGGGTGCACGTCGAACTCGTCGACACCGACGCCCGGCGGGCCGGGGTGGCCGGGGCGCTCGGCGTCGGGTTCGCCAGGCCGGACGACGCGGCCGGTGACCGGGACCTGGTGGTGCACGCCAGCGCCACCGCCGCCGGGCTGCAACGCTCGCTTGACCTGCTCGCCCCGGAGGGCACCGTGGTGGAGCTGAGCTGGTACGGGGACCGCCCGGTGCAGGTGTCGCTGGGCGGGGCGTTCCACTCCGGACGGCTTACCGTACGCAGCAGCCAGGTCGGCATGGTGGCACCCGCGCGGCGGGGTCGCCGCAGCTACGCCGACCGGCTGGCCCTGGCCCTGGACCTGCTCGACGACCCTGCCTTCGACGCGCTGATCACCGGCGCGTCCCGGTTCGCGGAGCTGCCCGACGTGCTCGCCCGCCTGAGCACTGGCGAGTTGCCCGCGCTGTGCCATCTCATCACCTACGACGACGGGGAGTGACAGTGTTCAGCGTTACCGTTCGGGATCACATGATGATCGCCCACAGTTTCCGGGGCGAGGTGTTCGGCCCGGCCCAGCGCCTGCACGGCGCGACGTTCGTGGTGGACGCGACGTTCCGCCGGCCCGACCTGGACGCCGACGGCATCGTGGTCGACATCGGCCTGGCCACCGAGCAGTTGCGGGAGGTGGTCGGTGAGCTGTCCTACCGCAACCTCGACGACGAGCCCGCGTTCGCCGGGGTGAACACCACCACGGAGGTGCTGGCGCGTACCGTCGCCGACCGGCTGGCCGAGCGGGTGCACGCAGGCGCGCTGGGGGAAGGGGCACGTGCGCTGGTCGGCATCACCGTCACCCTGCACGAGTCACACGTCGCCTGGGCCAGCTACGAGCGGTCACTGTGATCGGTGCGGGCCGGGCGGCGTCGCACGACCGGCCCGCCGCCGACTCCGCACCAGCCCTGGATGAGCGCCGCCGGGTGGTGCACGTCGTGCTGCCCGGCGACATCGACGACCCGGCCACGCCCAGTGGTGGCAACTCCTACGACAGGCGGATCTGCGCGGGGCTCGACGAGCACGGCTGGTCGGTGCGCGAGCACCCGGTGCCGGGGGAGTGGCCGAATCCCGACGCGGGAGCCCGTACGGCGCTGGCCCGGCTGCTCGTCGATACGCCGGACGACGCAGTGGTGCTGCTCGACGGTCTGATCGCCTCGGCAGTGCCGGACCTGCTCGCCCCGCACACCCGACGACTGCGCCTTGTCGTCCTTGTGCACATGCCGCTTGACGACGAGGCCGAGGCCCGCGCGCTGGCCACCGCCCGCGCGGTGGTCACCACAAGCGAGTGGACCCGGCGCCGGCTGCTGACCCGTCACCGCCTGCCCGCCGACCGGGTCCGTGTCGCCCCGCCGGGGGTGACACCCGCGCCGGTGGCGACCGGCTCGCCGAGCGGGGACCGGCTGCTCTGCGTGGCGGCCGTCACCCACCACAAGGGGCACGACGTGCTTGTCGACGCCCTGACCACGATCGCCGGACGACGCTGGACACTTGTCTGTGCCGGCACGCTGACCCGGGAGCCTGACCTGGTACGCCTGCTGCGGGAGCGGCTCGCGGCGGCCGACCTCGACGACCGGGTCCGGCTGGCCGGTCCGCTGACCTCGGTGGCGCTGGACGCCGCGTACGCCGCCGCAGACCTGCTGGTGCTGCCGTCGCGCGGGGAGACGTACGGCATGGTCGTCACCGAGGCACTGGCGCGCGGCCTGCCGGTGCTCGGCACCGACGTCGGTGGCCTGCCGGAGGCGCTCGGTCACGCCCCCGACGGCATCCGGCCCGGAATGCTGGTGCCGCCGGACGACCCGGTCGCGCTGGCCGGCGCGCTGACGCGGTGGCTGGACGACGGACCGCTGCGGGACCGGCTGCGGCACGCCGCGCTCGCCCGGCGCGACACCCTTTCCGACTGGCCGGTGACCACCGCGCGCCTGGCCGCAGTGCTCGAGGAGGTGGCGGAGTGACCGCCGAGACCCTGCCGTTCGCCGACTGGCTGCGCCTGCGCGAGCCGGCCGACGCGGCAGCCCGCGCCGAGGACCTGGTGGACGCCGTCCGGCCCCGGCTGACCGGCGGCACCCCGACGCTCATCCACGACCTGGGCAGCGGCACCGGCTCGATGAGCCGCTGGCTGGCCGCCCGACTGCCAGGCCCGCAGCACTGGATCCTGCACGACCGCGACCCGGACCTGCTGGCCCGCGCCGCCGAGGGCATGGTCGGGGTGAGCGCCGCCGACGGCGCACCGGTCACAGTGGACACCCGCTGCGGCGACCTCACCCGGCTCACCACCACCGACCTGGCCGACGCCGCGTTGATCACCGCCTCCGCGCTGCTGGACATGCTGACCGCAGACGAGGTCGACCGGGTGGTGGACGCCTGCGTCGGCCGCCCGGCCCTGTTCGCGGTCTCGGTGACCGGGCTGGTTCGGTTCACACCGACCGACCCGCTGGACACCGTCGTCCAGGACGCGTTCAACGAGCACCAGCGGCGTACCGTCGACGGCCGGCGGCTGCTCGGCCCGGACGCCGCCGCGGCCACGGTCGCCGCGTTCACCAGGCGGGGCGTGACCGTGCGGGAGCGGCCCAGCCCGTGGCGGCTCGGCCCGGAGCAGGCCGACCTGACCGCCGAATGGTTCCGCGGCTGGCTGGGCGCCGCCTGCGAGCAGCGCCCCGACCTGGTCGGCCCGACGCAGGCGTACGCCCAACGCCGGCTGGCCGACGCGGCCGCCGGCAGGCTCGACGTGCTGGTCGAGCACTGTGATCTCCTCGCGGGCGGATGAACCGTCGACACCCTGGGTACGTGCACTAGGGCAAGTGGACGATCTTCAGGAAGGACCGGCGCCGATGGTGTGGGCCTGGGCACGAGTGGTCGGCGGGGTGGGTCTGCTCGCCGTCCTGCTGTGGCAGGTGGGCGGCGGTCCGTTCCTGGCCGGGGTGCGGCTGATCGACGCGCCGGCGCTGACCGCGGCACTGCTCATCGGCGTCCTCACGACGGTCTGCGCGGCATGGCGGTGGAGTCTCGTCGCGGGTGGCCTCGGTGTGCGGCTGCCGCTGGCGACCGCTGTCGCGCACTGCTACCGGGCGGTGTTCCTCAACGCGACGCTGCCCGGCGGTGTGCTCGGCGACGTCCACCGCGCGGTGCGCCACGGGCGCGACGCCGGCGACGTGAGCCGGGGCATCCGCGCTGTGGTCTGGGAACGTGCCGCCGGCCAGGTGGTGCTTGTGGGCGTCGCGCTCGTGGTGCTTGCGGCGTTCCCGTCGCCGGTGCGGCAGTACCTGCCGGTCGCCGCCGCGGTGTTGCTGACCGCCGGGTTGGCCGCCGTGCTGCTGGCTCGGGTCCTGCCCCGGACCGGCGGCTCGCGGTGGGCACGGGGTTTGCGCACTGCCGTCGCTGACGTGCGGTCCGGGCTCCTGTCCCGGCGGACCTGGCTCGGTGTGCTTGTCGCCTCCGCCGTCATGGTCGCCGGCCACCTGGCGACGTTCCTGGTGGCGGCACGTACCGCCGGCTCGGACGCCTCCCTGTCACGGCTGCTGCCGCTGACCCTGCTGGCCCTGCTCGCCATGGGTCTGCCGTTGAACGTCGCCGGTTTCGGCCCGCGCGAGGGGGTGGCTGCCTGGGTGTTCGGCGCGGCAGGTCTCAGCGCCGCCGAGGGCGTCGCGACCGCCACCGTCTACGGTGCCCTCGTCCTGGTGGCCAGCCTGCCCGGCGCCGCCGTTCTGCTTGCCCGCCGTGCCCGCAAGCCCACCACCGCACGGGAAGTCGTCACCAGTGACGGCTGTTGAACAGGTGGTGAGACGGTACCCGTCGCCGCGTGACGGTGACGCCGGACAAAGGAGTCCCATGCCCGAAGCACTGCCGGTCGCCACGATCCGTACCCAGGTCACGGTGCCTCTGGCGTTCCCTGACGGCTACGCCACGACGGTCCGCGTGTTCTCGTTCAAGGGCCTGGTCGACGGCCGGGAACATCTCGCCCTCGGCGTCGGTGACTGGGCCGGCGCGCTGGACCGGCTCGCCGCCGGTGGTGAGCCGCCGCTGGTCCGCCCGCACAGCGAGTGCCTGACCGGCGACGTGTTCGGCAGCCAGCGCTGCGACTGCGGGCCGCAGTTGCGCGAGGCGGTGCAGCGGATCGCCGAGACCGGCGGGTTCCTGCTGTACATGCGTCAGGAGGGCCGGGGTATCGGCCTGTACGCCAAGCTCGACGCGTACGCCCTTCAGGACGCCGGGTTGGACACCTACCAGGCGAACGTCGCGCTCGGCCGTGGCGAGGACGAACGTGACTACAGCGCGGCCGCGCAGATGCTCGCCACCCTCGGCGTACCGCGCGTCCGGCTGCTCAGCAACAACCCCGACAAGGCCGAGCAGTTGACCCGGCTGGGCGTGGCGGTCACCGAACGTGTCCCCACGAGCGTTTTCCTGTCCCCGGCAAACGCCGAATACCTGGCGGCGAAGGCGGCGAAGGCGGCCGAGATCGAGGCGGCGGAAGCAGCCGGGTCCGAGGCGGTCCTGACCCCTGACCGGCCCGTCTCCCGGTGAGCTGCCGGCCGGCGCCACCGCGGCCGTACGTGCTGCTGAGCTGCGCCACCTCCATCGACGGCTACATCGACGACGCCTCCGAACAGCGGCTCATGCTGTCCAACGACGACGACCTGGACCGTGTCGACGCCGTCCGTGCCTCCTGTGACGCGATCCTGGTCGGCGCCGCCACGGTCCGCCGCGACGATCCCCGCCTGCTGGTGCGCTCCGCGGCACGTCGCGCCGAGCGCGTGGCGTGTGGCCGGCCCGCCTCGCCGACGAAGGTGACGCTGACCGCCCGGGGGGACCTCGACCCGACCTCCCGGTTCTTCACCGCAGGCGATTCGGCCCGGCTCGTCTACTGCGCCACCGGCGCGGTGGAGAAGGCGCGGGAACGCCTCGGCCGGCTGGCGACAGTGGTGGACGCGAACGAGCCGGTCGACCCGGCCTGGGTCCTTGCCGACCTTGCCGACAGGGGCGTACGGCGGCTGATGGTGGAGGGCGGCGGGACTGTGCACGCCCAGTTCCTCACCGCCGGCCTCGCCGACGAGCTGCACCTGGTGGTCGCCCCGTTCTTCGTCGGTGACGGCCGGGCGCCCCGGTTCGTCGGTGAGGGACGTTTCCCCTGGCACCCGGGCCGTCGCGCCCGGCTGGCCGAGACCCGCCAGATCGGCGACGTGGTGCTGCTGCGCTACGCCCTCTCCGACCGCTGCGCCGACACCGACGGCTGACCGCATCGGGGCGCCCAGCCCGACGGCGCCCGGCCCGGGGCAGCCTCGCTGGAAGCCTGATGACTCTGAGGCATATTGATGCCTCAGAGTCATCACCCTCAATCGCGGGACCAGGGCCGTGTGCGGTCGACAAATGCGCGCTGCGCACCGTGTGATCAGCGCACCTGCGTCGGCTGCGTACCATGCGGGGCTGGGTTTCCTCGTCGCGGCGGAGGTATCGGGCAGATGGCAGGCCAGCACGACGGTTTCGCCCTCGGCGTCGACCTCGGCACCTCCAACACGGTCGCGGTGCTGCGCTGGCCGGACGGGCGGACCCGGCCACTGCTGATGGACGGGCAGCCGGTCAGCCCGTCCGGCGTGTACGCCGACCCGGACGGCACCCTGCACGCCGGCTGGGACGCCCGACGGTTGGCGCAGGCCGACCCGGCCCGGTTCGAGCCGAACCCGAAGCGCCGGGTGGACGAGCCGGCGGTGGTGCTCGGTGACCGCTCGTACCGCCCGGCCGACCTGCTCGCCGCGGTGCTGGCTGCCGTCGGGCGGGCCGCCGTCAACACGGTGGGCTTCCTGCCTCCGGCGGTGCTCACCTTCCCGGCGGCCTGGGACGCGACGCGGCGGCAGGTCCTCGCCGACGCGCTGTTGCAGGCCGGCTGGCCACCAGCCGCCGAGCACACCCTCGCCGGGCCGACGCCTCCGGGCACGCGGCTGCTGCGTGAGCCGGTGGCCGCCGCTCGCTACTACACGCAGGTGCTGCACCGGCCGGTGCCGGTCGGCGGCGCCATCGCGGTGTTCGACTTCGGTGGCGGGACACTCGACGTGGCGGTGCTGCGCAACGAGGGCGCCGACCCGTGGGGCGACTCGGGGTTCAGCGTGGTGGCCGACGGCGGCCTGCCCGACCTCGGTGGCCTGGATCTCGACGCGGCGCTGATGCGGCGGGTCGGTGAGCTGCTCGGCGAGCGGCACGCCGCGCAGTGGGCCCGGCTGGTCGGGCCGTCGGACCCGGCGCAGCGCCGTGACCAGGTCCGACTGTGGGACGAGGTCCGGGGCGCGAAGGAGACGTTGTCGCGGTCCACAGTGGCGCCGGTCGCGGTACCTGGGGTGCCCGAGGCGGTGCAGCTGACCCGGGCGGACGTCGAGCGGGCGGCCGCGCCGCTGCTGCAACGCGCGGTGGACCGTGCCCGGGAGGTCATCGCCGCCGCCGGGCTCAGCCCCGACCAACTCGCCGGGCTGTTCCTCGTCGGCGGCTCGTCGCGGATCCCGCTGGTGGCCCGCATGCTGCACGCCGAGTTGGGAGTGGCGCCGACGGTGCTGGACCAGCCGGAGCTACCGGTGGCCGAGGGCGCGCTGACGGATCTGCCGCTGCGTCGACAGTTGCCGACGCCGGCGTACGCGGGAGCACCCGTCGCCCCGCCGGTATCTCCCGTGCCGCCACCGATCGGCCCGCCGCCGGTGCCGTCGTCGCCCGCGTCGACCATGCCGTCGTCGCCCGCGCCCACCGCGCCGACCGTGCCGTCATCGCCCGGGCCCACGGCGCACACCGTGCCGTCACAGACCGGGCCGCCGGGGTGGCCGCCGCACGCGGGGCCGACCGTGCCCGGGCCGGCGGGCCTGCCCCGGACCCTTGTCGGTGGGAACGCCGGAACGCCGCCGCCTCCCTCGACCCCCCGGTCGTCCTGGCGTCGGGTGCGCTGGGTGGCGCTCGGCGCGGTGCTCGCCCTGGCCGGCGTGGTCACCGCGGCGACCCTCTACCTGACCCGAGACCGCTACCCGGACCTGGAGTTCGGGTCGCTGCGTGAGCTGGCGAGGCACCAGGCCGGCGCCGAGCGGCCGCGCGGAATGTGGACGGCGGTGCTCGACGACCGCGCCTACCTCGGCTACCCGCTGCCGGACAACCGGCTGGAGGTGGTCGCGGTCGACGCCGGCACAGGCGACCAGCTGTGGCGCAAACCGACGAACCTCACCGCCGACAGGTGGACGGGGCTGGTCGCCGTCCCGGGGGCGGTAGCGGTTCTCGCCGACGGCTCGGGTAGCACCCCTGGTGCGGTGGCGGTCCTCGACGGCAGCTCGGGCGCGCAGCGCTGGCAGCGGTCGATTCGAGGCGACGACGACGTCCACCTCTCCGGCGACATCGCTGTGCTTGTGGACCGCACCGCCGGTCAGCTGGTCGGTCTGCGCATGGGCGACGGCACCGAGAAGTGGAACACGCCGAGCCCCCGGGACCAGAGCGGCGGGTTCCGCACCGCCGTCCGGCCGGTGGGCAGCGACAAGGCCGCGAGCGGCCCGGCGTTCCTCGACGGTACGCCCCGCGACCCGTGGGCGGGCAAGGGGCGGCGGCTCGTGCAGATCGGCGCGGACCGCTCTGCGCGGCTGCTCGACGTGGCAACCGGCGCTGTGCTGCGCGAGTGGGGCAACGTCGCCGACCTCGACGACCTGGTGGTGGCGCACGAGGACCGGCTCTACGTGGCCGGCAACGAGGGTGGGTTCCAACTGCTTGCGTACGACCTGGGCTCCGACGCCGCCCCGGTGGTCCTCTACCGGGCCGACAACGACCAGCACCGGCCGAAAGGGCTGGTGGCCTGCGGCGAACGGCGGGCGTGCCTGGTGCAGGTGCAGAGCGGCGACGCCGAGCGCACCGAGGTGGTGGCGGCCACCGAGGGCGAGACAGCGGTCCGCTGGTCGGCGCCCGGCACCACAGCTCTGGTGCCTTTGGGCGAGCACATGCTCACCCAGCGGGAGTATCCGAAGCCGACCGTCACCCTCTACGACGCCGCCGGCAAGCCGCTGGCGCTGCGCGACCGCCCCGGCGTGGCAGCCCGGCTGGACGCCGGCAACCTGCTGGTGTTCGCCGAGGCGCCGAGCACGGTGGCGGACAACCGCAGCGTCGCCGGCGTGTGGGCCGGGTCGGGCGAGTTCGACGAGTTGGGGGAGCTGCGGGACGTCCGCAGCGCGTCCTGCTCCTGGAATACCCGGCTGATCGCCTGCGGCGCCGACAAGGACTTCGTGCTGTACCGCTTCATCGACGGCTGACCGCGTCGCCCCACAACAGTCAACCGCGGACGATGTTCGTGCCGTCGACCCGGATGGGAATTTCGGTGAGGCCCGTGGTGGCCGGGCCACCGAGGCGGGCGCCGTCGCCGACGGCGAACGTCGAGTTGTGCGCGGGGCAGGTGATCACCCCGTCGCGGGGAGCGCCGACGCGTACGCCCTGGTGCGGGCAGGTCGCGTCGTACGCAGTGAAGGTGCCGGCCTCGGGCTGCACGACGAGCACCCCGCCGACGAGCGTGCCACCGCCGACCGGCACGTCGCCGGTGCTGGCGAGCACCGCGCCAGGTTCGGCAGCCGGCTGAGGGGAGGATTCGTCGCCGGTGCCGCAGGCGCTCAGCACTCCGGCCGCGCCGATCGCTCCGGCACCGGTCAGCAGCGCCCGCCTGCTCAGGCACCAGCGCTTGTCGCGGAGGAACTCCTGCCCGTCGTACACCTCGTCACCTCTTTCGTCGGCGGACCGGACCGTCAAGGTCGTACGTCGCGGTGGTCCGCTGCGCCGGCCTGCCCCAGCCGGCTGGACGCGGGATGCGACGAAGCTGGACGTTGCCTGTACGCCGGCCGGTTCGCGCCCCGAGGCGATCGGCTGCCCCTGCGGCGGCGGCCGTACGATGCTCCGGTGAATCTTCGAGGTACGGTCCGGGCCGATCGTCCACTGGTGGTGCTCGCTGTCGGGGAGGAGGCCCGCTACCTGCCGCCCGACCTGCCGGTGCTGCTCACCGGGATCGGCAAGGTGAACGCCGCCAGCGCTGTCGCGACGGTGCTGGCCGTCGGGCCGCGCCCGAGCCTGCTGCTCAACCTGGGCACGGCCGGGGCGCTGCGCCCCGGCCTGGCCGGCATCCACGAGATCGCCACAGTGCTCCAGCACGACCTGGACACGACCCTGCTGCTCGCGCTCACCGGCGAGACCTACGGGGCGCCGCTGGCGTTGGCGACCGAGGGCGCGGTGCTGGCCACCGGCGACACGTTCGTTGCCGACGACGCCGCCCGGGACAGATTGGCGCAGCGTGCCGACCTGGTCGACATGGAGGGGTACGCGGTCGCGTGGGCCGCGGCGCAGGCCGGTGTGCCGTGCCGGCTCGTCAAGCAGGTGAGCGACGAGGCGGGGGAGGGTGCGGCCCGTACCTGGCAGGAGGCGGTGGACGCGTGCGCCCGGGACCTCGCCGAGTGGGCCGGTCGACACCTGGTCTGACCGTTGCGGTCAGGTGCCGGGCCCGCGTGCCTGCGCCGCGGTCTCTCCGGTGGTCATGCGGCCTCCCGTGTCTCCGGAATTATCGGCGGCGCCGGCACGGCCCGTCCGGGGATCGACGATTCCGGCCGGCCCGCTGTTGCCACGGCCACGGCTGCCGGGCGATGCTCGCTGTATCCACGTATCTCGATTTCTGCGGAGGCTCGGATGCGCCGCTCGCCGCTCGTCGCCGTCGTCCTGACCGCTCTCCTGCTCGGCGCGCCCGGCGTCGCGCGCGCCGCCGTCCCCGACCGTGCCGCCGTTCCCGACCGGGTGGGCGAGGCCGTCACCGCGCTCGCCGGCGTCCGTACGGCGGGCACCGCATGGGGATTCGACCCGGCCATCGGCCGAATGACCCTCACTGTCGACGACACCGTGACCGCCGCTGAGGTGGCGACGCTGCGGACGGTCGCCGACCGGACAGGCGTCCTGTTGCGCCGGGAACCCGGCACGCTGCGCACCCTGATCGCCGCCGGGCAGGGCATCTACGGCGGTGGTGCCAGGTGCTCGCTGGGCGCCAACGTGCGCAGCGGCAGCACCTACTACGTGGTCACGGCCGGGCACTGCGCCGCCGCCAGCACCTGGTACGCCGACAGCGCGCAGACCACAGTGCTCGGCACCCGCACCGCCACCAGTTACCCCGGCAACGACTACGGGCTGATCCGCTACACCAGCAGGATCGCCCACCCGAGCGCGATCTACACCTATCCGGGGCTGCTGACCGTCAACAGCTACGGCAATGCGTACGTGGGTCAGGCGGTCTGCCGCAGCGGGGCGACCACCGGGGTGCGGTGCGGCACCGTCACCGGGCTCAACCAGACCGTCAACTACGCCGGTGGCTCCGTCTCCGGCCTGATCCGGACCAACATCTGCGCCGAGCCGGGTGACAGTGGCGGGCCGCTCTACGTGGCGTCCACCGGCGTCATCCTGGGCATCCTCTCCGGCGGCAGCGGCAACTGCACCTCCGGCGGCGTCTCCTACTACCAGCCGATCTCGGAGGTGCTGGCGGCGTACGGGCTGACGCTGCCCTGACCATCGTTGCGATCAGCGCAACGGTTGCTCAGGCAGCGCAACGGGCCTAGGCTCGGCGGCACCCCGGACCCCTTCCGCGAGGACGTGTGCCCCCATGTCGACCGAGCCCCGACCCCATGACGCCGCAGTCCCGGCCGGCTCCCCGCCGGTCGAGGTGGTCACGGTGGGGGAGACGATGGTCGTGCTCTGCCCCGCGCCGGGCGAGCCGCTGGAGCACGCCGAGCGGGTCGCCCTCTCCGTCGGCGGCGCGGAGTCCAACGTGGCCGGCTACCTGGCCCGGCTGGGGCACGACGCGGCGTGGGTGAGCCGGGTCGGTGACGACCCGTTCGGCCGTGCGGTCGTACGGCACGTCGCTGCCGCAGGCGTCCACGTCGACCTGGTGACAGTGGACCCAACCGCCCCCACCGGCCTGTATGTCAAGGACCCAGGGCCGACGGCCACCGCCGTGCACTACTACCGGGCCGGCTCGGCGGCCTCCCGCATGGGCGCCGACGCGCTGGCCGACCCTCGGCTGACCGGCGCGCGGGTGCTGCACCTGTCCGGCATCACCCCGGCGCTCTCCGACTCGTGCCGGGCGCTTGTCGCGCACGCGGTCACCGACCGGCCGGTTCCGGGCGCGCTCGTCAGCTTCGACGTCAACCACCGGGCCCGGCTCTGGCCGGCCGAGCAGGCCGCGCCGGTGCTGCGGGACCTGGCCGACCGCAGTGACCTCGTCTTCGTCGGTCAGGACGAGGCAGAGGCACTGTGGGGCACCGGCGACCCGCTGTCCGTACGCCGGTTGCTGCCCGGTCCGCGGACTGTCGTCGTCAAGGACGGCGCGGTGGGCGCCACCGCCCTGCGTCACGACGCCGAACCGGTGTTCGTTGAGGCGCCCCGCGTGGCGGTGGTGGAACCGGTCGGCGCCGGTGACGCGTTCGCCGCCGGATACCTGGCCGGGGTGCTGCGCGGCCTCGACCCGGTCCGCCGGCTGCGCCTCGGGCACCTGGTCGCCGCGCAGGCGCTGGGCAGCAGCGGCGACAACGCGCCCGTGCCGCAGTGGTCGTGGTTCGACAGGCTGCTCGACGACCCCTGGTCGCCACCGGACCTGACCGGCGTACGGGCCGAGGGCTGAGGCGTGTCCGAGGGCGTCGACAGGGCGATGCGGGTGCTCGAACTGCTGGCACGTGAGCCGGCGCAGCTCGGCGCTGTGGCCACCGATCTGGGCGTGCACAAGTCCACAGCGCTGCGCCTGCTGCAGACCCTTGAGGCGGGCGGGTTCGCGCGGCGCAGCGACGGCGGCTGGGCCGTGGGCCTGCGTCTGATCGACCTCGCCCAGCAGGCACTGGACTCCCTGGACGTGCGCGCGGTGGCCCGTCCACACCTGGCGGCGCTCGGCCGCGACTGCGGGCACACCATCCACCTGGCCCAGCTCGTCGACGACGACCTTGTCTACGTGGACAAGATCGAGGCCCGTGGTCAGGTGCGGATGTACTCGCGGATCGGTCGCACCGCACCCTGGCACGCCAGCGGGGTGGGCAAGGTGGTGCTCGCGTACAGCCCGCAGTCCCGGCTGACCCGGCTGGTCGACGGTGCCGAGCTGCGCGCGTACACCCCGGCCACCATCTGTGAGCCGGCCGCCCTGCGGGCGGAGCTGGCGACCGTCGCGGAGCAGGGCTGGGCCGCTGACGACGGCGAGTTCGAAACGCTCATCACCTGCGTGGCGGCGCCCGTGCGGCAGGCCGACGGGTCGGTCACCGCGGCGGTGTCGGTGACCGCGCCGACGGTGGTGGCCACCCTCGCCGACCTGCGCGGGCTGCTGCCCCGCCTGCTCGATACCACCCGGCAGATCTCCCGCGACCTCGGATGGAGAACGCAATGACCATGACGGACTTCGACCACATCTTCGGCAGCGCCCGGGTGATGGCCATCCTGCGCGGGCTTCCGGTCGCCGAGACCGTCCGCCTCGCCGAGCGCGCCTGGGATCTCGGTATCGACGTGGTGGAGGTCCCGGTGGCCACGTCCGACGCGGTGCCGGCGCTGCGCGCCGCCGTCGAGGCGGGTCGGGAGCGTGGCCGGATCGTCGGCGCCGGCACCGTGCTCGACGAGTCGCAGGTCATCGCCGCGGCGGACGCGGGAGCCGCGTTCACCGTCGCGCCCGGCCTGGACCTCGCGGTCGCCGACGCCGCCGCCGCACGCGGCCTGCCGCACCTGCCCGGCGTGGCCACCCCGACCGAGGCGCAGCAGGCGCTGCGGCACGGCCTCACCTGGCTCAAGGCGTTCCCGGCCATCTCGCTCGGCCCGGCCTGGTTCAAGGCCATGGCCGGCCCGCTGCCGCAGTTGCGCTTCGTCGCCACCGGCGGCCTCGACGCCGGCAACGCCGCCCAGTTCCTGAACGCCGGCGTACGGGTGGCAGCCGTGGGCTCAGCCCTGACTGACGAAACCCAGCTGGACCAGTTGGCCAAGCTGGCAACGCACCCGTCCTGAAACCCCGCGCCGATCTTGCACTTGCTGCCCCGACGAAAGCCGCAAAACGGTACTCATGGGCGACCACAACTGCAAGATCGACGGGGTTTCAGCAGGGCCTGGCGGCGGGGCGGTTCAGGAAGAGCAGTCGGGCTTGCTTCTCCGGCAGGTCGATGAGAGGTCCGGGGCGGAAGCCGGTGCGTAGGAACCTGTTGATGGCGCGCTCGTTGCGGGCGTCCGGTTCGATCACGACCCGCAGCCGTGTCGGGTCGGCGAGGACGAAGTCCAGGATCGCCCCGAACAGCGCGCCCGTGAAGCCGGGCTCGACAGTTACCGGCGGCCCGATCAGCAGGTGCACGCCGACGTCGCCGGGGCGTACCTCGTAGCACTCGCCGACCGGGTCGGCCTCGGGCTGGTACGTCTGCGCCAGCGCGGCCGGCACACCGTCGCGGTGCACCAGGTACGCGTGGTGGGTGTCCAGCGAGTCGAGGTACGCGTAGATCTCGTGCACCCGCTCGCGGCTCGCGTCGAGCATCCCCCAGAACCGGGCGCGTTCCTGGGTGACCCAACCGTGCAGCAGGTCGGCGTCCTCGTCGGGTCGTACCGGCCGGATGGTGACCACCCCGAACCCGGGGACGTCCCGCCGGTAGTGGTGCCCGTCGACGGTGGAGGTGTCACTGCTCATCTGGCTCCTCGGTGAGTTCGGCCCAGTCGGTGGTCACCGGCAGCAGCTCACCGGCCAGCCACGCTGGGCTCTGGTCGTCGTGGTGCCTGTCGCCGGGCACCCCGCTGGCGCCCAGCGGGACCACCCAGCGGCTGTCCGCACGCCGCGCCAGGTCCCACACGAAACGCGCTGCGGGCCCCCGGAAGCACCGGTGTGTCACCCCGGGCACGCTTGACGTCGCCAGCACGCAGTCGTGGTCGCCGTCGAGCCGGGCGCCTGGTCCGGCCGCCTGGTCGGGCAGCGCCCGCCACGGCGTCAGCCGGTGCAGGTCCCCCCAGGGCACCGGCTGTTCGGCCGCGACCTCCTCGGCCGCCGCCCGGACCAGCGCCGCAACGTCCACGCCGGGCAGCGCGGTGCCGCCGAGCAGGTGCTCCAGCGCGTAACCCACCCTCGGCGTCAGTGCCAGCCAGGGCGCGAACACCTCGGGGTACGCGGGCGGGTCGGCGAGCGCGGCCAGCGCCGGATGGTCGGCGAACCGGCGG
This sequence comes from Micromonospora profundi, assembly GCF_011927785.1. Taxonomy (NCBI): domain Bacteria; kingdom Bacillati; phylum Actinomycetota; class Actinomycetes; order Micromonosporales; family Micromonosporaceae; genus Micromonospora; species Micromonospora profundi. The sequence continues at coordinate 2,602,447 of NZ_JAATJK010000001.1, read as the reverse complement.
ACGACGGCGGCCCGCAGTGTGGCGAAGTCCGCGGCGTCGGTGCTGTCGGCGCTCATCCGCCGGTCCCAGCGCAGCAGCCGGTCCCGCAGCGCGGCGGCGGTCGGGGCGAGCCCGGTCAGGTTCCGCAGCACCGTCAGGAGCGCGCCGGCCGACCCCAGGTACGTGTCGGTGTGCACAGCTGCCATCCGGTCGGCCGTCCAGCGTTGCCCGGCGTCGAGCAGTTCGCCGATCCGACGCGCGCGGTGCGGTGGGGCGAACTCGACCCCGAGCGGCGCGGCCAGCCCGCGTTCGTTGGCCATCACCGCCCGGCCGGTCACCTCGGCGCGGGGCATCGGGGTGTGCCAGCCCCGCCAGGCGTGGGTGGCCTCCCAGGCCGGGACCACCCGTCGGCAGTTGTCGGGATGCCGTACCGGCACGGCGCCGGCGACCCGGTGCAGCAGTCCGCCCGTCGTGTCGGCCGCCTGCACCACGTTCACCGGCTCCACCCAGCGCTCCACAGCCGCGTCCACGTCGGCCACCGTACGGGCGCGCAGCAGCGCCGGCAGGACCGCGAAGCCCAGCTCGGAGCGGACCCGGGGCGGATAGCGCAGGCTGATGCCCGTCTCGTCGTCCGGCCCGCCGACGATCAACGGTCCCCGGTCGGTCTCCACCACGTCCACCCGTACCGGCTCCGCACCGGCCACCTCGATCGTCTCGACATGGTGGTGGGCGTCCTGCCAGCCGTCCGGGCCGAGCGCCCGCACCCGGGTCCCGTCCCGGCGCAACCGTTCGGCGTACAGGTCCTGGTAGTCGGCCATCGCGTTGGTGATCGCCCATGCCACCGTCCCGGTGTGGCCGAAGTGGGCGATCCCCGGTACGCCGGGCACGGCCAGCCCCACCACGTCGTACTCCGGGCAGGCCAGCCGGATCTGCTGGTAGACGCCCGGATCCTCGATGAAGCGGTGCGGGTCGCCGGCGAGCAGGGCCGCGCCCGTGCCGGTGCGTTCGGGGGCCAGCAGCCACCCGTTGCTGCCGGCGACGGCCGGCCCGTCGATGGCGAACAGGTCGACGGACGCCGGGCCGAGCTTGCGTGCGACGTGCTCGCGCCAGAGCTTGCCGGGGAACCCGGCGAACAGGATGTGGTGGCCCAGCCACACAGCGAGCGGCGTCCACGGCTCCCACCGGCCGGGGGTCAGCCCGACCGCCGCGAACTCCGGTGCCCTGCCCGCCCCGGCGGCGAGGCCGTCGTTGACCCCGGTGACGTACGCGCCGACCCACTCGGCGGTCGCGGGGTCCAGCGCGGCGTGGCAGCGGCGGGCGGTGTCGGCGAGCCGGACCTGCCGGGCGAAGCGGTCCCAGGCGAGCGCGTCGGCGCCGAGGAACGCGGCGCTGGTGCCCTGTGCCCGGTGCCGTTCCACCTCGATCTGCCACGCCCGGTCGTACGCGGTGACGCGGCCCTGCGCCGCCGCGAGGGCGAGCGGGTCGTCGGCGCGAAGGTGCGGCACACCCCAGCTGTCGCGGAACCGCCTGGCGGGGCGCCGCCCACCGTCCTCGGTCACGCCAACCCCGGCACCGTCACGGCGGCCCGTCGGCGGGAGGCCGGAACGACGAGCGGGGTGCCGGTCTCCGGGTCGTCGATCACCTGGCAGGGCAGCCCGAACACCTCACCCACAAGGTCGGCGGTGACCACCGTTCGCGGGTCGCCGGCGGCCACCACCCGGCCGTCGCGCATGGCGATGAGATGGGTGGCGTAGCGGGCCGCGTGGTTCAGGTCGTGCAGCACCACGACAAGGGTGCGTCCCTGCTCCTCGTGCAGTTGGGCGCAGAGGTCCAGGATCTCGATCTGGTGGGCGATGTCGAGGTACGTGGTCGGCTCGTCGAGCAGCAGCAGCGGGGTCTGCTGGGCCAGCGCCATGGCGATCCAGACCCGCTGCCGTTGCCCGCCGGACAGCTCGTCGACGGGCCGGTCGGCGAGGTCGGCGACGCCGGTGGCGGCCATCGACTCGTCGACGATCCGCTCGTCCTCGCGCGACCACTGCCGCAGCAGCCCCTGGTGGGGGTAGCGGCCCCGGGCGACCAGCTCGGCGACGCTGATGCCGTCCGGCGCGATCGACGACTGCGGCAGCAGGCCGAGGGTGCGGGCCACCTTCCGGGCCGGCAGGTCGTGGATGTCCCGGCCGTCCAGCAGCACCGCTCCGGCACTCGGGCGCAGCATCCGCGACAGCGCGCGCAGCAGCGTCGACTTGCCGCAGGCGTTCGGGCCGATGATCACCGTGAACGACCTGTCGGGCACCTCCACCGTGAGGTTCTCGGCGATGGTGCGCCGGTCGTAGGCGAGCGTCAGCCCGGTGCCACCGAGGCGGGAACTGCCGTCCATGGATGCTCCTTCGAGGGCGTCGCGGGTGTTCACAGCCGACCCGCCCGGCGTTCGACGGCAAGCAGCCACACGAGGTAGCCGCCGCCGATCATCCCGGTCACCACGCCGACCGGGAGTTGGTGCCCGGTGAACGCGCGCTGCGCCAGCAGGTCGGCGCCGACCATCAGGGCCGCGCCGAGGGCCATCGACGGCAGCAGGTTCGGGCCGGGCGACCCGGTGAGCCGCTTGGCCAGGTGCGGCGCGACAAGCGCGAGGAAGGAGACCGGGCCGGCGGCGGCCGCCGAGAACGAGACGAGCAGCACCGCTGCGGCGAGCAGGACGAGACGTAGCCGGCGCACGGGCACCCCCAGGGCGCTTGCCGTGTCGTCGCCCAACTCCATCATGCGCAGGGCCGGGCCGCAGACGACGAGCACCAGCGGCGCCAGCACGGCGGTGACGGCGAGCAGCGGGCCGGCGTTGGCCCAGCCCCGCCCGTCCAGGCTGCCGGTGAGCCAGAGCACCGCGCGGGCGGCGTCCATCAGAGGGGCCCGGGTCAGCAGGTAGCCGTTGACACCCGTGAGGATCGCGGCGACGCCGATGCCGACAAGGATGAGCCGGAAGCCGTGCACGCCGCGTCGCCAGGCGAGCGTGTAGATCAGCAGGCCGGTGCAGAGCCCTCCGACGACCGCCGCGCCGGCCAGGGCCATGCTGCTGCCGCCGAGGACGACCACCACGAGCGCGCCTGTCGACGCGCCCTGGGTGAAGCCGAGCATGTCGGGGCTGCCCAGCGGGTTGCGGACAAGCGACTGGAAGATCGTGCCGGACAGGGCCAGCGCCGCGCCGACAAGCAGGGCGGTGACCAGCCGGGGCAGTCGCAGCTCGTTCACGATGAACTGCTCGGCGGGGGTGCCGCCACCGCCCAGGGTGCGCAGCACGTCGGCCGGACCCATCGGGTAGTCGCCGCTGCCCAGCGCGACCAGGCCGAGCCCGGCCGCGAGCACTGCGGCGCCCGCGCCGATGGCCAGCGCGCGGGGGCGGAACCGCAGGGACAACCCGCCGGGGGTACGGATGACAGTCATGTCGCCGCTCCGCTGCGCTCCGCGCTGGCGTGCCGCGCCGAAACGTTCAGCCCGCTCATGGGTGTGCCACCCGGGAACGGGTGACCAGCCAGAGGAAGAGCGGGCCGCCCAGCACCGCTGTCACCATGCCCACCTGGAGTTCACCGGGTCGGCCGAGCACCCGGCCCAGCACGTCGGCGCCGAGCAGCAGCACCGGCGCGAGCACCGCGCAGTACGGCAGGAGCCAGCGCAGATCGGGGCCGGTGAGGGCGCGTACCAGGTGGGGGACCAGCAGTCCGACGAACACGATCGGGCCACAGGCCGCGGTCGCCGCGCCGCAGAGCAGTGTGACAGCGACGATGACGGCCACCCGGATGAGCGCGGGTCGGGCGCCCAGCGCACGGGCGGCGTCGTCGCCGAGCGCGAGGGCGTTCAGCGGGCGGGCGGCGGCGAGGGCGACCAGCAGACCGACCACGATGAACGGTGCCACCCGGGTCACTGTCGCGGCGTCGGCGCTGGCCAGTGAGCCGACCGTCCAGAACCGCAGCCGGTCCAGTGAGGCGGTGTCCAGCATCATGACCGCGCTGACGTACGAGTAGAGAGTGGCGTTGAGTGCCGCGCCGGCAAGCGCGAGGCGGGCCGGGGTGGCGCCACGTCCGCCGCCGACGGCGTAGACCAGGGCGGTGACCGCCGCGGCGCCGGCAAGCGCGAACCAGACGTACCCGCCGATGGCGGTGACGCCCAGCAACGCTGCGGTGGCAACGGCGGCGGACGCGCCCGCGTTGATGCCGAGCAGCCCGGGGTCGGCAAGTGGGTTGCGGGTGAGGGCCTGCATCACCGCGCCGGCCATTCCGAGCGCCGCACCGGCAAGCAACCCGAGCAGGGTGCGGGGTAGGCGCATCTGGTGCACCACCGCGTATTCGGCGGCGTCGCGGTCAAGCAGCCCGGCCCAGACGTCGGCGAGCGGCAGGGACTTGGCGCCGACCCCGATGCTGAGCACCAGGACGACGCCGAGCAGCGCCACGGCGGCGATCAGGCCGGCGGCGCGTGCCGCCTGGCGGGAGCGCCGCGCCGGCTGCGGCGCGGTCGGTGATGCCGTCGACCCGGGCGCGGATGGCGCCAGGGTGCTGACGGACGGTGTGGCGTCCAGGGTGAACTCCGGGGGTGTGGCGACACGGCGTACCGCTGTTGACAATGTCCGAGGTTAGGCTAACCTAAGCCCGCTGTCCCGGTCGACCCCGGCCGTCCCTTGATCGAAAGACGACACCATGCCCGAATCTCTGTCCGCCCGTCGCCTGACCCGCCGTGGCCTGCTGGCCGCCGGAGGCGCCGCCACCCTTGCCGCTCTGCTCGCCGGCTGCGGCAAGGACGATGACGCGAAGCCCGCCGCCGGCAACACCGGTGGCCCCTGGTCGTTCACGGACGACCGCACCAAGAAGGTCGAGGCGGCGGCCCGCCCGGCACGCGTGGTGGCCTTCACCGGGGTGGCCGCGGCACTTGTCGATTTCGGTCTCGACAAGCAGATCGTCGGCGTGTTCGGTGAGACCAAGCGGGCCGACGGCACGACAGACCCGCAGGCGGGCGACCTGAACGTCGAGTCCGTGGAGATCCTGGGCAACGTGTGGGGCGAGTTCAGTGTGGAGAAGTACGCGGCCCTGCGCCCCGAACTGCTCGTCACGCACATGTACGACCCCGACGCCCTCTGGTACGTGCCGGACGAGAGCAAGGACAAGATCCTGCCGCTCGCGCCCAGCGTCGCGATCACCACGGCCCGGGTGCCGATGACCAAGCCCATCGAGCGGTACGCCGCCCTGGCCGAGTCGCTCGGCGCGGACCTGTCCGCCAAGAAGGTCACCGACGCGAAGACCCGCTTCGACGCCGCCGCCGAGAGCGTCCGCCAGGCCGTCAAGGCCAACCCCGGCATCAAGGTGATGGCCTGCTCCGGCAGCCCCGACCTGTTCTACGTCTCCAACCCCAAGGTGAGCACCGACCTCATGTACTTCGCCGAGCTGGGCGTCGACATCGTGGTGCCCACCAAGCTCGAATCCGGCGACTACTTCGAGGCGCTGAGCTGGGAGAACACCGGCAAGTTCCCAGCCGACCTGATCCTGCTTGACAACCGCAGCACCGCGCTTCAGCCCAAGGACCTGGCCGCCAAGCCCACCTGGGGTCAGCTGCCGGCGGTCAAGGCCAACCAGGTGACCCCGTGGGACGCGGTGCCCCGCTTCTCGTACGCAGGTGCCGCACCGCTGCTGGAGAACCTGGCCACCGCGATCAAGAACGCCAAGAAGGTCAGCTGACGCGACGGCGCGTCTGAGCGGCGACACAACCCATAAGGCAGTACGACCCCCGGCGCGGAACCGCGCCGGGGGAGGGTTCCGGCTGCCCATCGTCGAGAACGTGGAGGACACGTGACCGTGCCGACGTACCCCGCCGAGAGCATTCCGCCGGCAACGGCCACACAGTGGCCGGCCGCCGGGCCGCCGGGGACACTGGCCGGCGCGCGGGCGCAGCTGCTGCACGACGGCTCGGTCGAGCACTACCGGCGGACGATCGCCGACGGTGTCGACCGGGTCGTCCGGCGGGTGGCCACAGTGCAGCAGCCCGGTACCGGCGTCGCCCCCGCCGACCTGGCCCCCGTGGTCGACCGGGTCGACCTGGACCGGCCCCTCGGCGACGCGGGCGCGGCACTGGACGAGCTGGAGGACGTCTACCTGCGCGACACCGTGTGGTTCCACCACCCCCGCTATCTCGCCCACCTCAACTGCCCGGTGGTCATCCCGGCGTTGCTGGGCGAGGCGGTGCTCAGTGCGGTGAACTCCTCACTGGACACCTGGGACCAGAGTGCCGGCGCCACCCTCATCGAGCGACGCCTGATCGACTGGACCGCCGCCCGCGTCGGCCTCGGCCCGGACGCCGACGGCGTGTTCACAAGCGGTGGCAGCCAGTCGAACCTCCAGGCGCTGCTGCTGGCCCGGGAGGAGGCGTGCGCCGCTGCGCTCACCCCGGCGGCCCGCGCAGAGCTGCTGCCCCGGCTGCGCGTACTCACGTCCGCCGCCGGCCACTTCAGCGTGCAGAAGTCGGCAAAGCTGCTCGGCCTCGCCCCGGATGCCGTGGTCGCGGTCCCCACCGACGCGCGGCGGCGGATCCAGCCCGCCGCCGTCCGCGACGAGATCGCCCGATGCCGGCAGGCCGGGCAGGTGGTGATGGCCGTCGTCGGCACCGCGGGCACCACCGACTTCGGCTCCATCGACCCCCTCGCCGAGCTGGCTGGGATCTGCGCGGATGCCGGCGTGTGGCTGCACGTGGACGCCGCGTACGGCTGCGGTCTGCTCGTCTCACCGACGCGCCGGCACCTGCTCGACGGCATCGAGCGGGCCGACTCGGTGACTGTGGACTACCACAAGTCGTTCTTCCAGCCGGTCAGCTCCAGCGCGCTGCTGGTCCGCGACCGGCGGGTGCTGCGGCACGCCACCTACCACGCCGACTACCTCAACCCGGCTCGGATGGCCGAGCAGCGGATCCCCAACCAGGTCGACAAGAGCCTGCAGACCACCCGCCGCTTCGACGCGTTGAAGCTGTGGCTGACGCTGCGGGTGATGGGTCCGGACGCCCTCGGCGCGCTCTTCGACGAGGTGGTCGACAGGGCCGCGGACGCGTGGCAACTGGTAAGCGAGGATCCCCGCTTCGAGGTGGTGACGCGCTCCGAGTTGAGCACTGTCGTCTTCCGCTACCTGCCCACCGGCCCGGGTCGCGACCTGGCCGACGAGGCCAACCTGTACGCCCGGGAGGCGCTCGCCGCGTCCGGTGCCGCGCTCGTGGCGGGGACCCGTGTCGACGGCCGGCACTTCCTGAAGTTCACGCTGCTCAATCCGGCCACCACCGTCGACGATGTGGGCCACGTCCTCGAACTGATCGCCGCCCACGCCGGTCGGTACGTGGCCGAGCGTACCGCCGCCGACCTGGCCTGCCATGTCGGCTGACGCCGGCGCCGAGCAGGCTGCCGCGTCCACCCGACCCGTGACACCGCAACCGCGCCGGAAGGGCCGGATGTCCACCCATGACTTCGTCGCCATCGGGCTCGGCCCGTACAACCTGGGGTTGGCCTGTCTCACCGCGCCGATCGACGATCTGGACGGCGTGTTCCTGGAGGCCCGGCCCAGTCTGGCCTGGCACCCGGGCATGCTGCTGGAGTCGGCCCGGTTGCAGACCCCGTTCATCGCCGACCTGGTCAGCCTCGCCGACCCGACGTCGCCGTACTCCTTTCTCAACTATCTGAAGGAGATCGGCCGGCTCTACCCGTTCTACATCCGGGAGAGCTTCTATCCGTTGCGCAGCGAGTACGACGCGTACTGCCGGTGGGCGGCGGCGAAGCTGCCGAACCTGCGCTTCGGTCAGGCGGTGACCACAGTGGAGTACGACCCGGCCGACGAGCGGTACGTCGTGCGGGCCGACACCGGCGAGGGGGAGAGCGTCGAGTACCGCGCCCGGCACCTGGTGCTCGGCACGGGCACCCCACCGCACCTGCCGGCCGCCGTGGACGGACTGCCCGGCGACGCGGTGCACAACTCGCGCTACCTGGAGCACCGGGACGCGCTGCGCACCAAGCGCAGCATCACTGTGGTGGGCAGCGGGCAGAGCGCCGCCGAGATCTACCACGACCTGCTCGGCGACCTCGACCGGTACGGCTACCAGCTCAACTGGGTGACCCGCTCGCCGCGGTTCTTCCCCCTCGAATACACGAAGCTGACGCTGGAGATGACCTCACCGGACTACGTGGACTACTTCCACGCGCTGCCCGAGGACACCCGCTACCGGCTGGAGGCCGAGCAGAAGGGCCTGTTCAAGGGGATCAACGCCGACCTGATCAACGACATCTTCGACCTGCTGTACGCGCACAGCGTCGACGGTCCGGTGAACACCCGCCTGCTGACGAACACCGAGCTGGTCACCGCCGAGCACCACGACGGTGAGTACACGCTGGGGTTGCGGCACGTGGAGCAGGAACGGGACTTCACGCTGCGCACCGAGGGGCTGGTGCTTGCCACCGGCTACCACTACCGGGTGCCGGAGTTCCTCGCACCGGTGCGCGAGAGGATCCGCTGGGACGCGCACGGCCGTTTCGACGTGGCCCGCAACTACAGCATCGACCACACCGGGCGGGGCATCTTCCTGCAGAACGCCGGCACCCACACGCACAGCATCACCTCACCCGACCTGGGCATGGGCCCGTACCGCAACTCCTTCATCATTCGGGAGCTGCTCGGCCGGGAGCACTACCCGATCGAGAAGAGCATCACCTTCCAGGAATTCGGGGTGACGACGTCGTGACCACCGTCTTCACCCGCACCGACGGGCGGCTCGGCGAGTTCGCGCTGCGTACCCTCGATCCGGACGGTGACGCCGCGCTGCTGCACGCCTGGGTGACGAACCCGAAGGCCGCGTTCTGGCTGATGCAGGATGCCGACGAGGCGGCGGTGGCCACTGAGTACCGGCGCATCGCCGAGCACCCGCACCACGACGCGTACCTCGGGCTGTGGCGGGGGACGCCCGCCTTCCTTGCCGAGCGCTACGACCCGGCCCACGTCGAGCTGGTCGGGCTCTACGACAACCAGCCCGGCGACGTGGGCATGCATTTCCTCTGCGCGCCCACCGACGCCCCGGAGCACGGCTTCACCCGTGCGGTGATCACCACAGTGCTGGCGTGGCTCTTCGCCGACCCGTCGACCCGGCGGGTGGTGGTGGAGCCGGACGTACGCAACACCGCCGTGCACGCGCTGAACGCCGTCGTCGGCTTCGAGGTCGTCGGCCAGATCGCCAAGCCGGAGAAGGACGCGCTGCTCAGCGTCTGCACCAAGGCCCAGTTCCACGCCGCCGTCACCGAACTCGAAGGAGCCCAGGCGTGACCGCCACCGCCGTTCCCGCGTCACCGTCCGTGCCGGCCGTCGCCGCCGACCCGGTCGGGCACCTCACGCCGCAGCGCTGGGCGCGGGCCAACCGGCTGCTGGTCCGCAAGGCGCTCGCCGAGTTCACCCACGAGCGGCTGATCACGCCCCAGCCCGTGCCCGGCGACGACGACCGGCAGTGGTACGAGGTCCGCAGCGACGACGGCACTGTCACGTACCGGTTCGCCGCCCGGCTGCTCGCCCTGGAGCACTGGCAGGTCGACGCCGACAGCATCACCCGGCGGCGCGACGGCACCTCGCTGCCGCCCGACGCTGTGGATCTCATCGTCGAGCTGCGCGGCACCCTCGGACTCTCCACGGAGGTGCTGCCTGTCTACCTGGAGGAGATCACCTCCACGTTGGCCGGCAGCGCGTACAAGCTGGCCCAGGCCGGGCCGAGCGCCGCCGAACTGGCCGTGGCCGACTTCCAGACAATCGAGACGTCGATGACCGAGGGGCATCCCTGCTTCGTTGCCAACAACGGGCGACTCGGCTTCGGGGTCGACGAATACCACAGGTACGCCCCGGAGGCCGCCGCGCCGGTGCGCCTGGAGTGGTTGGCCGCGCACCGGGACCACTCGACGTTCAGCAGCGCCGCCGACCTCGACTACGACACGTTGATCGAGGGGGAGCTGGACCCGGAAACCCGAGCCCGGTTCGCCGCCACAATGGCCGGTCTCGGCCTGGACCTCGCCGACTACCACCTGATCCCGGCGCACCCGTGGCAGTGGTTCAACAAGCTGGCGGTCACGTTCGCCGGTGAGCTCGCCGAGCGCCGGCTTGTGCACCTCGGTCCCGGGCCGGACGAATACCTTGCCCAGCAGTCCATCCGTACGTTCTTCAACGTCACCGAGCCGCGCCGGCACTACGTCAAGACGGCGCTGTCGGTGCTCAACATGGGCTTCATGCGTGGGCTGTCCGCCGCGTACATGGCCGCCACCCCGGCGATCAACGACTGGCTGGCCGACCTGATCGCGGGCGACGAGGTGCTTGCCGGCACCGGGTTGACGGTGATCCGGGAGCGCGCCGCGGTGGGCTACCGGCACCGGCAGTACGAGGCGGCCACCGAACGCACCTCCCCGCACCGGAAGATGTTTGCCGCCCTGTGGCGGGAGAGCCCGGTGCCGGGCCTCGCGCCGGGGCGGCGACTGACCACGATGGCCGCGCTGCTGCACGTCGACGACGACGGCGGCTCGCTGGCGGCGTCCCTGATCGCCCGGTCGCAGTTGGCGCCCGAGGTGTGGCTGCGCCGCTACCTGGACGCCTACCTGACCCCGCTGCTGCACAGCTTCTACGCCCACGACCTCGCCTTCATGCCGCACGGCGAGAACGTCATCCTGGTCCTCGACGAGACCGACACCGTCGAGCGGGTGATCTTCAAGGACATCGCCGAGGAGATCGCGGTGATGAGCGCCGACGTCGTCCTGCCGGAGGCGGTGGAGCGCATCCGCGTCGAGGTGCCCGACGACACCAAGCTGCTGACGATCTTCACCGACGTGATCGACTGCTTCCTGCGGCACCTCAACGCGGTGCTCGTCGAGGCCGGAGTCCTGCCCGAGGACGACTTCTGGCGGACGGTCGCTGCCTGCGCGTCCGACTACTTCGACACCGTGCCGCACCTGGCCGAGCGGGTACGCCACTACGACCTGTTCGCACCGGAGTTCACGCTGTCCTGCCTCAACCGGCTGCAACTGCGGAACAACAAGCAGATGATCGACCTCGCCGACCCGTCGGCCGCGCTCCAGTTCGTCGGCACCCTTACCAACCCGTTGGCCGCCCACGCCAGACGCCGCTGACGCCGCCCGCGTCCGGTGGTGCACTGTGGTGGGCATGGGTTTCCTCCGTACCGCGAGCCTGCTCGCCGCCACCCTCACCACCGGTCTGACCGCCGGCCTGTTCACCGCGTTCGCCTACGCGGTGATGCCGGGTCTTCGCCGCACCGACGACCGCACGCTCGTGCTCGCCATGCAGCGGATCAACGAGTCCATCCTCAACGGGTGGTTCGCCATCTGCTTCGGTGGAGCACTGGTGTTCACGCTTCTGGCGGCGGCGCTGCACCTGGACGCCGGGCACCGGGCGGTGCTGCCGTGGATCGTCGCCGGGCTGCTGTCGTACCTGGTGGTGCTCGGCCTCACCGCAGTGGTGAACGTGCCACTCAACAACGTGCTGGCCCGGGCCGGGGACGTCGACCGGGTCGCTGATCCGGCGGCGCTCCGGGAGCGTTTCGAGACGCCCTGGGTACGCGCCAACGTGGTCCGCGCCGTCGCGTCGACCGGCGCGTTCGGGCTGCTCGCGTGGGCTCTGTTCGAGGCCGGGAGGCTGCCCGCCTGAGCCGCGGGTGTTATCGATAACAAGGTCGGCATCTGACGCGCCATCAGCGGTAACAGCGCTGATCAACGGACGAACCGCACTCATCGTCTTGAATGAAGGCGGTCATCGGCCGTAACATGCCGGACACGGATGTGAGCGCTAACGCTCGTGTCTGACCGCCCTGTCGAGCCCCGTCCCGCCCGGCTGTGCTCCGTCGCCTGTTGCGCTCTCCGTGGAGGTTCCATGTCACCCCTGCCCATCAGTCGCCGCCGCGTGCTGCAAGCCGCCGGCGCCACCGCCGTCATCTCCGCCACCGGCGGGACCGTCCTGAGCGCGGGCCCCGCCGCCGCTGCCGTCGTCCCGCCGGCGCGCGCCGACCTTGGCGTCGGGGCGTACCCCTTCGAACTCGGTCAGGTGCGACTGACCACCGGCCGCTGGCTGGACAACCAGAACCGCACCCTCAACTACCTGCGCTTCGTCGACGTCGACAGGCTGCTCTACAACTTCCGGGCCAACCACCGGCTGTCCACGAACGGCGCCGCCACCAACGGAGGCTGGGACGCGCCGTCGTTTCCGTTCCGGACCCACATGCAGGGGCACTTCCTGACCGCCTGGGCCCACGGCTACGCGGTGCTCGGCGACACCACCTGCCGGGACAAGGCGAACTACATGGTGGCCGAGATGGCCAAGTGCCAGGCGAACAACGGCGCTGCCGGGTTCGGCGCGGGCTACCTCTCCGGCTTCCCGGAGTCCGACTTCACCGCACTTGAGGCGCGGACGCTGTCCAACGGCAACGTGCCCTACTACTGCATCCACAAGACCCTCGCCGGGCTTCTTGACGTGTGGCGCTACACCGGCAACACGCAGGCGCGCTCGGTGCTGCTGGCACTGGCGGGCTGGGTCGACGCACGGACGAGCCGGTTGAGCTCCAGCCAGATGCAGTCGATGCTGGGCACCGAGTTCGGCGGCATGAACGAGGTGCTCACCGACATCTACCAGCAGACCGGCGACGCGCGGTGGCTCACCACCGCCCAGCGGTTCGACCACGCCTCCGTGTTCAATCCGCTCGCCGCCAACCAGGACCAGCTCAACGGACTGCACGCCAACACGCAGGTGCCCAAGTGGGTGGGCGCCGCACGGGAGTTCAAGGCCACCGGCACCACCCGGTACCGCGACATCGCCTCCAACGCCTGGAACATCACTGTCGGCGCGCACACGTACGTCATCGGCGGCAACAGCCAGGCGGAGCACTTCCGGGCGCCGAACGCCATCGCCGGCTACCTCAGCAACGACACCTGCGAGCAGTGCAACACCTACAACATGCTCAAGCTGACCCGGGAGCTGTGGCTGCTCGACCCCAACCGGACGGACTACTTCGACTTTTACGAGCGTGCCCTGATCAACCATCTGATCGGCGGCCAGAACCCCGCCGACAGCCACGGCCACATCACGTACTTCACGCCACTGCGGCCGGGCGGGCGTCGGGGCGTGGGTCCCGCGTGGGGCGGTGGCACCTGGAGCACCGACTACAACTCGTTCTGGTGTTGCCAGGGCACCGGCCTGGAGATCAACACGAAGCTGATGGACTCCATCTACTTCTACAACGGCACGACCCTGACGGTGAACCTGTTCGTGCCGTCGGTGCTGACCTGGTCGCAGCGGGGCGTCACTGTCACCCAGACCACCACCTATCCGGTGAGCGACTCCACCACGCTCACCCTGTCCGGCACGATGAGCGGCTCGTGGAGCATCAGGGTCCGCATCCCGGCGTGGACAAGCGGCGCGACGATCAGCGTCAACGGCGTGGCGCAGTCGGTGACCACCACACCCGGCAGCTACGCCACGATCACCCGGACCTGGGCCGCCGGTGACACCATCACTGTGCGCCTGCCCATGCGGGTGATCATGCGAGCCGCCAACGACAACGCGTCCGTCGCCGCCGTCACGTACGGGCCGAGCGTCCTCTGTGGCAACTACGGCAACACCACACTGAACGCGCTGCCGTCGCTCGCCGTCTCGTCCATCGCACGGACCAGCACCAGTTCGCTCGCGTTCACCGCCTCCGCGAACGGGGCGACAGTAAACCTCGGGCCGTTCCAGGACGCCCACGGCTTCAACTACACCGTCTACTGGAACACTTCGGGCAGCAGCGGCGGTGCCAGTCACCGGCTCGTCAACGTCGGCACCGGCCTGGTCCTCGGCATCCAGAACATGTCCACCGCCGACGGTGGGCTCGCCGTGCAGTGGGGTGACAGCGGCACCGCCGACCACAACTGGGTAGTGGTGACCGACGGCGACGCCGTCCGGTTCCGCAACGTCAACAGCGGCAAGGTCCTCGGTGTGGAGAACATGTCCACCGCCGACAACGCCCGCGTCCTCCAGTGGGCCGACAACGGCACCGCCGACCACAGGTGGATCCTGGTGAACAACGGGGACGGCACCTACAAGATCCGCAACGTCAACAGCGGCAAGCTGCTGGGCATCCTGAACGGGTCGACGGCATGGGGTGCGCAGGCCGTGCAGGACCCGGACAACGGCAGCGCCGACAACCGCTGGCGGCTCGTGCCCAACGCCTGACGAGGAGCCCGACCTGGCTCAGTCGGTCGTGCCGACCCGCTCGAACGCGCGGGCCAACTGAGCCAGGTCCAGGCCCTCGAAGTGCCGCAGGAACCGCCGGCGTACGGCCGCCAGATGGCTCGGCCAGGACTCCTGGAGGCGGGCCAGGCCCGCCTCGGTGAGGATGGCGTTCCAGCCGCGGGCGTCTTCCTCGCACCGTTCCCGCTTCACCAGGCCCTGGGTCTCCAGCCTGATCACGGTGCGGGTCATGCCGCTGAGCGAAAGGTGGCAGACCGAGGCGAGTTCGTGCATGCGCATCCGTCGTTCCGGGGCCTCGGAGAGGTTCATGAGCGCCGTGTACTCGGTCAGCGGCAGTTGGCGGTCGCTGACCATGTCGGCGTCGATAGTGCGGGGCAGCACGTACATCATCTGGCCCAGAGCGCGGACCAGGGCCTCCTCGTCGGGGCCGAGGGGACGTGGACGGGCAGGGCTCTCGTGCATTCCTTCAGCATAGTTGCTTGATTGAGCAAGTGCTCGCGCACCGTGTGACGACGGTCATGGTGGCTGTATTTGCTTGACGAAGCAAGTAATGGCTACGGTTCTCGACGGCACGCAGACCACGAACCTTCGGAAAGGCGCCAACACCATGACCAGGATCGGGATCATCCTCGGAAGCACCCGCCCGGGGCGTAACGGTGAAGCCGTGGCCCGCTGGGTCCTCGATGTCGCAAGGCAGCGCTCCGACGCGGAGTTCGAGCTGATCGACCTGCTCGACTACAAGCTGCCGCACCTCGACGAGGCATATCCGCCGGCGATGGGGCAGTACACCCAGCCGCACACCCTGCGCTGGGCTGAGACGATCGCGTCGTTCGACGGGTTCGTGATGGTCACCCCCGAGTACAACCACTCCACCTCGGGGGCGCTGAAGAACGCCATCGACTTCCTCTACGCCGAGTGGAACAACAAGGCCGTCGGCTTCGTCAGCTACGGCTCGGTCGGCGGCGCACGGGCCGTCGAGCACCTTCGCCTGATCGCCGGTGAGCTCCAGATGGCCGACGTACGCTCGCAGGTCGCTCTGTCGCTCTTCACCGACTTCGAGAACTTCAGCGTCTTCACGCCCAACCAGCACCAGATGGAGGCGCTCGGCGTGACCCTCGACCAGGTGGTGGCCTGGAGCAGCGCGCTCGCACCGCTGCGCCAGAGCTGACCCACGAGGCGGCCGCGGGATCCCGTCCCGCGGCCGCCTCAGCTCGACCCACCCGTTGATTCCGACCACCGTGACGGGGCAGGGGAACTTTTTCGGCCGTCGATGCATCCGGGCGACCTGCCTGGTGCGAAGCATGGATCGTGACGAGACGTCACGGATCCGACGCATCGACGAAAGGCCCGCTGATGAAGATCGCACGACTCGCCGCCAGGATGGCCGTGGGCGCCGTGGCCACCGCGCTGGCCACCACGGCTGTCGCCGTGCCGGCCGCTTCGGCGACCGGCAAGGCCAAGCCGCTCGGCACGACGTCCCTCGCCCAGGTGCTCACCAAGGACACCAGCGGCTTCGACCGCAACTCGCGGGACTTCGACGTGCTGACCGCCGCCGTGCTGGCCGTGCTGGAGGCCAAGCCCAACTCGCCGGTCAAGGTGCTCACCGACGGCACCGTCACCCTGACCGCGTTCATTCCGACCGACGCCGCGTTCCAGCAGTTGGTACGCGAGATCACGCAGGCCACGAAGCTGCCGAGTGAGAGCGCCGCGTTCAGCGCCGTCGCCGGCCTGGGCATCGACACCGTGGAGAACGTACTGCTCTACCACGTGGTGCCGGGCGCCACGATCGACCGTAAGACGGCGGTCCGGGCCGACGGCACGGACCTGACCACCGCGCTCGGCTCGACCGTCGAGGTCGACGTGCGCACCTACCTGTTCATCTTCCGTCAGGTGCGGCTTGTCGACGCCGACACCAACGACCGGGACGCCCGCGTCGTCACCTTCGACGTCAACAGGGGCAACCGGCAGATCGCGCACTCCGTGGACCGGGTGCTGCGCCCGATCGACCTGCCCTGATCGGGTTCGGGTGGCGTCCGACCACACGTCGGGCGTCACCCGCGCCGATCGTCAGCCCGTGCCGTTCGTCAAGGCGCGCCGATCGTCAAGCCTGGCGACCGTCAGGCTGCGCCGGCGGTGCCCCGATCGTGCTGCGGAGCGGGGCCGGCGGTGCCCCGACGGACCAGTTCGGCGGGGAGCACCTCGACCCGTGGCGTCGGCGTCTGCGCGCCGAGCACCATGGACATCGTCCGGACTCCCATGTCGACGAGCGGCAGTCGCACGGTGGTCAGTGCCGGAGTCACGTCCCGGGCGATGGGCATGTCGTCGAAGCCGACCACGGAGACCTGCTGCGGCACGGCCAGTGAGCGGGCCCGAAGGGTGGCGAGCGTGCCGATCGCCATCGAGTCGTTGAGCGCCACGATCGCTGTCAGGTCAGGGTCGGCGTCGAGCAGCCGGGCGGTTGCCTCGGCGCCACCGTCGCGGTCGAATTCGGCGTACCGGATGCGTCGTTCGGGAAGCTCGCGGCCCTGCTCGTCAAGGGCCTGCCGGAGCCCGGCGAGCCGGTCGGTGGTGGTGGTGAGGATGCGCGGACCGGCGACCACGCCGATCGCCCGGTGCCCCAGCTCGCACAGCTCCCGGCCGGCGAGGTAGCCGCCCGTCCGGTTGTCGGGCATCACCGCGTCGCCGAAGTGCTCGTGTCGACCGATCACCGCGACCCGCCCGCCGGTCGCCTCGTACGCGGCGAGTTTCTCGTTGAGCTGTCGGGTGAACGTGTCGTCGTGATAGCCGGAGCCGGCCAGGATCAGTGCCGCCACCTGGTGGCCGCGCAGCAGCTCCACATACTCCAGCTCGCGCTCCGGGTCGCGGTAGCTGTTGCAGATCATCAGCAGCCGGCCGCGGTCGGTGGCGACCCGTTGCAGTCCACGGGTGATCTCGGCGAAGTACGGGTCGGAGACGTCGTGCACGATCACGCCGACCGCGCTGCGGTGTGAACGGGCCAGCAGTTGCGCGTGGGCGTTCGGCACGTACTGCAACTCGGCGACGGCGGCGAGCACCCGTTCGCGCAGCTCGTCGGTGACCGGCTTGCTGCTGCCGTTGATCACGCGGGAGGCGGTGGCGGGCGAGACACCCGCGCGTCGTGCCACATCGGACAGCGTCGCCATGGCCGCCCCCTTGTTCTGTTGCCGGCGTTTCGCCGTGCCGGTCGAAACGCCACGGTACCGCGTTGAAAGCCCTTTCCCGCAGGCAGGTCCGAGAGGTGTGACGTGGGCCAAGGAAAGGCCTTGCCTGGCGTCTGCGGCCCGCCTACGCTTCCGGGAAAGCGTTTGCCTGACCGCCGCCCGGCAGGCTCCACTGCTGCTGCGCCGGGCCCAGAGGAGGTTCCGCGTGACCACGACCCGTAGGTCGATCGGCATCATCGTCAATGGTGTGACCGGCAGGATGGGCTACCGGCAGCACCTGGTCCGGTCGCTGCTTGCCATCCGTGAAGCCGGCGGCGTGGCGTTGGCCGACGGCACGACCATCTGGCCGGAACCCGTGCTGGTCGGGCGCAACGAGACCAAGCTGCGGGAACTCGCCCAGCGGCACGGCCTGACCGAGTGGAGCACCGACCTCACCTCAGCCCTGGCCCGCGACGACGTCGAGATCTACTTCGACTCCCAGGTCACCCAACAGCGGGAGAAGGCGATCCGCCAGGCCATCGAGGCCGGCAAGCACATCTACACGGAGAAGCCCCTCGCCGAGGACACCGCCGCCGCGCTCGACCTCGCGCGGGCCGCCGACGCCGCAGGCGTACGCACCGGCGTCGTCCAGGACAAACTCTTCCTTCCCGGCCTGCGCAAACTCAAGCGGCTCATCGACGGCGGCTTCTTCGGCCGGATCCTCTCGGTGCGGGGCGAGTTCGGCTACTGGGTCTTCGAGGGCGACTGGCAGCCCGCCCAACGTCCGTCGTGGAACTACCGGGCCGAGGACGGCGGCGGCATCGTCGTCGACATGTTCCCGCACTGGCACTACGTGCTGGAGGAGCTGTTCGGGCGGGTCAACGCCGTCTCCTGCGTCACCGCCACCCACGTGCCGGAGCGTGTCGACGAGGACGGCCGCGCCTACGCGGCCACCGCCGACGACGCGGCGTACGGCACCTTCGAACTCGACGGCGGCGTGATCGCGCAGATCAACTCGTCGTGGGCGGTGCGGGTGTACCGCGACGAACTCGTGGAGTTCCAGGTCGACGGCACCGAGGGCAGCGCTGTGGCCGGGCTGCGCCGCTGCCGGGCACAGCACCGGGCGGTGACGCCCAAGCCGGTGTGGAACCCGGACCTGCCGGTCACCGAGAACTTCCGGGCACAGTGGACCGAGGTGCCCGACAACGAGGAGTTCGACAACGGTTTCAAGGTGCAGTGGGAGGCGTTCCTGCGGCACGTCGTGGCGGGCGAGCCGTTCCGGTGGGACTTCCTTGCCGGGGCACGCGGCGTCCAGCTCGCCGAGCTGGGGCTGCGCTCCGCCCGCGAGGGCGTTCGTGTCGAGGTACCGGAGCTGCGCTCGTGACCGCGCCCGAGGTGGTGCTGCCCGGCGGACGCCGGCACCGACTGGCCGTCGGGGCCGGCTTCGACCGTCCGGCCACGCCCGCCGCCAGCCGGATCGCGTACGCCGCCGCCCACGTCGTCGCCGACCCGGGCGCGGAGAACGTGCCCGGTGCCCCGGCCGCCGTGGACTGGGACACCACCCTCGCGTTCCGGCGGCACCTGTGGTCGTACGGGCTCGGTGTCGCCGAAGCGATGGACACCGCCCAGCGGGGGATGGGGCTCGACTATCCGGCGACCCGGGAGCTGATCCGGCGCAGCGCCGCCGAGGCCCGCGCGGTGGGCGGGCGGATCGTCGCCGGGGTCGGCACGGACCAACTGCCCGCAGGCCCGGCCACCCTGGCCGCCGTGACCTCCGCGTACATCGAACAGCTCGGCGACGTCCGCGCGGCCGGCGCCCGGCCGGTGCTGATGTGCAGCCGGCACCTGGCCGCCGCCGCGCGCGGCCCGGAAGACTACCTGCGGGTGTACGACGAGCTGCTCACCGCGGCCGACGAGCCGGTGGTGCTGCACTGGCTGGGCTCGATGTTCGACCCGGCGCTGACCGGCTACTGGGGTGCCGATGATCTGGACCTGGCCGCCGACACGGTGATCGAGCTGATCAAGGTGCACCAGCCCAGGGTGGACGGCATCAAGGTGTCGCTGCTCGACGCGGGCCGGGAGATCGCACTCCGTCGCCGGTTGCCCGCCGGGGTACGCCTCTACACCGGCGACGACTTCCACTACCCGGAGCTGATCCGGGGTGACGACGTCGGCCACTCCGACGCGCTGCTCGGGGTGTTCGCGGCCATCGCGCCGGCCGCCGCCGCCGCGCTGGCCGCGCTTGATCGCGGCGACCTGGCGGCGTACGACGAGATTTTCGCGCCGACCGTACCGTTGGCGCGGCACCTGTTCGCGGCACCGACCTGGCACTACAAGACGGGCATCGTGTTCCTGGCCTGGCTTGCCGGCCACCAGGACCACTTCACGATGGTCGGCGGCGCGCAGTCCGGCCGGTCCCCGGCGCACCTGGCCACCCTGCTCACCCTGGCCGACGCGGCAGCGCTGCTGCCCGACGCCGACCTGGCCGCAGCGCGGGCGCGGGCCTTCTTCACAGTGGCGGGGGTGGCCCAGTGAGCGGGGCGGCGGACCCATCACCGGTC
Organism: Micromonospora profundi; assembly: GCF_011927785.1. NCBI lineage: Bacteria > Bacillati > Actinomycetota > Actinomycetes > Micromonosporales > Micromonosporaceae > Micromonospora > Micromonospora profundi. The sequence continues at coordinate 2,582,485 of NZ_JAATJK010000001.1, read as the reverse complement.
GCCGGTGGGCTGGAGCGGTTCTCGTTCAACCAGGCGACTGCCCAGCGCTGGCCTCTGCCGGACGTGGTGGCCGGTTGCGTGGCCGCCGGTGTGCCGGGTATCGGGTTGTGGCGGGAGCCGGTGGCGGAGTACGGGCTGGCCCGGTCGGCGAAGCTGGTCCGCGACGCCGGCCTCACTGTCACCTCGCTGTGTCGGGGCGGCTTCTTCTCCGCCGACGACTGGCGCTCGGAGAACCTGCGGGCCATCGAGGAGACCGCCGTTCTCGGAGCCGGTGAGTTGGTGCTCGTCTCCGGTGGGCTGTCGCCGGGCAGTCGCGACATCGACGGGGCGCGGCGCCGGGTCGCCGATGCGATCGGCGAGTTGGCTCCGCACGCGGCGGCGGCCGGTGTGCGGCTGGCCATCGAGCCGCTGCACCCGATGTTCGCCGCCGACCGGTGTGTGATCGCCACGCTCGGGCAGGCGCTGGACATCGCCGAGTTGTTCGACCCCACTGCGGTCGGCGTGGTGGTGGACGCGTACCACGTGTGGTGGGACGACACGGTGTATGCGCAGATCGCGCGTGCCGGCGCGCGGATCGCCGCGTTCCAGGTCTGCGACTGGGTGACGCCGCTGCCGGAGGGGGTGCTGCTCGGTCGGGCGTTGCCCGGCGACGGCTGCATCGAGCTGCGTCGGCTGCGCGAGGCGGTCGACGCGGCCGGTTATGTCGGCCCGATCGAGGTGGAGGTCTTCTCCGCCGAGGTCTGGGCGCGTCCGGGCGCGGAGGTGTTGGACGCGGCGGTGACGGGGTACCTGCGCCACGTCGTCTGAGGGAGCCCGCCCGCGCTGCCCGCTGCCCGTCGCTGGCGCCGGGACCATGCTGACGCAGTTGCGGGATTACCTGCCGGCGGATTCCAACATCATCCGGTTCCAGCGGAGGTTCGAGGTGGAGCCACTGCCGGGAACGGTCACCGTCGCCGTCCGGAGGACGCGGCACCAGCTCGCGGCGCTTAAAAGACGCACTTGTCGCACGCACGGTGATCTTGCAGGTACCGGCGTTTCGTAACACCGCGCAAACCCTCGTTTAACCGTGACTGCCTTAGGTGTGGGAGCGCTGACAACGCACAAGTTGTGCAGAATGATCTTCGCTCCACAGGGGAGCACTCGAAAGGAGTCTCGTGACCAACAGCACGAGCAGAGCCAGGCTGCGGCGATTGGCGATACCGACGCTGGTCGTCGCCATGATCACCGGCACAACCGGTGTCGCGGCATCGGCAGCCCCCGGCGACCAGCCGGCCACCAGCGGCCCGGGTTACTTCTCCGCCGGGTCCGACCGGACTGTCACCCTGACCGACGGCAACGACCGCCGGCCCGGCGGCGCCGACGCGGCCAACCGCCAGGCCGCCCCGGGCGAGACCGTCCCCGGCATGTACGTCGTCGAACTGACCGACGAGCCGCTGGCCACGTACACCGGTGATGTTTCCGGGCTGGCCCGGACCCGCCCGGCGGCGGGCGATCGTCTGGACGTGACGTCGGCGCCGTCGAAGGCGTACCGGGGACACCTGGACGCGCAGCGGGCAGCCGTCGCCAAGGCGGCCGGGGTCAAGGTCAACGGGGCCTACACGACCGCCTTCAACGGCTTCTCGGCGAAGCTGACGGCCCAGCAGGTGACCGCCCTGCGGGCGGACAAGCGCGTCCGTGCCGTCACCGCTGCGCGAGCGCTCGACATCAGGACAACGTTGCCAAGCGCGACCGATGCCACCTCGACCGCTGCCGTTCCCCCCGGGGCCGCCGCTGTCGATTCGCCGACGCCGACCACGGGTGCGGACCGTCCCGGGCCGGACAAGCCCGGCAAGCCGGCCGAGCCGGTCAAGCCCGGTCCCGGCACGGGCGCGGGCATGGTGATCGGCGTGCTGGACACCGGCATCTGGCCGGAGAGCGCGTCGTTCGCCAAGAAGATGCCCGCTCCGGCGGGTTGGCGCGGCACCTGCCAGACCGGTGTCGCCTTCGTGGCTGAGCACTGCAACGGCAAGATCGTCGGTGCCCGGTACTTCGCCGACTCGTGGCTCGCCTACGGCGGCTCGATCCCCGAGGGCGAGATGTTGTCTCCCCGTGACATGTCCGGGCACGGCACCCACACCGCCTCCACGGCGGCGGGTCTGCCGGTGCGGAACGTCACGATCGACGGCCGCGACTTTGGTCCCGTCTCGGGGGTGGCGCCGGACGCCCAGATCGCCGTCTACAAGGTGCTCTGGGCCGGCACCGGCCTCGATGCCGACATCATCGCCGGCATCGACGCGGCCGTCGCCGACGGCGTGAATGTCATCAACTACTCGATCGGCTCCCAGTTCGGCGACTTCGAGGCCAACTCCCCGATCAACTTGGCGTTCCTCAACGCCACCGTGGCAGGGGTCTTCGTGGCGGCGTCGGCGGGCAACACCGGCATCGTGAGCGGGGCGATCAGCAACGCGGCGCCGTGGGTGACCACTGTCGGCGCGGCGGTGACGAAGCTCGACGAGGCGACCGCCACGTTGGGCGACGGCACGAAGCTCGTCGGCGGCTCACTCGACGCCATGCCCGGTGGCGGCTCGCGGCCGCTGGTCTTCGGCGAGCAGGCCGGCTCACCCGGGTTGGGTGCGGTCTACTGCGAGCCCGGCAGCCTCGACCCGGCCAAGATCAAGGGCAAGGTTGTCGCCTGCGCGCTCTCCGACCTGTTCGGGTCGGCCGCCGAGATCAAGGCCAAGGGCGGAGCCGCGATGGTGGTGTTCGACCCGGCCGGCAACTACCGGATCAACTCCATCTTCAACTTCCCGGTGCTCTACCTGCCCACCAAGAAGCAGGCCGGCACGTTCTTCACCTATCTGGTGCGCCACCTGACCGACGGGACTGTCACTCTGCGCAACGGCGGTGACGGCTCCAGCGTCCCGGGACTGCCCAGCGTCGCGGACTTCTCCTCCACCGGCCCGACCGGGACGGCCATGGGCGTCTCCAAGCCAGACCTGGTGGCGCCGGGGTCGAACATCATCGCGGCGGTGTCCCCGGCCGGCAACTTCGGGCGGAACTACGACGCGTACTCGGGCACCTCGATGGCCTCGCCGTACGTGGCGGGCGCGGCGGCGATCCTGCGCGCCACCCACCCGGACTGGTCGCCCGGCGCGGTCGCCTCGGCACTGCGCACCACCGCCACCGACACCGTCGGCACCAGCAGCCCTCTGGACCAGGGCAGCGGCTTCATCAACCTGGCCAAGGCCGCCGACCCCGGAGTGGTGATCGAACCGGCGGCGGCTGACCTGGTCAAGTTCAGCCAGACGGCACAGCCCGACGGCAGGGAACTCAACCAGCCGGCCATCTCGTTGCGCGAGTACGACGGCACCCGGCAGGTGACGCTGACCCGCACCCTCACCAACGTCGGCACGGCCCGGGAGACGTACCACTCGTCGGTGTCCGGCCTGGACGGCATGAAGGTCAACGTGACGCCGGCATCGGTGTCGCTGCAGCCGGGCCGGTCCGCGACGGTGACCATCACCCTGCGCCGGGGCAACGCGCCCTGGGACAGGTACGTGACCGGTGCGATCACCTGGAGCGGCAAGGCACACAGCGCCCGGATTCCGGTCGCCGCCCGGCCGTGGGGTATCAGCCCTCGGCCGTACGGCGACGACGGCGAGGAGTTCGGTCGGATGGTCAACGGCGCGTTCGGCTCGATCCAGCCGGGCTTCACGGGGCCGCTCGCCGCCCGCAGCACCGGCTACACGCCGATGGTGCGCAAGGCGTACTCGATGCCGGCCGGCGTCGACGGCGGGGTGTTCGACCCGAACGCCACCGGAGTGAAGAAGGTCGACTTCACCGTGCCGGCGAACACCGCCGGCATCGTCGTCCAGCTCAAGACCGACAACCCGAACGCGAACCTGGATCTGTACCTGTACAAGGGTGACACCCTGATCCATCGCAGCGACAGGGGCTGGACCAGCGACGAGCAGGCGTACAAGTTCCTGCCCGAGCCGGGGCGCTACACGGCGTACGTGTTCGCCCAGGTGCCCGGTGGTCCGGTCGTCAACTTCGAGTTGGCCCACGCCATCATCGGCCGTAACGCCACGTACTCGCCGGCCACGCTGACCGTCCCTCGCACGGCGGAGCGCGGCATGACGACCAACTTCACCCTGACGCCCAAGACGCCGCTGCCCGCCGAGGGCGAAGTCTGGGGCTACACCGAGTGGAGCACCAACGGCACGGTCATCCCCGGAAACCTCGTCTACACGCAACGAAGCTCCTGGGAGTAACAGGTACCGACCGGTGGGGTGGTGCGTCCCGCACGCGCCACCCCACCGGTGTGTCATCCGCGCCAGACCAGCGGCTGCGCCGACCGGCCGCCGTCGACGGCCACGCCCGTGGGCGGCAGTGCGAGCGTCTAGCGCTGCCAGGCGTCGAGGGTCCGCACGCCGTCGCGTACCGCCTGGTCGAGGACTGCCGGGTTGCCGCTGGTGCCCTCCCAGCCCTGGTCGTTGAACACAGCGACCGCGCCGTCGACGCGCGCCACCGCGATCTGGCTGGTGGCGGTGTCACCGGTGCGGTCTCCGTTCAGGCTCGTCTCGGCCCACGTCCGGGTCAGCAGCAGGGCTTCGTCGCCGGCCCCGGGCAGCGCGCGGCTCTCGACCTTCACCGGGTTGTCGCCCTGCTTGTAGGTGGGGCACGCCTGCACGGCGCTGCGAACGCGCTGCATGTAGTCCGAGGCGCCGTCGCCGTCGAAGGTGAAAATGGTCTGGTGGATCATGCCCTGCGGAACGTTGGAGGGTGGTTCGTCGGCCTTCTTGTAGGTGACGGTCATGGCGGCGCTCGCGGTCACCTGCCGCCCGCCCGTGCCGAACTCGTTGGCGCACAACTTCGGTAGGGCGTTGGACACGGGCGTTGTCTGTCGAGGGGACTTGCGCAGCTCGGGAGGCAGCTCGAAGAAGGCCGACGTGGGAATCGTCGTCGGCCGGGCGCTGGCCGTCGGTGATGGTTGGTCGCTCGGGTTCGTCGAGGTCACCACTGCCGTCGGTGACGGCGCCGCCGACCCCGAACCGGTCGGAGGCGCACCGTCGGTGCAGGCCGTGCCCATCGTGACGGTGCCGAGCAGTGGCACGATCAGCGCGAGGACCTTCGTCGCCCGGGTGGTCGGTGGTGCGTACCGGCTCATGGTTACCCCCATCTCCACACCAGCAGTTTCCGTCGATCGGTACGCCGAAACGCGCACGGCCGCATCGACACGCCGCACGACGGCGCGTTCGCGCCTCGCGTCCCCGAGCCCGCCGTCCCGGTGCCTCAGGCCAGTGGCAGCTCTGGGGTCCGCTCACCGTCACCGGTCGCGCGCACCCCGGCCGGCGCCGTGATCGGGGCCGTGATGATGCGACTCGGCAGCACCGGCGCGTCCCGGCCCGTGCCCCGCGGCCCGCCGCCATTGGACTGCTCGTGGTAGTCCTGCTCCACGTTCACCGACCAGACGTCGTGCGTACTGCCGGTGGCGATGTTCTCGACGGTGAGCATCGCGGTGAGCATCGAATGGTCCTGGTTGTTGTAGCGGTGCATGCCGTTGCGCCCCACCGGGTGCACGTTCGGCACAGCCCCGGCCAGCCACGACCGGATCACGTCCACGTTGTGCTGGTAGCGCTCGTCGTACACCGGGTAGGCCTTCGGCATCCGCACCACGTGACCGGCCTCCACCACGCCGGGCCGGACCAACCCCAACCGCTCCAGCTCCGCGCTGGCCAGCGCCACGAGGTCGGCGTCCGGGGTACGCCACATCTCGTCGTCCTCGAACACGAAGTACTCCAGGCCCAGGCAGGTGCGGCCGTCCTTGACGAGGTACGGCGACCAGGAGCCGAAGTTCTGGATCCGGCCGACCCGCACCGCCGGATCGTGCACGTAGATCCAGTTGTCCGGGAACGAGAACTCCGCGGGCACCACCAGTGCGACAGTCAGGAAGTCCCGGTAGCGCAGGTCGGCGGCGCAGGCCAGCACCTCCGGCGGCGCGGCCGGGCGCAGCGCCGCCACCAGCTCCGAGATCGGCATTGACGAGATCACGTCGTCGGTGGGCACTGTGCGCTGCCCGCCCGTGCCGTTGACCGTCACGCTTATCGCCCGCCGTCGCACTGGGTCGCGGTGCACGGCCGTCACCCAGGTGCCGGTGGACAGTTGCCCGCCGCGCTGGCGTACCTGCTCGGCGCAGCGTTCCCACATCATTCCCGGCCCGTACTTCGGGTACTGGAACTCCTCGATCAGGCTTGTCACGTCGGTGCGCCGCCGCCGGGGCAGCACCGCGTTGCGGATCGCCGTGGCCAATGACAGGTTCTTGATTCGCTGCGCGGCCCAGTCGGCCTGCAACCGGTCCGCGGGCATACCCCAGACCTTCTCGGTGTACGTCTTGAAGAAGATCGAATACAGCCGCCAGCCGAACCGGGCCGACACCCAACCCTCGAAGTGCGACTGGTCCTTCGGCGGGCGCAGCCGAGCCCGGGCGTACGAGCCGAGACAGCGTACGGCCTCCGGCAGCCCCAGGTTGCGCAGCGCGTTCGTGGCGCTGAGTGGGTAGTTGAACAGGGCGCCCCGGTAGAAGATCCGGCTCATTCGGGGTCGGGTCAGGAAGTCCTCGTCCGGCAGGATCTCGTGCCAGAACGCCTCCACCCGGGCGACCTTTGTGAAGAACCGGTGCCCGCCGATGTCGAACCGCCACCCGTCGCGCTCCACGGTCCGGCTGATTCCGCCGACCACCTCGTCGGCCTCGAAGACCTGGACCGGCCGGCCGTGTCGGAGCAGCTCGTAGGCGGCGGTGAGCCCCGCCGGCCCCGCACCGATGACCACTGTGCCGTGCTGCTCGCTCATGTCGCCGTACTCCCTGCTCACTGCCGTTGTTGAGGCACGGCGCGTACCCGCTTTGCGGCAGTTGTCACCTTCGCGACGTTGCGGTCCTGAGTTTCCGCTCCGTCCGCGCGCGATGGGGCGTACAACAGAAAGGGGCGAACCCCCGCGCGGCGGATGGGCCGGTCGGACCGGGGGAGCGGGCGGATGCACCGGTGGCGAAGGGGCCGGCGACCGGCGGCGCTGGCCGCGCGGGTGGTCGGCGGGGCCGACGCCGCCACGCGCCTGGCCCGCCGGGTGCCGGCGCCCTGGCCGTACGTGATCGGACTGTTCCTCGGCGCGAAGCTGCTGTTCACGCTCGTCGGGCTGCTGACCCTGCACGCCTGGGACGGCGTCCCCGGAGCGCCGCCGCCGGACGAGACGTTGATGTGGGCGCAGCAGCGGGAGGTCTCCGGGCACCGGTGGATCTCGTTCTGGTTCGCCTGGGACGCGCTGCTCTACCTGCGGCTCAGCGAACTGCCGTTGACCGGAGCGCCGTGGAACGACTTCGGGTTTCCGCTGCTGTATCCGTTCCTGGCCCGGCCGGTCGGCGCGCTGCTCGGCGGCGACAACGCGCTGGCCCTGCTCTTGATCAGCAACGTGGCGTTCCTGCTGGCCCTCTGGTACGGCTACCGACTGGCCGAGGTGCTGCTCGGCGACGCGGACGCCGCCCGCCGGTTCACCAGGTACCTGGTGCTGCTGCCGACCGCGTTCCTGTTCCAGGCGGCGCTCACCGAGTCGCTGTTCGTCTGCCTCGCGTTGGCCGCGTTCTACTACGCCGAGCGGGGCCGGTGGCTGCTTGTCGGCGTGGTCGGCTACTTCCTGGCGATGAGCCGGTCGGTCGGCCTGCTCGTCGCGCTGCCGCTGGCGCTGGTGCTGCTGCGCCAGCACGACTGGCGGCTCGGCCCTCGCAGCCTGCTCGGATACCTGCGGATCGGCTGGCCGTTGCTGCTGCTGCCCGCCGGCTGGTTCACCTTCATGGCGTTCTGCCGGTGGCGTGGCGGGGACTGGTTCGCCTACCAGCACGCCCAGCAGACCGGCTGGGGGATCGAGGTGCAGAACCCGGTGCCGGTGCTGCTTGACGGGTTGACCGGGGAACCGCGCGACGCCGTCCGGGTCGCCTTCGCCGTTGTCGTGCTGGCGATCCTGGCCGCCGGGTTCCGCCGCCGCGACGTGGCCTACGTGGTCTACGGAGTGCTCATGGTGCTGGTGCCGCTGTCGATGGGGCCGCCGGTCTACAAGAGCCTGCTGCGTTACCTGCTCGCGGTGTTCCCGGTCGCCCTGGTGCTGGCCCGCTGGGCACGCCGGGCCACCGTCGACGTGTGGTTGACAGCGGCGCTCGCCGTGGTGCAGGGCGCGCTGTTCGTGCTCTGGCTCAGTTACTGGACCCACATGATCATCTGATTGGACCGCCCTCGGCCGGGGCAGGTTGAGGCGATGACCGAGCCACGGGTGAGCCTCGACGATCTGGGCGCCTGGCTGATCAAGGGCAATGCCGACAGGGTCGACCTGACCAGCCGATTCGCCAGGGATCCCCGGGTGACCAACTGGTGCGTACGTCCCGGCTACCGGGCGCTGTTGATGCGCGCCGGGCAGCCTGTGGTGTTCTGGGCCAGCGGCAGCCGCGCCCGCCTGCCGTACGGGGTGTGGGGGATCGGCCGGGTCACCGGGCCGGCCGAGCCGGACCCGCCCGGGCAGACCTGGTCGGTGCCACTGGACCTGGTGATCCTCGACGAGGCGGACCGGGTGCCCCGGCAGCGACTGCGCGCCGACGACCGGCTCGCTGCCCTGGAGGTCTTCCGCCAGCCGCAGGCCGCCAACCCGTCGTACCTCACTGTCGCCCAGTTCGCCGCCTTGCGGACACACCTGCCGGTCTGAGCGCGGGGGCCGGCGGTGCTGCGGCGTACCGGCCTGTGCGAGTCTGCTACCCGTCGTCCGACGCGTACCTGGAGGCCCGGTGTTCGCCCTGCCGCTGACCGACGAGGTCGAGCTACGCCCGCTGGAACCCTGGCGGGCCGAGGAGTTCCTCGCCAACCTTGACCGGTCGCGGGAGCACATCCTGCCCTGGGTGTCGTCGACATTCGTCGCCACCGACCTGCCGTCGGCCCGCGCGGTCTTGCAGCGCTACGCCGACCGCTGGGCCAGCGACAGCGGCGGCATCTGGGGACTGTGGCGGCAGGGGAGGTTGATCGGCGGGGTCATGTTCGTGTCGTTCGACGTCACCATTGGCGTCTGCGAGGTCGGCTGCTGGCTGGAGCCGGCCGCGCAGGGGCGGGGCTTGATGGCCCCCGCGATCCGCCGGATCATCGACTGGGCGGTACGCGAGCGTGGCATCCACCGGGTCGAGTGGCGGACCAACGCCGACAACGCCCGCAGCATCGCCCTGGCCCGCCGGCTCGGCCTGCGCCACGACGGCACCCTGCGGCAGGTCTATCCGGGTCCGAACGGCCGCATCGACCTGCAGATCTGGTCGGTGCTGGCTCCCGAGTGGCTGGCCCGGCAGGCGGATCCGGAGTCGACCGTCCACTGACGACTGCTGATTTCTGTCGTACCCGGGCGGCACCATGCATCCATGGCCGTTCCCGCGCTCACCCCTCATTCCGACCCGCCGCGTTCCGTGCCGCTGCGTGAGGCGCGCACCCGGTTCAGTCAGCTCGTCGCATTGGCCGAGCTGACCGACGCGGTCACCGTCGTCACCCGCGACGGCGATCCCCGCCCGGTCGCCGCGATCGTCCCCGCCGCAGCCGCCCGCAGTGGCGCCCAGGCCCGCGCCGACGCCGACCGGCTCGCCGCGGTCACCGCCGGTTGGGCCCGCCGCCTCGACGAGCAGCATCGCCGCAGCAGCCAACGGCACGCCGCCGAGTTGGGCGCGGTCCGAGCGGCGCTGGCCGAGGTGTGGGCCGAGCTGGATCGTCGAGTCGTCCCGGGCAGCGACCCGTCATTGGCGCGGCTGCGCGCAGCCCACGCCGACCTGCTCGCCGGCTGACCGCGCCCGAGACCGAATGGGCCGTGCTCGCGCGCGGCTGAGCAGGTCCGCCGTGCCGGGCGTGCGGGTGTGCCGGGTCCGCGCGTGCCGGGTCCGCGCGTGCCGGTTGTGCGGGTGTGCCGGGCGTGCGAGGTGTCAGCCGGTGGCCGGGTAGGCGTTCGTTTCGGCGGCCTTGACCGCCACCCAGACCGGCTGGCCCGGAAGCAGCCGCAGGTGGGCGGCGGCGGCCGGCGTGACGTCGGCTGCCACTCCGATCGGCCCGTCGACCTGCACCCGCACGTTGTCACCGTGTCGTTGGACGCCGACGACAGTGCCAGCCCAGATGTTGCGCGGGCTGCCTTCCGGGCGGGTCGGGTGCAGGGCCACCGCGGCCGGCCGGAACGCGACGAACGCCTCGCCGTCCAGCCGGTCGGCGACGGTCAGGGTCAGCTCCGGTGCGACCCGCACGCGGTGCCCGTCGGCCCGACCCCGATAGAGGTTCAGCCCGACCAGCCGGGCCACGTAGTCGGTGCGTGGGCGGGCGGTGACGCTCGGCCCGTCCCCTTCCTGCACCACCCGGCCACCCTCCACGATGACCAGACGGTCGGCCAGCGCCAGCGCGTCCAGCGGATCGTGGGTGACAAGCACCGTCGCGCCCGGGTGCGCGGCCAGGTGTCGATGCAGCTCCGCGCGGGTGTCCAGTCGGGTACGAGCGTCCAGCGCGGCGAGTGGTTCGTCCAGCAGCAGCAGTGACGGTGTCACGGCCAGCGCGCGGGCCAGCGCGACACGCTGCGCCTGACCGCCGGAGAGCTGCCGGGGCCTGCGGTGCTCCTGACCGGTCAGACCCACCCGGTCGAGCCAGCCCTGGGCCGTGGCACGCGCGGCCCGCCGGTCGACGCCGTGCCGGCGCGGCCCGAACGCCACATTGTCCAGCGCGCTGAGGTGGGGAAAGAGCAGGTAGTCCTGGAAGACCACGCCGACCGACCGGCGTTCGGTGGGCACCCAAGCGCGCGTCGCCGGGCGGTCCAGGTCGACGCCATCGAGGGTGACGTGCCCGTCGGTGAGCGGATGCAGCCCGGCCAGCGCGCGCAACGCAGTGGTCTTGCCGGCGCCGTTCGGGCCGAGCAGCGCGACCACCTCGCCGGGCGCGACCCGCAGCGGCACGTCGAGCCGGAAGGCGGCCCGGTCGACGACGAGCCGGGCGTCGAGCAGCGGCCCGCTCATGCGCTTGTCAACCAGCGGTCCCGCAGCGCCGCCAGGATTCCCACCGAGACGACGAGCAGCACCAGACTGAGCACTATGGCGGCCTCCAGGTCGGTCTCCAACGCCAGATAGACGGCGAGCGGCATGGTCTGCGTCCGGCCGGGATAGTTGCCGGCGAAGGTGATGGTGGCGCCGAACTCGCCGAGCGCCCGCGCCCAGCACAACACCGCACCGGCGGCCAGCCCGGGCGCCACAAGCGGCAGCGTGACGTGGGTGAATGTCGTCCAACGGCTGGCGCCCAACGTCGCGGCTGCCTCCTCGTAGCGGTGGTCGGCGGCGCGCAGCGCACCCTCCACGGCGATGACCAGGAACGGCATGGCGACGAACGCCTCGGCCAGCACGACACCGGCGGTGGTGAACGGCAGCGTGATGCCGAACGTGGAGTCGAGCCAGCCGCCGAGCAGCCCGCGCCTGCCGAAGACCAGCAGCAGCGCCACGCCACCGACCACCGGCGGCAGCACCAGCGGTACGGTGACCAGCGCACGGACCAGCCGGCGACCGGGAAACTCGACCCGGGCGAGCAGCCAGGCCAGCGGCACCCCGAGCAGCAGACAGAGCAGTGTGGCGAGGGTGGCGGTCTGCACCGACAGCCGTAGCGCGGTCAGTGCACCAGGCTCGGTGAGCCGCTGCGGCAATGTCGTCCACGGCGCCCGGATCACCAGCCCGGCCAGCGGCAGGACGAGAAAGAGCAGACCCAGCCCGGCCGGGATCAGCAGCGCCGCCGGCACCCGACCGCGTCGGTGCGGCACGGCGACCGTGTGGACCCGGCTCACGGCGACTGGAAACCGGCCCCGGCGAGGACCACCTGGGCCGGCGCCGAGCGGACGTACGCGACGAAGGCCCGCGCGCCGGCCGGATTCGGCGCGTCCTTCAGCGCGACGATCGGGTAGTCGTTGACCGCCCGCGCCGACTCGGGAAACTCGACGCCCGTCACGTCCGCGCTCGCCGCCCGCGCATCCGTTCGGTAGACGAGGGCGGCGTCGACCTCGCCCAGCTTCACCTTGGCCAACGCGCCCCTGACGTCCCGCTCAAGGGTCACCGGGGTCAACGCGACGCCGGCTGCGTCGAGGGCCGACCGGGCCGCTGCGCCGCAGGGCACCTGGTCGGCGCAGAGCGCCACCTTCACGCCCCGCCGGGTCAGGTCGGCCAGCCCGGTCAACGCCTTCGGATTGCCGGCGGGCACCGCGATCACCAGTTGGTTGCGGGCGAAGGTGACAGGCGTGCCGTCGGCGTTGCCGGCCTCGGCCACCGTCGTCATGTTCCGTGGTGCGGCCGAGGCGAAGACGTCCGCCGGTGCGCCCTGGTTGACCTGGTTGGCGAGGGCGGAGCTGCCGGCGAAGTTGAAGGTCACGGTGGTGCCCGGGTTGGCGGCCTCGAAATCCGCACCGAGCCTGGTGAACGACTCGGTCAGCGAGGCCGCCGCGAACACCGTCACGGTTCCGGTGACCCGGCCGTCCGCGCTGCCGCCCGGCGCGGGATCACCGCTGTTGCCGCATCCGGTCATCGCCAGCCCGGCCACCGCCACCAGGAGGGCCACCACCCCGCGCGTCGCCCGCGTCCTCATCCGTCTGACCTTCCCCTGGTCGGTGAGGGCGCGGCCCGCTCCACCACCACGGTCGTCGACTTGATCACCGCGACGGCCATCGACCCGACCCGCAGGTCGAGCTCGTCGACGGCCTCCCGGCTCAGCAGCGACACGATTCGGAACGGCCCGGCCTGGATGTCGACCTGGGCCATCACTGTGTCCTTGCGGACGTCCACGACGATGCCGCGCAGCCGGTTGCGGGCGGAGGAGAACTCGGCGCCCGCCTCCGGGTCCGCGGCCCGGGCGCGGGCGAAGGCGGCGAGGTCGACGCCGTCGATGACGCGGTGGCCGTGCTCGTCGCGCCCGGCGGGCAGTCTCCCGGCGTCCACCCAGCGACGGATGGTGTCGGCGCTGACCCCGAGCAGGTCGGCCGCCTCACCGATCCGGAACATCGTCACCGGCTCACCCTAGCGTCCGCACCTGCAAGCAGGTAAGGCATGGGACGCCAGCATCCGCAATAGCAAACGGGCTAGGAAGACAGCAGATGCGCCGTCCGGGCCTCGACCCATCCGCATGATCGTTCTTGATCCTGGATCGAAGGGTGCCGGTGAGGCCACCTTCCTGATTCGAGCGCGATCATCAGCGCGCAGCGCAGCGCAGCGGGCGTGGCGCATTGGGGGTCAGGGGCGGCGCGGGTGGCCCTTGAGGTGCCGGCCCAGTTCGCGGGCGATCTCCCGGTTGGCGTCCCGTTCGGCAAGCGTCTGCCGCTTGTCGTACGAGCGCTTGCCCTTGGCCAGGGCCAGCTCGACCTTGGCGTAGCCGTTCTCGAAGTACATCGACAGCGGCACCAGGGTCACCCCGCCCTCGCGGACCTTGTCCAGGATCCGGTCGATCTCGGCCCGGTGCAGCAGCAGCTTGCGGTTGCGGCGGGGAGCGTGGTTGGTCCACGTGCCGTAGGCGTATTCGGCGATGTGTAGGCCGTACAGCACGATCTCGCCGTCGCGCTCGTGGGCGAACGCGTCCACCAGCGAGGCCCGCCCCTCGCGCAGCGACTTCACCTCGGTGCCGACGAGCACGATTCCCGCCTCGTACGTGCGCAGCACCGTGTATTCGTGCCGTGCCTTCTTGTTGGAGGCGATCAGTCGGCGTTGCGGCTGTTGGGACCTGCTCACGCGGTGACGATATCCGGCCGCCGGGTCAGCCGGCGCGCAGCCGGCCGGCCAGGTCCCGTACGGCCGCCGCGAACTCCTCCTGCGACTCGCAGGGCAGGTGCGCGAGGATCGGCGGCGGCACACTGTCGCTCGCCGGCGGCATGACGTCCTGCGGATCCTTCAACCGGCGGTCCACGGTCGCGGGCGGGCCGGTCAGCGTCTCGGTGGTGCCAGGCCGGTGCGCGGCGAAGATCCAGCCGCCGATCGGGTCGGTGTCGCGCCACAGGTTGAGCCAGCGCCAGCCGACCCGCTGACCGACCTCGTGCAGCACCTCCTCGTCGACGTACGCGGGAAACAGCCGCGAGTACAGCCGTTGCAGTGGGGACCCGTACGTCAACAGGGCCACCCGGTCACTGACCCGAGGTGGTAGTTGCAGCACGGTGGCGGCGAGCAGCACCGAGCCGTGACTGTGCCCGGCTAGCAGCACACCGTTGCCCTGGTCCACGAGGTAGGTGATCCGTTTGGTCAGCTCCGGCACGGCCCGCTCGGCGTAGCAGGGCGGGGCGAACGGGTGCGCGGCCCGGGGCCAGAAGGTCCCCAGGTCCCACAGCACGCCGACGTACCGGCGGAACGGCGCCGTGCGGTAGGCGAAGATGCCGCCGAGGACCAGCCCGGCGATGATGAAGGCGATCGCGTAGCTGCCCAGCCCGATCATGAAGTTGACCAGGCCGACGGGCACCCCGATGAAGCGTTGCAGCATGTCGCCGGGCTGGAGCTGCATAATGCCCAGCGCGCTTGTCGCCAGGCCCAGCGCGATCAGGCAGGCGTACACCACTGTCAGCGGCTCCAGCCGCTCGGTGAACCGGGCTCGGGCCACGGCACGCTCGACCTGCCGCAGTCGCCGCCCCGCCTCCGGCGGCGCGTCCGGGAAGTCGGCCGCCACGATCGCGGCCGCCGCCCGCCTCCGCTGCCGCCGAGTCAGCATGGTGATCGCCCAGGCGACCAGCAGCGCGGTCATCACCGCAAGGAAAAACCCGAAGATCGCCCATTTGTACGCCAGCGGTGGGCTGGTTCCCAGGGCGTCGGCGGTGTCCCCGTCGCGGTCCAGCAGGTCCGACACCCGGTAGACCAACTCGGCGGAGAACGCCACGCCGAGCCCGGCGGCGATCGTGACGAACACGGGCGTACCCAGTGCGCGCAACGCCCCACCCCGTTGCCCGGCGCCGCGACCCCAGAGGACGACCGCGGCGAGGATGAGCACCAGCACGGTCTGGCTGACGAACAGGCAGGCCATGATCGCGCTGTATCCGGGGAGTGAACCCCCCTGCGGCCAGGGTGCCGGACTCCTGACGATGTGCGCGATCACCAGGATCGTCAGACCGCAGGTGACTGTGCGCAGCGCGCGGATGAGGCCGTCCATTCGGCGTTCCCGGCCGAGCCTGTCGATGACCTGCACAGAGGTGAGCAACCCCAGACAGGTGAGCAGCACCGCTCCGCACGCCACCAGCAGCACCACCATCACCGCCGAGGAGTGCTGGCTCGACCGGGCGACCAGCAGGCTGCCGTCCAGAGTGGCGAACGCGGCCGCCACGTGCACCGAACGCAGCCGCCCGACCAGCGGAGCGGCGTCCCACTGGCCGACGCCGCTCAGCCGGTGCGCCGAAGTCTGCTGCACCGGGGTCCGGAAGGCATCGAACGACTGGCCCTGGCGCGAACTCAGCCACCAGACGAGTCCGATGGCGGCGACCGGAACCACCGACAGCACCCCCAGCCGTACCCCCGGCGACCGTCCGGAGAGCCACGACAGCCAGCTCCGCCCGTTCGTGCACGACGGGGTGCCGATGCAGCGCCAGGCGACCAGGTCCAGCGCGCCTCCGACGATGGCCAGGACGTAGAGCATCGTGAGGGTCAGCGCGAGCACCCGGCACAGCGCGAGGACGGCACGCTTCGAGGCGTGGCTTCCCGGGCGCATCCACAACGCCACATTGCAGAGCATGAAGGGCAGCAGGAACACCAGCGACAGGGTCCGCATGGCTGTCCCGGACGGCAGGTCACTCCACCGGTACGCCTCCAGCGTCACCCCGCCCGGTCCGGTGGCGCCCGGATAGCCGGCGCGGGGGCGGTAGAAGCCGCCGTTGCGGTCCCCGGCGACCTGCTCGAGGTGCGGACGGTTGAGCACCTGGTCGGCGCCCGCTCTGGAGACGCCGTGTACACGCAGCTCCACGACCTGGCCCGATGTCGTCGGTCCGGTCGGTGACGCGTCCGCCATGGGCCCCCCGAGGTGTGCGCGGCAGTCGGGCGGGTCGGCGGTGTACGCCCGACCGCGCGGCCCACCGTCTTACCCGTCCAGGGCCCGGCCAACCGTGCCTCGCGTCGGTGAGGGTGCGGGCAGGATGACGTGTTCCTGACACACCCGCACGACGCGCCGGTTACGTGAAGACATCGTGTGATTGCCCGCAGTAGTCTCGGCCGGCGTCCGTGCCCCTGCCATCGAGGAGCGTCCGTGGAGTCGATGGCCCGCCAGCGCACCGCTGGCCCGGACGACGATCCGCCGGGCGATCCGTCGGGCGACCCGCCGTCGGGCGGCACCATGCTCCCGGAGTTGGAGGACCGCGACTGGTTGCACCACGCGCAGGAGTTCGCCCACACCAGCTTCTGGGCCGTGGCCCGCCGACTGCCCCGGCTGGTCCGGGAAGCGGTCGGGCTGGCCTGGTCCACCAACCGTCGCGACACCATCGCCTCCATCGGCCTCAACATCGCCGCTGGCGTGATGACCACGTTCGGCCTGCTCGCCACCACCAGCGTGTTGCGTGAACTGTTCGCCGCCGGCCCCACGCCCGACCGGGTTCGTTCCGCTCTGCCGGCGCTGGTCGTGGCCGCGGCGGCGGTGTCGGCGCGTGGCGGCCTGACGATCGCGGCCGGCTGGGCCCAGGCCCGGCTGATCCCGCAGATCAACTACCAGGTGGAGCTGCGGCTGTTCGAGGCCACCACGGCGGTGGACCTGGCGGCGTTCGACGACGCCGGCTTCGCCGAGGAGATGGACCGTGCGCGCGACCGGGGGATGGCCGAGGCGGCGTTCATCGTCGACCACACCGTCAACCTGGTAACCGGTGTGGTCGGGATGCTCGCCACCGCCGTCGCGGTGACAGTCATCCAGCCACTGCTGCTGCCCTGTCTGCTGCTGGCGGCTGTGCCACAGGCGATCACGGCGGTGCGGATGGCCCGCCGGGAGTACCTGGCGATGCTGGCCCGGATCACCCGTCGGCGGCGGATGTGGATGCTGGCCCACCTGATGGCCAACCGGCGCACCGCCGCCGAGGTGCGCGCGTACCAGATGCGCGACTTCCTGCTCGCCGAATACCGCAGCGTGATGACCGTGGAGACCCGTGCCCACCTGCGGTTGGTCCGCGCGCAGACCGGCACGCGGGTGGGCGGCGCCGCCGTGGCGGGGCTTGCCACGTTCGGGGTGTACGCGGTCCTGGGCGGCCTGCTGCTCAACGGGATGGTCGCCCTAGCCGCCGCGGCCACCGCCCTGTTGGCCCTGCAATCCGCGCGGACCAGCCTCGGCGTCGCGGTCGTCTCCACCAACTCGCTCTACGAGGACGCCCTCTACTACCAGGACTACCGCGACTTCCTGGCCCGCGCCCACGCCCGGGTGCCGATCGGCGGCGATCGGGTGACCGACGGCGTCGACGTCATCGAGTTGGACGAGGTGAGCCTGACCTACCCGGACACCGACGCTCCAGCGGTCGACCGGGTCAGTCTGACCGTCCGCCGGGGTGAGGTGATCGCGTTGGTCGGTGAGAACGGCTCCGGCAAGACCACGCTGGCCAAGCTGATCGCGGGGCTCTATCGACCGACCGGCGGGGTGATCCGCTGGGACGGCGTCGATGCTGCCGAACTGGACCCGCGTACCCTCGGCGCGCAGGTGGCCGTGATGACCCAGGAGTGGTGGAAGTTCCCGTTCACCGCCGGGCAGAACATCCGTGTCGGTCGGCACGACCGCCCGCCGGACCGACCCGGCCCGAGCGTGCAGGAGGCAGCAGCCTCGGCGGCGGCCCACGACATGATCGTCGGTCTGCCGCACGGCTACGACACCTTGTTGGACAGGGAGTTCAAGGATGGCCAGGAGCTGTCCGGCGGGCAGTGGCAGCGGCTGGTCGCCGCCCGTGGCCTCTACCGCGACGCCGCCCTGCTCATCTGCGACGAGCCGTCCGCCGCCCTGGACGCCCGCGCCGAACACGCCCTGTTCCAGCACCTGCGCCGTCGACCCGACCGGGCGGTCGTGCTGATCACCCACCGGCTGGCAAACGTCCGACACGCCGATCGGATCTTCGTGATGGAGCGGGGTCGCCTCGTCCAGCACGGCAACCACGACGAACTGATGGCGGCCGACGGCCTCTACCGCGAGCTGTTCGACTTACAGGCCGCCGGCTACCTGGCCAACGCCGAAGCGAGCCGTCCCGCTGACACCCGATAGCCCGCCCTGCTCGGGCTGACCTCAAGATGGTCACACTCTCCGGGGCGCGGTCAGTCAGGCGGTGCGGCGGGCCGTGAGGAAGTCGGCGAGTACCTGCGTGTGGGTGGAGAACGCCAGCTCAACCGGGTCGGTGACCACCAGCCACTCGGTCGCCTCCTCGGTCGGCGCCGACGGCGGCAGTTCCTCGGCTGGCCGCTCGGGCAGCACTCCGAAGATCATCATCGTGCCGCCCGCGGTGGCGCTGTGCACAGCGAAGAGCCGCACGTCCTGGGCAGCTGCGATCAGCCCGGTCTCCTCCCGCAACTCCCGGACCAGCGCGTCGGACCACTCCTCGCCGTACTCGATGAAGCCGCCGGGCAGCGCGAGCAGCCCGCGGGCCGGCTCGATGTCCCGGCGGACCACCACCACGCCCAGGCCGTCGGCGGTGCGGACCGGCAACACCGCGACCGCGACGGGCAGTGGATTGCGCCAGACCGTCTCGCCGCAGACGGGGCAGATCCTCGGCCACCCGGCGTCCGGCCGGTAGGCGGCGCCGCAGTAGGAGCAGTGCGAGTACGGCGTACCGGTCATGCCGCAGCACGTTACCCGGGCCGCCGCCCGCACACCCGGTCGTGCGAACGACGGAAGCCCGCCGCCCGCACGCCCGGAAGCGCCGCCGCCCGCACGCCCGGAAGCCCGCCGCAGCCGCGCTGCGGGCGCGGCAGACCGTCGGGTCGGGCTCAGCTCGCCGGGGCGCCGGTGTAGAAGGAGGTGGTGCGCTCGGCGGCGGCCTTCGCCTCGTCGGCGTCGGTGCCGGCGGCGATGCTTGCCTCGCCCCACAGTTGGCTGCTCAACTCCATGAACCGACGTCCCTCGTCGGAGGCGGTCCACTCGGCGCTGTCCTCCGGGCGGACGCCGCTGCCGTCGCCGGCCAGGTACGAGGCGAGCCCGAGCAGGCCCAGATCCCAGCCCACGCCGACGGCACCCGGCCCGAACTGGGCCCACCGGTCCTGGTCGACGTGCGCGATGTGGTCGAGTTCGAAGCGGGTGCGTTCGGTGTCGACGGGGGTGAGGCGTACCTCGATCCAGCTGACCTCGCCGCCGTACTCCCAGGTTGCGGTGAAGCGGTGCGGCGGGTCGCAGCTCTCGATGGTGCCGCCGGCGTTGTCTTTGAGCTGGTACGTGCCGTGCAGCCGCAGGTCACCGGTGATCGGCAGGAACCAGCGGGGGATGCGTTCGGCGTTGGTGCAGGCGTCCCAGAGATCCTCGACGGTCGTCTGGTACGTCTGGCTGACGGTGCTGACCCGGGCCTCGCCGGCCTCCAGGGTGCGGCTGCCGACAGTGCGCTGAACGGCGTTGATCTGCTCGATGGTGTCCATTATTAGTTCCTCTCGTCGGGTCTATCGGAGGCTTCGCGTAGCCGGCGTTCGCGTCGGCCCCGGGCCAGTTCGGTGGCGAGGGCGGCCAGCGGTGGCGTCCAGAACCGGCGGAAGTGCTCCAGCCAGCCGTCCACCTCGCGCAGCGGGCGCGGGTCGACGGCGTAGAGCCGCCGGGTGCCGTCCGGCCGTACGGTGGCGAAGCCGTTGTCCCGCAGCACCTTGAGGTGCTGGGACACGGCGGGTTGGGAGATGCCGAACTCGTCGCGGATGACCGCGCTGACCGCGCCGGCGGTCTGCTCGCCGTCGGCGAGCAGCTCCAGGATGCGGCGCCGGACCGGATCGCCCAGCACGTCGAAGGCGTGCACGACGACATTTATATCAGCGACGGCTTATTTAAGCCAAGCCTGATGGGCACCTGGCGGGTCGCGTGTCGTCGGCCAGGAACGGAGAAGGCCGCCCGGGGCGCCGACGAGGCACCCCGGACGGCCTGTCTCGCCGACCCCGTTCAGGCCACCGGCGTCACGGCGCCGGCCGCCCCGGCGAGACGCTGGTGGGCGCGGATCAGCTCCGCGTAGCGCAGGCCGCTCGCCTTGACCGTCCGACGCTGGGTCGTGTAGTCCACGTGCACGAGCCCGAAGCGCTTGTCGTAGCCGTACGCCCACTCGAAGTTGTCAAGCAGGGACCAGACGAAGTAGCCGTCCAGCGGCACGCCCCGGGCCACCGCCGCCGCACACGCCGCCAGGTGCTGCTCCAGGTGGTCGGTGCGCTCCTTGTCCTCGACCGTGCCGTCCGCGGTGACCTCGTCCGGCCACGCCGAGCCGCTCTCGGTGACGATGATCTTCCCCGGCCGGTACTCCTCGTGGACCTCGACAAGCAGCCGTTCCAACCCTGCCGGGTACGTCTCCCAGCCCATCGCGGTCTGCACCGCGCCGGGCACCGGCACCTGCCGGGCGTACGGCGGCGGCCCGGCCGGGTCGTCGACAACCAGTTGCCGGAAGTAGTAGTTCACTCCGAGGAAGTCGGTGGGCGTGGCGATGACCGCCAGGTCGTCGCCACGTACCGGGGGCTCGACCCCGTAGGTGGCGATCATGTCGGCGGGGTAGCCACGCCCGTGGATCGGGTCGAGCCACCAGCGGTTGACGTGCCCGTCGGCCCGCAGCGCTGCCGCGACGTCCTCGGGCCGGTCGGTGGCCGCCTCGATCGGGCTGAGGTTGAGCACCAGCCCCACCGACGCCGGCCGGGTGGCGTTGGCCCGGATCGCCTGGGTGGCCAGGCCGTGCCCGAGCAGCACGTGGTGCGAGGTGTGCACGGCCCGGGTCAGGTCCCGCTCGCCCGGGGCCATCTTTCCCTCCAGGTGCCCGATCCACGACACGCAGAGCGGCTCGTTGACGGTGTTCCAGTCCGCCACCCGGTCGCCGAGGCGGGCGGCGACGACCGCCGCGTAGTCGGCGAACGCCTCGGCCGTGGCGCGCAGCGGCCAGCCGCCGGAATCCTGGAGGGCCTGCGGCAGATCCCAGTGGTAGAGCGTCACGAACGGTCGGATCCCGTCGGCGAGCAGCGCGTCGACGAGCCGGTCGTAGAAGTCCAGACCGGCCGAGTTGACAGGCCCGACACCGCCGGGCCGCACCCGGGGCCAGGCCACCGAGAAACGGTACGCGTCGACGCCGAGCCGGCGCAGCAGCGCCACATCCTCCGGCCACCTGTGGTAGTGGTCGCAGGCCACCGCGCCGGTGTCGCCGTTGTCGACGTTGCCGGGCGTCGCCGAGAAGGTGTCCCAGATGGACGGTGCCCGGCCGTCGACGTCGACGGCCCCCTCGATCTGGTACGCCGCGGTGGCCACGCCCCAGAGGAAGTCGGGTGGCAGCTTGGACAGGTCCGGCACGGGTCGGCTCTCCTCTGGGGTTGGGTGGCTCACTTGACAGCGCCGGCGGTGAGACCGGCGACGAAGTACCGCTGGAGGGCCAGGAACCCGGCGACGACGGGGATGCTGACCACAAGCGAGGCCGCCATGATCTGGTTCCAGTAGACGTTGAACTGGGTGGAGTAGCCCTGCAGGCCCACGGCCAGGGTGCGGCTGCCCTCGTCGGTCATCACCGAGGCGAAGAGCACCTCACCCCAGGCGGTCATGAACGCGTACACGGTGACGGCGACGACGCCCGGCACGGCTGCCGGCAGGATGACCCGGAACAGGATGCGCAGCGGCCCGGCCCCGTCGACCTGCGCCGCCTCGTCCAGCCCTCGGGGGATCGAGTCGAAGTAGCCGACGAGCATCCAGATCGAGAACGGCAGCGAGAAGGTCAGGTACGTGATGACCAGGCCGGTACGGCTGGCGTACAACTCGATGCCTGTGGCGTTGCCCAGGTTGACGTAGATGAGGAACAGCGGCAGCAGGAACAGGATGCCGGGGAACATCTGGGTGGACAGCACAGTCACCGAGAAGACGCCCCGCCCTCGGAACCGGTAGCGGCTCACCGCGAACGCCGCGAAGATGGCCACCGTCACCGAGCAGATCGCCGCGACGCTCGACACCACAAGGCTGTTCACCAGGTAGCGGGCCAGCGGCACGGTGCTCCACATGTCGACGAACGGTTGCAGCGTGGGCCGACTGGGCCACCAGGTGAAGCCGTTCTGCACGTCCTGCAACGGTTTGGCCGCCGAGGTGACCATCACGTAGAGCGGGATGACGACGAAGAGGGTGAGCAGGGTCAGCACGATGCGCCGGCCCCAGCGTTCCCCGGCGGTCTCACGCATTGTCGTCCCTCCGACGGTTGGTGATCAGCAGGTACGCGGCCGAGACGACAAGCAGGAACAGCAGCAGCGCCACGGACATCGCCGAGCCGGAGCCGAAGTCCCAGGTCTTGAAGGAGCTGCGGTAGATGTGGATGGAGATCAGGTCGGCCTGTTCCGGCGCGGAGCCGCCGAAGAGGACGTACGGGGTGTTGAAGTCGTTGAACGTCCACAGGAACAGCACGAGCAGCAGCACCAGGTTCACCGGTCGCAGCATCGGCAGGGTGACCGAGCGCAGCCGCCGCCAGAACCCGGCGCCGTCGATCGCGGCGGCCTCGTACAGCTCGCCCGGGACGTTCTGCAGACCGGCCATCAGGCACAGGAACGCGAACGGCCAGTTGCGCCACACCGACACGATCAGCAGCGACCAGAAGCTGTTGTCGCCGATCAGCCAGAAGGGTCGCTCGCCGAGCACACCGAGCTGGTCGACGAGGACGTGGTTGACCAGGCCGGTGTCCCGTTGCAGCAGGAAGCTCCAGGTGATCACGGCGGCGTAGACCGGCAGGGCGTACGGGGTGAGGAAGAGCGCCCGCAGGATCGCCCGACCCCGGAAGGGCCGTTGCAGGACGACCGCCGCCGCGATGCCGAGCAGCCAGGCGAACCCGACCGATAGCACGCTGTACGCCAGGGTGATCCAGAACGAGTGCAGCAGCTCGCGGCCGGCAGCGCTGTTGAAGTCGAGTGTCGCCCGGTAGTTCTCCAGCCCGATGAAGGGCGCGGTTGACCAGTTCCGGATGTGGAACTGGGTGAGCTCCAGCAGGCTCATCCAGACCCCGACCACCATCGGAACCACGTGGATGGCGAGTTCCAGCACGACGGCCGGTGCGAGCAGCAGGTACGGCAGGAGCGATCGGCGGGGGCCACGGGGCCTGCGTGCCGGCGTCCGGGCCGATGACCCGGCGAGGGGTTCGTGCCGGTCGGCGTCCGGCGCGGTGGTGCTGGTTGCCATCGGGGTCCTCTCGGAGGCGGTGGCCGTGGCCGGGCTCAGCACCCGACCACGGCCACCGGTGACGCCTGGGTCAGCGCATCTTCTGCTGCGCGTCGGTCAGCTTCGCCTTCACCGATTCCTCGGTGACCGGCTTGCCGCTGGCCGCGTCGGCGAACAGCTCCTTCATCGCGGTGCCGACGAGGGTCTCGAAGGTGCTCTCGTCGGGCACCTGCGGCAGCGGGGCGGCGGTGGTGGCCAGGGTCTCCTGGATGACCTTCTGCTCCGGAGCGCTGAACGCCGGGGCGGAACTCGCCGTCTTCACCGCCGGCAGCGACCCGTAGGTGCCGTTGAGGATCGTCTGCTCCTCGTCGCTGGTCATGAACTTCACGAAGCTCAGTGCACCGTCGTGGTTCTTCGTGTGCTTGAAGACCGCCATGTTGATGCCGGCGACCATGCTGTTGACCTTCTTGCCACCGGCCGGCGGGTTGGCCAGGAACGGCACCGGGGCCACCCCGTACGCCTCGGCGGGCATGTTCTGCGTCTTCAGGTTCGATCCGGCGGACTGCCACAGCAGCATGGCGGCCTTGCCGTTGGCGAAGTCGGAGACGGACTGGTTCTGCGCGTACTCGGCGTTGCTTGGATTGGTGATCTTGTCGGCGGCCATGAAGTCGATGTACCGCTTGATGGCCGAGACGTTCTGCGGGCTGTCGAATGTCGGCTTGCCGGCCGAGTCGAACCACTCGCCGCCGTACTGCTGGCTGAAGGTGAAGGCGTGGTGGGCGTTCTCCGACGGGTTGGCCCCCTCGATCGCCAGGCCCCACTTGCCTCCGGTGCTGAGCTTCCTGCCGTACTCGGCGAGCTGTTCCCAGGTGGTCGGCGGCGCGGTGATGCCGGCGTCGGCGAACGCCTTCTTGTTGTAGTACAGGCTGTAGGCCATGCTGTAGAGCGGCACGGCGGCCGGCGGCTTGCCGGGGGCGCCGGCGGCGGCGAGCGCGGCGGGCACGATCCGGTCCTTGCCGCCGACGGCAGTCAGGGCGGCGTCGTCGAACTCGACGAGCGCGCCGGTGGCCTGCAGGGAGGCCGACCAGGTGTTGCCGATGTTGACCACGTCCGGGCCCTTGCCGGATGCGGCGGCGGCGAGCAGCCGGTTGAGCAGGTCCGACCAGGGGACGACCTCGACGGTGACCTTGATGCCGGTCTGCTTCTCGAACTTGTCCAGCTCCGGCTGGAGGATCGTCTTGTCGGCCTCCAGGCTGGCGCCCTGGTTGCTGGCCCAGTAGGTGAGGGTCTTGCTCGATCCGGCGGAGTCGTCGCCGGAGCCGCCGCAGGCCGTCAGCGAGGCGGCGGCCAGTACGGCGGCGGCGAATATCCCGAGGTGTCGTCTCGACACGGTCAGCCCTTCCGGTGCGTGGTGGGGGTCCGCCGGCGTCCGTCGTCGATAGGGGTGAGGCGACGGAGGGCCGGCTGCGGACGGAGGTCGGGGCACGTCACCGGAGGCCGGAAGCGTTTCCCCTGGCTTACATCACGGCTTAATGAATGTCGTCATTAAAGTTCCTGTCCAGTGGGTCGTCAAGCACGGGGCGGTTACAGTCGCTCGAACGGCCGAGGGGAACGAGGTGCCGAGTGGAGTTGGCGCGTGCCACCAACCGCAGCGTGCGGCTGCGCAACCGGTCCGCCCTGCTGACCAGGCTCTTCCTCGACGGCCCGCTCACCCGTCAGGACCTGGTTCGCGGCACCGGGCTCAGCCAACCGGCGGTGAGCAACGTGGTGGCCGACCTGATCGACGAGAAAGTGGTCGTCGAGGCCGGCGCCGCCGAATCCGACGGCGGTCGGCCCAGCATGCTCCTGCGGGTCGCCTCCCGGTTCGCGTTCGTGGTCGGTGTGGACGTCGGCGAGACCCGGGTCCGGGTGGAACTGTTCGACTTCGCCATGGCCCTGTTGGCGAGCGTCGAGTACCCGCTCGACCCGGCGCGCACCGAACCTGACGTGGTGGCCGGGCACGTGCTGGCCGGCATCGAGGCCGTGACCGGCCAGGCGCAGGTGGCCGCCAGCGACGTACTCGGCGTCGGCATCGGTGTCTCCGGGGTGGTCGAGCAGGGCGTCGAGGCAGTGGTGCACGCCCAGGCCCTCGGCTGGGACCGGGTGCCGCTGGAGCGACTGATCGGCGCCGGCACCGACCTGCCACTGCACATCGACAACGGCGCCAAGACCCTCGGCCAGGCCGAAATGTGGTTCGGTGCCGGCCGGGGCGCGCGGCACGCCGTCTTCGCGCTTGTCGGATCCGGCGTCGGCGCGTCAGTGGTGACCAACGGCGCCACCTACCGGGGCGCGTCCAGCAGCGCGGGGGAGTGGGGGCACACCACCCTTGTGTACGGCGGGCGTGCCTGCCGGTGTGGCGCACGCGGCTGCCTGGAGGCGTACGTGGGGGCGGAGGCGATCATCGACCGCTACCGGGAGGCGCGCCGAGGTCGAGCCGTGCCGGGTGAGGACGAGGAATCGCAGCTCGCCGCGCTCGTCGCCGCAGCCGGGACCTCGGCCACCGCCCGCCGTGTGCTTGACGAGACCGCCGGCTATCTCGGCGCCGGGGTGGCCAACCTGATCAACCTGTTCAACCCGGAGCGGGTGGTGCTCGGCGGGTGGGCGGCGATGGCGCTGGGCGACCTGCTGCCCGCCGTCCGGGAGGCCGCCGGGCGGCAGGCGCTGCGCCAGCCGTACGAACAGGCGTCGATCGAGCTGTGCCGGCTCGGGGTGGACGCCGTCGCGTTGGGCGCCGCCACCCTGCCGATCGCCCGGTTCCTCACCGAGGGTGGCGTCCGCCGCTGAGGGTAAGGCGCCCAGATCGAACCTGCGGGATAAGAACCTGCGGGATAAGAAGCAGTCACCGTCTCCCTCGGTGGCGTCGGCACCATCAACCGGGTGATCAACAACGCCGGCGGGACCGCGAACGCGGCCAACCAGCAGGTGTACCTGACCACCTACCCCTGACCTGGGCGCCCACCGGCCCGGCACCGCCGAAGCCGGGCCGGCCGGGTCGCACCGTGGGCCAGACCGGCGTCGCACCACCTTCTGCCTCCCCGCCACGGCACGACATCGCAGCCGTACACGCTGGTCATCGGCCATCACCGGCGTACCGCCGAAGCTGTCCGGCGGTCCCGGCGCACGCCCGCGGCCCGGACCGGCGCGAAAGTTCCTGCCGGCGGCCTGTCGTGGTGGGCGGCGGCCGTTCGTGTAGAGGATGGGACATCGGCACCGGGCCGGGTCGTCGCCGCGAGGAGGAACGATGACGCTGTACCTGCTCAGCATCCAGCAGCCCCACGGTGAACAGCCGCCGGAGCCGGAGTTCCTGGCCGGGGTGATGCGCCAGGTCGGCGAGCTGCGCGACGAGCTGTCCGCCGCCGGTTCGTGGGTCTTCGGGCAGGGCCTGCACGGCCCGGAGACCGCCACGGTCCTGCGCGCCCGCGACGGCGACGTGCTGATCACCGACGGGCCGTTCGTCGAGGGCAAGGAGTACCTCGGTGGCATCGTCGTCATCGACGTGCCGGACCTGGACGTCGCCCTGGCCTGGGGTCGCCGCTACGCGCTGGCCACCACCCTGCCGATCGAGGTCCGTCCGTTCCAGGGTGGATCCGGGGCCTGAACGTGCCTGACATCGAGGCGGTGTTCCGGGCCGAGTACGGCCGCGCGGTCGCCGTGCTGGTCCGCCTGCTCGGCGACATCGACCTCGCCGAGGAGGCCGTTCAGGAGGCGTTCACCGTCGCGGTACGGCGCTGGCCGAGCAGCGGCGTGCCGCCCAGCCCGGCCGGCTGGATCATCACCACCGCCCGCAACCGTGCCATCGACCGGCTGCGCCGGGAGGCGACCCGGGCCGATCGGCACGCCGAGGCGGCCCTGCTGTACACCGCCGAACCACCCGTCGAGGAGGGCCCGGTGCGCGACGACCGGCTACGCCTGATCTTCACCTGCTGTCACCCGGCGCTCGCCCCGGCCACCCGCGTCGCGCTCACCCTGCGCCTGCTCGGTGGCCTGAGCACCGGCGAGATCGCCCGCGCGTTCCTGGTCCCGGAACCGACGATGGCGCAGCGGCTGGTCCGCGCCAAGTCGAAGATTCGAAACGCCCGCATCCCGTACCGGGTGCCCCGCGAAGCCGACCTGCCCGACCGGCTGCACGCCGTCCTCGCGGTGCTCTACCTGATCTTCAACGAGGGGTACACGGCCAGCGCCGGCCCGAGCCTTGTCCGCGCCGAGCTGTGCGCGGAGGCGACGCGGTTGGCACGGCTGCTCGTGGAGTTGATGCCCGACGAACCGGAGGCGCTCGGCCTGCTCGCGTTGATGCTGCTCACCGAGTCGCGCCGGCCGGCACGCACCACGGCCGACGGTGAGCTGGTGCCGCTGCCCCGCCAGGACCGTAGCCTGTGGGACGCCGCGCTGATCGCCGAAGGCCAGGCGCTGGTCCGTCGCTGTCTGCGCCGCGATCGGCCGGGGCCGTACCAGATCCAGGCCGCGATCGCCGCCGTGCACAGCGCCGCGCCGCGCGTCGCCGACACCGACTGGGGGCAGATCCTGCGGCTGTACGACCAGCTGATGGTCCTCGCACCCGGCCCGGTGGTGGCGTTGAACCGGGCGGTCGCACTGGCCGAGGTCGCCGGGCCGGAGGCGGCGCTGGTCGAGGTGGACCACCTCGACCTGCCCGGCTACCACGTGCGGGACGCCGTCCGCGCCGACCTGCTGGCCCGGCTCGACCGACGTGGGGAGGCGGTTGAGGCGTACCGGATGGCCGCCGCCGGCACTGACAACGCGGCCGAACGGGCCTTCCTCACCGCCCGCGCCGTGGCGTTGGCGTCGGGCTGACCGGCGGCGGCCGTGCCTACTGGTCGGCCACCGCTCGTCGTCCGGCCAGGCGGACTCCGGCCCGTCCGGGTTGGCCTGCTCCCACGCCCGCAGGCGCCCCGCGACACGACGGACCCGAGCGTGGCGTCCGCCCGCGCGTTTGCCGCCTGCCTTACGCGGGAAACCGGGGCGCCCCGGCCACGGGTCCACCCGTGGCCGCGAAACCGGATGGAGGCGGCCATGGCGTACCGTTCGACGACCGTCGACACCGTGCCCGACCTGGGCATCCTCACGCTCGGCGTGGAGGAGGAATACCTGCTGCTGGACCCGGAGAGCGGGCGGAACCTGCCGGTGGCCGACAAGGTGCTCACCGCGCTGCGCGGATCCGCCCGGGACCAGAGCCGCCAGGAGTTCCGGCACAGCATGGTGGAGATGGTCTCCCCGGTCTGCGCCGACCTCTCCGAGCTGCGTGGTCACCTGGTGGCGCTGCGCCGATCCGCCGGGGAGGCCGCCGCCGCGGCCGGGGCACGGCTGGTGGCGGTCGGTGCCACGCCGGTGGCCGAACCGCACCGGACGGTGCCGGACAAGCCGCGCTACCACGCGATGTCGCGCCGGTACGGGCCTGTGGCGCACGATCCGGCGGTCTGCGGCTGCCACGTGCACGTCGGACTGCCGGACCGGGAGTTGGCCGTGCAGGTCTGCAACCACCTGCGGGGATGGCTGCCGGTGGTGCAGGCCATCACCACCAACTCGCCGCTGCACGACGGGCAGGACACCGGCCATGCCAGTTGGCGGTCGATGCAGTTGGAACGGTGGCCGAGCATCGGACCGACGCCGTACTTCGACTCCGCAGCCGACTACGACCGCACCGTCGACGAGCTGATCGCCGCGGGCATCATGCTGGACGCGGCGATGGTCTACTGGTACGCCCGGCCGTCGTCGGCGTACCCGACAGTGGAGGTGCGCGTCGGTGACGTCTGCTCCGACGTGGATGACGCGGTGCTCGTCGCCGCGCTGGTGCGCGCACTTGTCGCCTCCCTCGCCGACGACGTACGCGCCGGTGTGACCGCACCGCGTACCCGTGACTGTCTGGTGGCAGCGGCGCACTGGCGTGCCGCCCACGACGGCCTGGACGGCGAGCTGATCGATCTGCGGGCCGGCGGCACCCGACCAGCGTGGACGATGGTCGACGACCTGATGGCCAAGGTGGCCCCGGCGCTGCTCCGTCACGGCGACCTCGGGTACGTGCTGGCGCAACTGGCCCGGCTGCGCCGTGATGGCACCGGCGCGACCCGCCAGCGTGAGGTGTTGGCGCGTACCGGCGACCTGCGTGCCGTCATCGACGACCTGGCGGCCCGCACGGCCGCCGACTGAGCCGACCTTGCGCAGTCTCAGCGGATGTCGTGGGTCTGCAACCAGAGCTCCAGTAGGCCGAGCTGCCACAGCTTGTTGCTGCCGGCCGCCGCCTCGGCGCGGTCCGGCTCGGCGAGCAGCCGCGCCACGTACTCCGGGCGGAACAGCCCTCGCTCGCGCGCGGCAGGCGCCTGCAACGCATCGGCGACCAGCCCTCGGACCGGCCCGTCCACATTGCGCAGCGCCGGCACAGGGAAGTAGCCCTTCGGGCGGTCGATCACCTCGGCCGGCACCACCTGCCGGGCGACCTCCTTGAGCACGCCCTTGCCGCCCTGGGCCACCTTGTGCTCCGGCGGGCAGTGCGCGGCAAGGGTGACCAGGTCCTGGTCGAGGAACGGGGTACGCACCTCCAGGCCCCACGCCATGCTCATGTTGTCCACCCGCTTGACCGGGTCGTCGGGAAGCATGAGGTGGGTGTCCAGGCGCAGCACCGCGTCCAGCGCCGACTGCGCGCCGGGTGCGGCGAGATGCCCGGCGAGCAGGTCCCGGCTGGCATCGTGGTCCAGCGCGTACTCCGGGCCGACGACCTGGCGTAGCTCGTCGTGGTCGCGGTCGAAGAACGCGGCGGCGAACGTCTCCTCAGCGCCGTGCCGGGGTGCCTGCACCAGCGGCTGGTGGTAGCCGTACCCGGCGAACACCTCGTCGGCGCCCTGCCCGGACTGTGCCACCTTCACGTGCCGCGCGACCTGCTCGGAGAGCAGATGGAAGGCCACCACGTCGTGACTGCCCATCGGCTCGCTCATGGCAAGCACCGCCCGGCGTGCGGCGGGTACCAGGTCGTCGTTCGACAGGCGGATCCGCTGGTGGTCGGTGTCGTACGCGCGGGCCACCAGGTCGGAGTAGTGGAACTCGTCGCCGGACTCCTCGCCACGGCTGTCGAAGCCGATGCTGAACGTCCGCAGGTGCTGCTGACCGGCCTCGGCGAGCAGCGCCACGATGAGGCTGGAGTCCAGGCCGCCGGAGAGCAGCACGCCCACGGGGACGTCGGCGACAAGCCGTCGGCGTACCGCCGTGCGCAGCGCGTCGCCGACGGCGGCCCGCCAGTCGGCGGCGTCCATTCCCGCGTCGGCCGGTTCCCGTACGTAGTCGGGCCGCCAGTACACCTCCTCCCGGCTGCGCCCGTCCGCCTCGATGACCCGCAGGGTGGCCGGCGGCAGCTTGCGCACGCCGCGCAGAACGGTCCGGGGCGCGGGCACGATGGAGTGCCAGGACAGGTAGTGGTGCAGCGCCACCGGGTCGATGCTGGTGTCCACGTCACCGGCGCTCAGCAGCGCGGGCAGGGTGGAGGCGAACCGCAGTCGTCCGGGGGTCTCGGCGAGGTAGAGCGGTTTGATGCCGAGCCGGTCCCGGGCCAGGATCAGCCGCCGTCGGGTCCTGTCGACAAGCCCGATCGCGAACATGCCCACGAGGTGGTCGACGAAGCGTTCACCCCAGTGCGCGTACGCCACAAGGATGACCTCGGTGTCGCTTGTCGAGTGGAACGCGTACCCGGCGTTTCGCAGTTCCTCGCGCAGTTCCGGGTAGTTGTAGATGCAGCCGTTGAAGACCAGCGCGAGGCCCAGGTCGTCGCGCACCATCGGCTGGCCGCCGGCGTCGGACAGGTCGATGATTGTCAGCCGGCGGTGGCCGAGGGTGACCCAGTCGGCGGTGTAGAGCCCTTCGCCGTCGGGACCCCGGGTGCGCATGGCCTCGGTCATCCGGGTGACCGCCGCCGCGTCGGGCGTCTGACCGTCGAAGCGGGCCTCCCCGCTGATTCCGCACATCAGGCGGCGCGGTGGTGGTGGTTCGGGCGGGACAGCAGCGGCACGAGAGTCCTCCTGTCACGTCGTCCCGGCAGGCGGTAGCCGGTCCCGTCGACCGGACGGGGGCGGCTGGCTACCCCGATACCGGGTGGCCAAACCGTGCGGCAGTGGCTCCCAGCTGTTAGGAAGGGCCCCTTCCTATACACCAGGCGTTAACAAGGTGCCCTTCCTTGCATCAGGCGCGCAGGGTGCGCAGGATGCGGGCCAGCTCGGCGCGGTCGGCGTCGTCGAGGTGCCCGAAGAAGCGGTCCGCCTCGGCGCGGCGGGCGGACCGGATGGCGGTGCTGACCCGCTCGCCCTCCGCGGTGAGGACGACGAGCGTCGCCCTGCGGTCGGCAGGGTCACTGCGGCGTTCGACGAGCCCTCTGGCCTGTAGGTCGTCGATGACCTCGGTGGCCGAGCGAGGGGCGATGCGCAGGTGCTCGGCGAGGGTGCCGGGGCGTACCTCGCCGTGCCGGGCCAGCACGCCGAGCGCCCGGGACTGGCTGGGAGTGATGTCCCAGGGTGCCAAGGCCTCACGGGTCTGCCGGCGCAGCCGGGACGCGACGCCCCAGAACGCCTCCGCGAGGCTCTCGTCCTCGCCGCTGTCGGCGGTGTCCGCGATCACCGGAATACCGTAGCAGGGAATGCTGTTGTTCCCTCATGTTGAGGTAACCTCAGCATATCCGATCGAGAGGTGACACCCCTTGGACCCCACCCCCATGGGCCGCGACCGCGGCCACCGCACCGTCAGCGCCGAGGAGAAGTCGCAGGCCCGTCAGGTTTCCCTGCGCCGCATCGGCCGCCTGTTCACCCCGCACCGACCCGTGCTGGCCATCGTCACCGCGATCATCGTGGTGTCCTCGATCATCGCGATGGCAACCCCGTTCCTCCTACGCGCCGTGATCGACAGGGCCCTCCCGCAGGGCGACCTGACCCTGCTCGTCTGGCTGGTCCTCGGCATGGTCGCCGTCGCCGCGGTGACCGCCGCCCTCGGCGTCGTGCAGACCTGGATCTCCACCCAGGTGGGGCAGCGGGTCATGCACCGGCTGCGCACCGACGTCTTCAGCCACCTCCAGCGCCAGTCGCTGGGCTTCTTCACCCGCACCCGCACCGGCGAGGTGCAGTCCCGCATCACCAACGACATCGGCGGCATGCAGTCGGTGGTCACCTCCACCGCCACCGCCGTCGCCTCCAACCTCACCACCGTGGTCGCCACCGCCGTCGCCATGATCGCGCTCTCCTGGCAGCTCTCCCTCGTCTCCCTCGTCGTGCTGCCGCCGGCCATCTGGCTGACCCGCCGGGTCGCCCGCATGCGCCGCGAGATCACCGCCCAGCGGCAGCGTGAACTGGCCGACCTCAACGTCACGGTCGAGGAAGGGCTCTCGATCAGCGGCGTGCAGCTCGCCAAGACCCTCGGCACCGGCCCGGCGCTCATCGACCGGTTCACCGCCTCCTCGGCCCGCCTCGTCGACCTTGAGCTGCGCAGCGAGCTTGCCGGTCGCTGGCGGATGGCCTCGATGAGCATCATCTTCGCCGCCGTACCGG
The DNA here is from genome assembly GCF_011927785.1 of Micromonospora profundi. NCBI lineage: Bacteria > Bacillati > Actinomycetota > Actinomycetes > Micromonosporales > Micromonosporaceae > Micromonospora > Micromonospora profundi. The sequence goes on along the minus strand of NZ_JAATJK010000001.1, from coordinate 2,549,613 downwards.
CGGTCATCTACCTCGCCGCAGGCCTGCCCGGCGCAGCCGGCACCCTGAGCATCGGCACCCTGGTCGCGTTCACCGCCCTCCAGGGCGGCTTGTTCCGGCCACTGATGGGGCTGCTCAACGTGGGTGTGTCGCTGACCGCCTCGCTGGCGCTGTTCGCCCGCATCTTCGAATACCTTGACCTGCCCGTCGACGTGGCCGACCCCGCCGAGCCGGTCGCTGTCGACCCCGCCCGGGTACGCGGACACCTGCGCCTGGACGACGTCACCTTCGGCTACCCCGGCAGCGACACGGCAGCCCTCGCCGGGATCACGCTCGACGTGCCCGCCGGCACCAGCCTCGCCCTGGTCGGCGAGACCGGTTCCGGCAAGAGCACGCTCGCCGGGCTGATCAGCCGCCTGCACGACCCCACCGCCGGCCGGATCACCATCGACGGCGTCGACCTGCGCGACATGCGCCTTGCCGACCTGGCCGCCATCGTCGGCGTGGTCAGCCAGGAGACGTACCTGCTGCACACCACTGTCCGGGAGAACCTGCGCTACGCCCGCCCGGACGCCACCGACGCCGAGATCGAGGACGCGGCCCGCGCCGCCCAGATCCACGACCTGATCGCCGACCTTCCCGACGGGTACGACACCATGGTGGGCTCACGCGGGCACCGGTTCTCCGGCGGCGAGAAGCAACGCCTGGCCATCGCCCGTACGCTGCTGCGCGACCCGCGCATTCTGGCCCTCGACGAGGCCACCAGCGCACTGGACACCGAGACCGAGCGGGCCGTGCAGCGGGCGTTCGACGTGCTCGCAGAGGGTCGTACCACGATCACCATCGCGCACCGGCTCTCCACCGTCCGCGACGCCGACCAGATCGCGGTGCTCGACCACGGCCGGATCGTCGAGTCCGGCGACCACGACAGCCTGCTGCACCGCAACGGCCGCTACGCCACGCTGGCGGCCTGACCGCTGCTCACAACGGTCTCGAAACCGTCGCTAAACCGTCTCATTATTATCGGTCAGGTGCCGGTAGACGGTGGCCCGCGAGACCCCCAGCGTCGCGGCGATCGCGTCCACCGAGTGGGTGCCCGCCGCGTGCATCCGACGCGCCGCCTCGACCTGCTCCCGGGCCAGCGCCGGGGGCCGCCCTGGCCGGCGTCGACCAGCGCCCGCCTGCGGGGCCGGCGACCCCACGGCAGCGCCCGCCGTGGCCAGGTCCCGTGGAGACGGGGGCGCGGCGTCCGGGGTCAGCAGTCGGCGTACGCCGTCGAGCATGTCGGCGCGCAGCACCTCGTCGGGCACGTCGGTGAAGAAGACGACCGGGTCGCTGCACGTGGCCACCGCCTGGACCGCCCGGACCCGGTCCCGGCGACCGCCGTCCGGCCCGGCGATGACGTCGTTGGCGCGCATCGCGATCGTCATCAACCGGTGGTACGTGTCGCCCCGGCCCACAAGCGCGATGTCGTGGAAGAGCATGCCGAGCGGCCGGCGGTGGGCGAGCATGATGTCGACCCAGCCCTCCAGAACCGTCCACCGTGCCTGCTCGGTCGGCTGCCCCTGTGCGGAGTCGAGCAGCGCCTCCAGGTCGGCCACCAACGGTTCGACAAGGGCGCCGAGCAGGTGCTCCTTTGCCGGGAAGTGGTACAGGATGGCGGCCTTGGTCAGCCGCAGCCGTTCGCCGATCTGGCGCAGCGAGGTGCGCTGGTAGCCGTGTTCGGCGAAGAGGTCGAGCGCGGCACGCAGGATCCGGGTACGGGTGTCGTCCGCAGGATCGGCGGTCATTGCGCCAGCCTAGATGAGCGCTTCCGGGTCGATCGCCGACACCGAGTGGAGGTCGCCCTCGTTTCGTGTCTGTGGTCACCGTTGATTCGTCTGACCGTCGGTCAGTACAGTGAGAGTGATCGACGCAGCCAACGGCAGGAGGGGCGATGCCCGTCATCTCGATCGGCAACCTGGTCAAGACGTTCGGTGCCATCCGGGCACTCGACGGGCTCGACCTTCGGGTCGAGCGGGGAGAGGTGCACGGCTTCCTCGGCCCCAACGGCGCCGGCAAGTCGACAGCCATCCGGATCCTGCTCGGCCTGCTGCGCCGCGACTCCGGTGAGACGCTGGTGCTCGACGCCGACCCCTGGCGCGATGCCGTCCGCCTGCACCGCCGTCTGGCGTACGTGCCCGGCGACGTCAGCCTCTGGCCCAACCTCACCGGGGGAGAGGCGATCGACCTGCTCGGTGAGCTGCGCGGCGGCCTCGACCAGAACCGCCGCGACGAGCTGCTGCGCCGCTTCGACCTGGACCCCACCCGCAGGTGCCGCACCTACTCCAAAGGCAACCGGCAGAAGGTCGCCATCGTCGCCGCGTTCGCGTCCAACGTGGAGCTGTACGTGCTCGACGAGCCGACCTCCGGCCTCGACCCCCTCATGGAGGCGGTGTTCCAGGACGAGGTCCGGCGGATCAAGCGGGCCGGCGCGACAGTGCTGCTCTCCAGCCACGTACTCGCCGAGGTCGAGGCCCTCTGCGACCGGGTCAGCATCATCCGCGAGGGTCGGACCGTCGAGTCCGGCACCCTCACCGAGCTGCGCCACCTCACCCGTACGGCGGTGACCGTCGAAACGGCCCGCCCGGCCACCGGTCTGGCCGAGCTGCCGGGCGTGCACGACGTGCACGAGGTCGACGGTCGTACCCACCTGGAGGTCGAGCCGGCGCACCTGGACGAGCTGCTCGGCCGGCTCGTCCACTTCGGTGTCCGGGCGCTGACAAGCACACCGCCCACACTGGAACAGCTCTTCCTGCGTCACTACGGCGACGACCCGGCCGCCGCGAACGGCCGCGCCGACGCCGCCGACGCCGACGCCCCAGGGGCAGGTGCGCGGTGAGCGCCCTCACCGGTACGCCCCGGCTGGCCCGCCTGGTGCTGCGCCGCGACCGGATCCGCCTCGCCATCTGGGTCCTCGGCACACCGCTGCTCGGCTACGCCCTCGCCGGCAGCGTCGCCGGCATCTACCCCGACGAGGCCGCCCGCCAGGGCTACGCCACCACCTCGGCGTCCAGCCTCGTCGCCCGCGCCTTCAACGGCCCGATCGCCGGCACCGACCTCGGAGCCGTGGTGGTCGCCGAGACATACGTGACGCTGGCCCTGATCGTCGCGCTGCTGAGCAGCTTCGCCGTGGTCCGGCACACGCGCCAGGACGAGGAGACCGGCCGGGCGGAGCTGCTCGGCGCGTCAGTCGTCGGCAGGTACGCGCCGCTCACCGCCGCGCTGACGGTCGTCGTCGCGGCTAACGTGCTGGCCGCCGCGCTGCTCCTGCTCGCGCTGGTCGGCGCGGGTCTGCCACTTGCCGGTTCGGTCGCCGCGGCCGGCGCGATCGGTGGCGTCGGGATCGCCTTCACGGCCGTGGCCGCGGTCACCGCGCAGCTCTCGGTGACCGCCCGAGGCGCCAACGCACTCGCCGCCGCTGTCGTCGGGCTCTCCTTCGTGCTGCGCGCCGCCGGTGACGTCCTCGGCGAGCAGAGCGCCGACGGCACCCGGGTACGCAGCGCCTGGCCGTCCTGGCTCTCCCCGCTCGGTTGGGGCAACCAGGTGCGCGCCTTCGGCGACGAGCAGTGGTGGGTGCTCGCCCTGCCCGTTCTGCTGCTGGCGGCAGGGGTGGCGCTCGCGTACGCCCTCGCGGAGCGACGTGACCTGGGCGCCGGCCTCATCGCACCCCGGCGCGGCCCGGCCACCGGCGCGGCCGGGCTGCTCAGCCCCGCCGGCCTGGCCTGGCGTACGCAACGGGGAACCCTGCTGGGCTGGGCGGTCGGAGTGGCAGTCCTCGGCCTGTCGATGGGCGTCGCCGCCGACGAGTTCAACGCGATGATCGACGCGAACCCGGCCGCCGCCGAGGCGATAAACGCGATGGGCGGTGGCGACAACCTGCTCGACGCGTACCTGGCCGCGATGCTGGGGCTGTTCGCGCTGACCATCGGCGCGTACGTCGTGCAGGCCCTGCTGCGCGTACGCGGCGACGAGACCGACGGAACACTGGAGGCGGCGCTGGCCACCGCCGTGGGTCGTACCCGCTGGCTCGGCACCCAGGTGCTCGCCGCCGTGCTCGGCGCTGTCGCGTTGCTGCTGCTCGCCGGCCTGACCACAGGCCTCGGCTACGGCCTGGTCACCGGCGATCCGCTCGGCTCGGCCGTCGAGCTGGCTGGCGCCGCGCTGCTGCGGCTGCCCGCCCTCCTGGTGGTCGCCGGGGTGGTGACAGCGCTGTTCGGTCTGCTGCCCCGCCGGTCGGTGGCGCTGTCCTGGGCGGTGCTGCTGGTCTTCCTGCTGCTCGGGCAGCTCGGCGCGGTCCTGGAACTACCGCAGGCGGCGCTCGACCTGTCGCCGTACACCCATGTGCCGTCCGTGCCCGCTGTCGACCCGGTGGCGCTGCCGCTCGTGGTGCTGACAGCGGTGGCCGCGTTACTGCTCGCGGCGGGCGTCGCCGGTTTCCGCCGTCGGGACGTCCCGAGCTGACAGGCGTTGCCGCGCCTGCTGTTTCTCAACGCAGCGGTATTGACACGTAACGCATTGCATCCCATGGTCGATGGACCCGTTTCTCCGTCGAAGGGTCGCAGGATGGTCAGCAGCGAACACAGGTACGTCATCGTCGGGGCCGGGCCTGCCGGCCTTCAACTGAGCTACTACCTCCAGCAGCAGGGCGCCGACTACCTGACGTTCGAGAGCGGCGACGCGCCGGGCGGGTTCTTCACGCGGTTTCCGCGCCACCGCCGGCTCATCTCGCTCAACAAGGTGCACACCGACAGCACCGATCCCGAGATCCGCCTCCGCTGGGACTGGAACTCGCTGCTCAACGACGACCCGGATCTGTTGTTCCCGAAGTTCAGCGAGGAGTACCTTCCGGCGGCCGACGACCTGGTGCGCTACCTCGCCGAGTTCCAACGTGTCCACAAGCTCAACGTCCGCTACGGCACGACAGTCGAGCGGATCACCCGGACCGACGACGGCTTCACGGTGCGCACCAACAAGGGTGAGGTGCGGGCGCGCTGCCTGGTCGTGGCCACCGGCTGGGGCCAGCCGTTCGTGCCCGCCATCAAGGGCATCGAACACGCCATCGGGTACGAGGACATGGTCGTCGACCCCACGGCGTACGACGGTCAGCGGGTCCTCATCATCGGCAAGGGCAACTCCGCGTTCGAGACGGCGTCGGCAATCCTCGGGCGGGCGTCGATGGTGCACCTCGCCAGCCGGCAACCGTTGCGACTGGCATGGAACACCAAACATCCCGGCGACGTCCGTGGCCAGTACGGCGCGATCCTCGACAGCTACCAGTTCAAGACGCTGCACTCGGTGCTGGACTGCACGATCGACGAGATCCGTCAGGTCGACGGACGGTACGAGGTGTCCATCACGTACACCCACGCCCAGGGGGAGACCGCGGTCCTCGACTACCACACGGTGCTGAGGTGCACGGGCTTCCGGATGAACACCGCCATGTTCGACGAGACGGTCCGCCCCGACATGGTGCGCGACGGCCGCATGCCCGGTCTGCGGCCCGACTGGCAGTCCCGCAACGTCGACGACCTGTACTTCGCCGGCACCATCGCCCAGGACCGGGACGCCAAACACGCCTCGTCGCCCTTCATCGACGGCTTCCGGTACAACCTGCGCACGTTCACGCGGATGCTGCGGGAGCGCTACGACGGCGTGCCGCTGCCGTACGCCACGACGCCCGCCGACCCCGCGTCGCTGACCAAACTCATGCTCGACAGGGTCAACTGGTCCTCGGCGCTGTGGACCCAGTTCGAATACCTGTGCGACGTCTTCGTCCGCGACGACGCCACCGGCGACTTCCACCACTACGAGGACCTGCCGGAGGACTACGCGGTGGAGCGCTTCGGAGCCGCCGCTCAGTGGTACACGCTCGCGCTGCGGTGGGGCCGCGACGACTACGGCGACGTCTTCGCCATCGACAGGCACCCGACCCCCGACCGGGCGAGGGAGAGCGCCTTCATCCACCCGGTGATCCGGCGTTACCGTGGCGCGGAACTGGTCGCCGAGCAGCACCTGCTGGAGGACCTGCTGGCCGAGTGGCGGCGCCCGGACCGCCACGTCGAGCCCCTTGTCGAATTCCTGACCGGGGACCTCACCACCGGATCATGACCTCATCGAGGGGTTTGCGGGTCAGATCGGGCACCTGGGCGTCCGGCGCGGGATACCCGACGGGCATCACCACGTACGGGCGCTCCTCCGGCGGACGCTCGCACACCTCGTTGAGGAACCGCATCGGACTGGGCGTGTGGGTCAGGGTGACCAGGCCGGCGTGGTGCAGCGCGGTGATCAGAAGACCGACGGCGATGCCCACGGACTCCTTGACGTAGTAGGGCTTCGGGCTGTTCGGCCCCTGGTGCACCTCGAAGACGACGATGACGGCAGGTGCGGTCTCCAGGAACGGCTTCCGCCAGTCGGTGCCTAGCCTGGCGATCGCACCCAGCCACTCCGCCGAGGCGCGGCGGTCGTAGAAGGCGCGTTCCTCGGCCTCCGCCGCCTCGCGTAGCCGGCGTTTGCGTGCCGGGTCGGTCAGCACCACGAACCGCCACGGCTGCACGTTCGCACCACTGGGCGCTGTCGACGCGGCCCGGATGGCGGCCTCGATCACCCCGTCGGGAATCGGGTCGCCGGCGAAGTCACGCACGGAACGGCGTAACGCCATCCGTTCGGCGAAGGCCTCCGCCTCGCGCACCATGTCCGCCGGGGGCCTCCGGTCGTGCTGGATGGCGACAGTGGACAGCAGATCTGCGTCGTTCACCTGGGACCTCCCCTGATCCGGTGCACCGGTCTTCACGGGAGGGCACGCCCGCCGTCGACATCCGGTTTCTCAAGCATTTCCGGGGCCGGGCGGCTTGTCGTTACGCCGTTGTGCTTTCTTCGTACATGGGCCGCTTGGACGCGGTCCGGGCGGCGATCTCGTCGACCACGTCGGTGAGGCGCCCGCGTCGCGCTGCGGCGGCCCGCTGCCGGGTCGCCCCGTCGCCGTTCGTGGCCAGCCACCCCAGCCAGGACTCCACAGGCTCCCGGTCGCCCGCGGCGTCCAGCGCCGGCCGGGCCAGCGCCACGAGCCGCTCGGCGAGAGTCGCCGCGGGCAGCAGCCGGCCCGTGATCACGTCGACGCCGTGCCCGCCCATCCCGTCGCGGGCCGCCCGCCAGTACGCGAGCCGCATCAGCTCAGCCGTCGGCTGTGGCCCCTCGTCACCTCTGTCGACGGCCTCCCCGGCGACGACCGCCAGGGCCCGCACCAGTGCCGCCAGCGCCGCCGATTCCACGGCGGTCAGGGGTACGTCGGCCACCCGTACCTCAAGAGTCGGGTGGTTGATCGACAGGCGGAGGTCCCAGAAGATCGTGCCGTGGTCGACAAGCGCGCCCGCGTCCAGGAGCATCGCCACGTGGTCGTCGTACTGCCGTGCCGACCGCAGGAACGGCGGCGGGCCGGCCACCGGCCAGCGCCCCCACGTGACAGTGCGCCAACTCGCGTACCCGGTGTCGCGCTCGGCCCAGTAGGGCGAGTTGGCAGTGAGGGCGACGAACACCGGCAGGTGCTGGCGCAGATGGTTGCCGATCAGCACGGCGCGGTCCCGGTCGGGCTCCTCCACGTGGACGTGGACGGCGCAGATCGCCAACTCGTCATGCAGCCCACGGAACATGGCGGTGCCCCGGTCCTGCCGGGGCCCCTCGGTGATGGGCGGCGGTACGGCACAGCCGAGCACCGGTGAGCCGCTGGCGATCACCCGCAGACCCGCCGACCGGGCCGCTGCCTGGACGGCGGCGCGACCCTCGACCAGCTGCGCGCGGAGATCGTCCACGCTGCGGCACGGGTCGGTGCGGATCTCCACCTGGAACTTGGTGATCTCACCACCGACCCGGGCGCCGAGGGCCGGGCGCGCACCGTCGACCACAGTCGCCGCCTCCGGCACGACCACACCCCGGTCGGCGTCTACGACGAGGAACTCCTCCTCGACGCCGAGCAGGGGAACCGACGATGCCGAACGGTGTCCCGTAGTCATATCGACGCCGACCCCTCGCTGCCGGACGTTCGCCGGCGTTGAGCAGGTTACTGGATGTCGCCGACAGGTTGCGATCCGAAACGCTCCATCGTGGACAGCGCGTCAACGAGCCCGGCCAGGAGCGCCGTCCGCTCCGGCATCCGGTCGAGGCAGACGTACTCGTCGGCGGCGTGCGCTCCGCCACCCACCGCGCCCAGGCCGTCCAGGGTCGGCACGCCCAGCGCGGCGGTGAAGTTGCCGTCGGACGCGCCGGCAGCGGACGCGCCCACCAGCCGCGGAATGCCGAGCTGGCCCGCGATCGACTGAGCCAACTCCAGAAGCGGCCGCGCGAGCTCGGGGGACATGGGGTACCTGTTGATCCCGCCCTGCACCGCGAGCGTCGCCTCGGGCAGGAACGGCACCAACCCACGGATAGCGTGATCGACCCGTTCGAGTTCGTCTCTGGTCCAGGCGCGCACGTCAACGGCCAGGCTGGCATGCTCGGGCACCGTGTTCGTCGTGGTGCCCGCCGAGAGCAGCGTCGGCGTGACCGAGGTGCCGCCGCTGTCCGCCGCGCCGAGCGTCCTCAATGTGAGAACCTGATGGGCGACCTCGACAGTGGCGTTGACCCCGCGCTGCGGTTCGACACCGGCGTGCGCGGCGCGACCCGAGACGGTGAGCCGGTACACCGACCCGCCCTTGCGAGCCACCTTCACGTGCCCCTCCGGGGTGGCCGCCTCGCAGACCAGAACGGCACCTGAGCGCCGAGCCTCACGCTCGATCAACGGCCTCGACGTGACGGAGCCGGTCTCCTCGTCGCAGGTGAGCAGCACACCGACAGCCGAGGTGTCCTCAAGCAGGCGCAGCGCGGTAAACATCTGCACGATCCCGGCCTTCATGTCACACACGCCGGGTCCCGTCGCGACGTCCCCGCGTACGGTGAACGGCCTCGACCGGATCGTGCCGACCGGGAAAACCGTGTCGAAATGCCCCAGGAGCAGCACACGCTGGTCGACGGCCGGCCACAGCAGGTGCGGCAGCCCATCGACAACGACCCGGCGGGCGGGCCGGCCGAGCACCTCCTCGCCCCAGCGGGCAAGCAGGTCGGCGCAGGTTTCCAGGTGGGGCAACGAGCCTGGCGCAGACTCGCACGAGACGAGCGCGTCCAGCCGGTCGACCATGTCGGTTCGGAGCTTCTCGGCGGCGTCAAGCAGACGGAGTGGGTGCTCCATCGATCCCTCCAACCGCACGACCGACGGCCTGGCCGGACGTGCCCATCGACCATCGCAGGAGGCCGGGGCTGTGGTCATCCTTGTCTTTGCTCAGCTGGACGGTGCCTGGCGATCACGTTGGTCGAGCACCGCTTGCCACTTTCCCGACAGTGTTCGGGGTCGCAGCGGCGTACCGTTCGCGGTCGAGCGTAGGGAGGGGCAGGATGAGCCACCTGCAGCAGGCGGAGCAGTCGCCGGAAACCGAGCGGATCTTCGATGCGGACACGAGTGCGATGGGCTACCTGCCCAACTACACAAGGTTGTTCGCCCACAGCCCGGCCGTGTACCTGGCCTGGCAGCAGCTCAACGGTGCGGTGAAGGCCGAGATGGAGCTGCGCCGCTACGAGTTGGCGACCCTCGCCGCAGCCCGGGCCCTGAAGTCCTCCTACTGCGGACTGGCGCACGGGAAGATCCTGCGCGACAAGTTCTTCGACGCATCGACCGTCGCCGCCATCGCGACGGAGCACGGCAGCGCCGACCTCTCCGCGCAGGAGGTCGCAGTCGTCACGTTCGCCGGGAAGGTCGCGACCGATGCGAGCTCCGTCCGCGAGGCCGACATCGAGGTCCTACGCGGTCACGGTCTCGATGACACGGAGATCTTCAGCGTCATCCTCGCCGTTGGTGCCAGATGCTTCTTCAGCACCGTGCTCAGCGCCGCCGGGGCAGAACCCGACCCGCAGTACAACGACAGCCTCGACGAAGACCTACGGCGGGCGTTGAGCTTCGGCGGCTAGACCCAGGCCGACGAGTGGCCCGGATCAACGATGCCGTGCAGCGCTTTGCGGCAGGGGCGGAACCGCTCAGCGTTCGAAGAACTCGGTCAACGCCGGCGCGAGGACGTCGTCGGGAACTCCGTGCCATTCACCGGGCAAGCTCCGGTGCAAACTGTTGGGCATCGCCTTCGCAATGGTGGCAGTCATGCCGGTGAGGTCGTCACCGCTCGCCTCGCTGCCCAGGACGAGGGTCGGCACGCTCACCGACGCCAGGAGTTGGAGCGAGGTGGCCTCGCTGACCATGCAGTCGTAGACCAGGGTGTGCGCGACCGCCTCCATCGCTGACCAGGACTGACTTTCGCGCATCCCGGCCACGACCTCGTCGGGCACGCCGACGCCGGTCAGGAAGTGCTCCACCGCGGCCGTACGGCGTTCCGCCGCTATCAGTTCGGCGAGTTCGGCGGTGAAGGCTGCTTGTGCGGACCTGTCCTCAGTGGTGTCGATCGGCGGCTCGAGAAGCGCCAGCTTGGGGATCGTGAGTCCGTTCGCGGCAGCGTGCAGGGCGAGCAGGGCGCCAGAGGAAAAGCCATAGAGAAAGGCCGAACCGCCGGCTTCGTCGATGAGCGCGGCGAGGTCGTCGACTTCGCGCTCGACGGCGTACGGCTGGGTGTCTGTGCTGTCTCCCCGACCGCGGCGGTCGTAGTGGTAGACGGTGAAGTTGGCAGCGAGCAGGTCGATCAGCCCGCCGAACGAGCTGAGCCCGCGGTAGTGCCCGGCGGCGTCCACAAGGATGAGGGCGGGCCCGCTGCCGGCCTGCTCGTAGGCGATCGAGGTGCCGTCCCTGGACGTCACCGTCCTGCTGGTCGTTGGCTTCGGCATCGCCACTAACGCTCTCCCTCAACGATGGGTGTCCGGCTGATCAGCCCTTGGTGTCTCGTCGGTGAACCAGTTCGCTGATCCAGCGGGCGGCCTCCTTCTGCGCGGCGAGCATGCTCTGGCGGGCCTCGGCCACCTCCTCGTCGGTGTCCATGTCGGGGTACTCGCTCAGGATCGTCACCCACCTGCGGCTCAGCTCCTCGGCGTACGTCGCTCTGCGAAGCTGCTCGTCGAACTGGTACTCCAGTTTTACCATCCGGTCGACGTGCGGTTGGAGCGCCGGCATGATGCGCTCGTCGAGGCGGACAGCAGCGTCGGGCCGGCAGGTGATGAGGACGTCGCCGCGTCGATAGGACCACTCCGGATCCTCGGCGAGCGCCCGCTGCAACGCCACCTCCAGGTCCGCAGCCCGGTGTGGCGGTAGATCCCGGGCTGCGTCGGAGGCGAGCCGGGTCAACCGCTGGACGGCGTTGGGCTGGAAGTACTGCACGTACCAACTCAGCACCTCGGCCCGCAGGCTCGCCGGCGACGACCAGGCGAACGTGGCGCGGATGTAGAACGAGTACACGTAGCCGCGCGCGGGAACCGGGATCAGCCGGGGCGCGTCGCGCTGTTCCACGAGCGGGCCGGACGGCGACGGACCGGCTCCGGCGCCGACGGGTGCCTCGTCCTGGAGCGCGGCGACCAGCCGGTCCCAGCTCCGTGCCCACCAGCGCCACGCGCCGACGCTCACGTTCCGGGTGATGGTCAGCCCACGGATGCCGCGCTGCCGCCACTGGTCCGCGGGGCGCGGCCTCCCGTCGGGAGCGTCCGTCATGGCACCCCTTATGGTCACGGATCCGCGTTTCACGCTAACAACCCGTGACCGATATGCCCGTAGCCACGCCGTCGACCAGGGGAGCGGCGCTGCGGCGCGGGGAGCGGATCGTCCGTAGTTCACCGAGCATTGTGGATGCGTTGAGGCGCGAAGGGGTATCGCCGCGAGCCGGCAGCGGTGAGACTGGTTCCGATCCGACAGTGACGCGGATCGATGCATCGGATGGTCTGGAGGCAGCCTGTGTCCACCCTCGTGTCCCCGCCGGCCACGCTCGGCGCGATCCGCCGGCGTACCACCACCCTCGCCCTTCTCCTCGCCATGGTCGCCGCCGCCCTTGTCGGCCCGTCCGTGGTGGCCCCCCGGTTGACCGGCTCCGCCTCGGCGGCGGTCTACAGCTCCTGCACCATGAGCCGCTGCGCGGACGCCCGCACCGCCCGCTCCGGATGGTCCGCCAAGGGCTTCCCGACCAGCCGCGGCTGGTATTCCTGGAGCGGCGGCAAATCCAACTTCGCCGGCGGCCGGTTCTACAACTACGAGGGTCAACTGCCCACCAACGCCACCTACTACGAGTACGACGTGTACCCGCGCACCCAGGGCGCCGCCCGGGACGCGTACCGGATCGTCGTGAACCGCAGCACCGGCGTCACGTGGTTTTCGCCGAACCACTACACCGACTTCTACCGGCTCTGACCAACGCCGGTGCCGGCCGCCAATCGGCCGGCACCGGTGGTCGAGCCAGATCAGGGGGTACGCGATGGTCGACCGGAACGGTGGCTCGCCACCCGAGTGGTTGACCGTGTGCCGGACGGGGACGCCGACGGTGCCCGGAGCGTCGGTGCTGGACGGCGCGGCAACCCGAACCCGACCGGCGCTCTACGCCGCACTGGCTGCGGCGCTGGCCCTGCCGGCCCACCTGGGAAGCACCTGGGACGCCCTCGCCGACGTGCTGCGGGATCGGCTGGACGCCGGCCCGCTCACCCTGCTGATCGACGACGCCGGCCAACTGCTCGCCGACGAGCCCGCCGGTGAGTACGCCGTGCTCCTCGCGGTGCTGGGCGACCTGGCCGCCACCGCCGCACATCCGCTACGCGTCGTCCTGCGCCATGCCTCGCCCTCCTGAGCGCTGCCGCTGTCGGCGCAGTCCACGAGTCGACCCAGGATCCCGTGCCGCCGCGAACGGAGGATTCCCGCGCACGCGCCCCCTCGCGGCCACGTGCACGGTTGTCGCACCGATGACCGCGGTGCCGCCTCGACGCACTGCCGCCTCGACGCACTGCCACGTCGACCTACTGCCATGTCACCCGACGCCGATCGGCTGACCGGATTCGCGTCATCGCCGCCTGGCGCGCGCCTCCGGAGATTCCGCGACCAGAGGTCCTCCCGGGTTCGGACAGGCGGGCGTCGCCCCACGGAGCGTGAGGGTGCTGGGGCGCACATGCTCCGGTGAACGTGATGACTCTGTGGCATCAAGATGACTGTGCGGTATCAAGCTCAACAGCGACCTCGGCCCCGCGCGTTGACCGGCACGCCGCGTCGGCCGGTTTGGCACCCCGCGTGGTCGGGCACGTCGCGTCAGTCGGTTCGGCACGTCGCGTCGGCCGGTTCGGCACGTCGCGTCGGCCGGTTCGGCACGCCGCGTGGTCGGGCACGTCGCGTCGGCCGGTTCGGCACGCCGCGTGGTCGGGCACGTCGCGGTGACCGGTTCGGAACGCTGCGGTGACCGGCGTCGCGTTGGTAGTGCGCTGCGACGACCCGGCGCTGCGTTCTTATGCGACGTGTTGACGGGCGCTGCGCTGGTGACGTGCGGCGCTGCGGTGGCCGGTGGCCGGTGGTCGGGGCGTGGCGGCAGTCGCTGTGCCGATGCTCAGTTCCCGACACTCGGGGTCGCCCTGGGGTCCGGTGACGGTGGCGGTGACGGTCGGGTGACGGCCGCTTCGCAATTCTCGTGCCGAGCCGGGCGGTAGGCCCCGGCACGGGCAGCGGGGGGAACGTGCGGTGGACTTCGTCGACGGGGTGCTTGTGCGGTTGGCCGATCCGGGCACCCGCGCTGCCGTCTTCGACGACGAGTCGCTGGCCCACCTGGTCGAGGCCGCGTACGACACCGAGGCGATGCCTGTCGCGCCTCCGTACTCGGCGGTGTTCGACGAGCTGACGCTCGGTTTCGCGGCCGCGCCGGTGACCCTGGCCGAGGGAGAATGGCTGGGCTCCGGCGGCACCGCGCGTACCGAACTGCGGGTACGGCTGCACGGCCTCGGCGGGTCGGCGCTGCGCATCGACGCGCTGTGGCGGGGCAGCCTGGTGGTGCGTACCAGCGTGGCCCGGGACCGGGTCGAGGACCTCGACGTGGCGGTGCCCGCCTTCGACGTCGATCCGCAGATCGTCGCCGACCTGGGCGCGCTGCCAACCGACCCGGCGGTGCTGGAGACCGAGCGCCGTACCCGTCTGGTGGCCCGGTTGCGGGCCGGCCTGCACCAGCCGGCCGCGTTCACCGACGCGCACCTGGACCGGCTGCTCGCCGGTGTGGGGGCCGCGACGGCCGGCGACCTGGTGACACGGATGCGCGGGCAGATCGCCGGTGCCACAGTGAAGCTGCGGTACGCGGCCCCGCCAGCCGCGCCGCCCACCCCGCGTCACCTGCCGTTCGCCGCCGCAGTGCTGATCCGCGACCGAGGTTTCTCCCTGGCCGACCTGCTCGTCGAAACCCGGCTCGTGCGGGCTCGCGCCGAGGAGTTGGGGCTGGACGTGCCCGCACCGGACGACGTCCGGCGCCGGCACCGGGTGGTTGCGGTCTGGGTGGTGCCCATCGAGACGTTCGACGACGACGGCTGGCCCGGCGGCGACACCGGGACCGACGCGCAGAAGCGCGCCGCCCGGTTCGCTCGCGCCGGCCAGTGGCTGGCCCGCAGCGGCATCGGGCTCGCCGCAGTGGCGACCTGAAACGCCCGCCCACCGACCACAGCGGCCCGCGAGCCGCCCACCGACCACGGCGGCCGAGGCCGCCCACCGACCACAGCAGCAACTCCGTCCGGGAGGACCCGTGGCACCGACAGCAGCATTCCCGTTCATCGAGGTCCGGATCGTGCCGCCTCCGGCGCCACTGGCCCAGCGCTCACCGGGTGTCATCGCCGTGGTCGGCAAGGCGCCGTCCACGGCCGACGGTGGCTCGGCGCCGGCGAACACGCCGGTCCGGATCGAGACCCTCGACGACGCGGTCACCAACTTCGCCCGCCGGCAGGCCGGCAACGTCGTCCGCAACGCCCTCTACAACTCGCTGGAGTTGGCGTTCCTCCAGGACCCGCGCCCCGCCAAGGTGTACGGGGTCAAGGTGTCCGGCGACGACTACGCCGCTGCCCTCGGCGCGCTGGAGGCCGCCGACGACGTCACGATGGTGTCGCTGGCCAACGAGACGAACGTCGGCAACCCGGCCGGTGCGGGGGCGCCCACCGGCCTGCACGCCCTCAAGGCGCACGTGGAGACGATGTCCGCAGCCGGCCAGCGGCGCATCGGCTTCGCCATGGTCAACCCGGCCACCGACAAGGTGCCCACCTACGTCACCGACATCACCACGGCCGCGAACCCACTCAAGAGCAGCACCAGCCGGATGATGATGATCGCGGCCCGGGGCGCCGACGGCGACGCGGCCACCGCCGCGATGGCGGCCGTGGCCGGGCTGCCGGTGCACCACAGCATCGTGCTGAAGAAGATCCGTGGGGTGGCCATCCCGGTGGCCAAGCAGTACAGCCCCGCCGAGATTAAGGGCCTGTCCGAGGCGAACCTCACGCCGATCATCGACCCGACCCTGATCACCGGGGAGAGCCTGCACTTCGCCGACGGGCGGCTGTTCACAAGCGACGCGAGCCTGCTGCACGTCGACCTGGTCCGCACCCTCGACCAGATCGAGTTCATGCTCCGCGCGGGCCTGATCGGCCTGGTGGGCGACGCGCGGATCACCAAGCCGGGGATGACACTGCTGAAGACCCAGGTCGACGGCATCCTCGGACCCCTCAAGCGGCAGGCGGTGATCGACGACTACCGCATCGAGATCCCGGTGCTGGACATCCTCAGCATCCCCGAGGTCGCCCGTACCGCCACCGACACCTCGATCGTCACCGCCGCCCGGGCCGACCGCACTGTCGACCTGGTCGTCACCGTCACGTACGGCCCAGCCGTGAGCCGCCTGCTGGTCACGCTCGTGGCCAAGTTCTGACCGGAGGAACCAGACCATGGAGTGGAAGACCCGCCTCGCGGTGCAGTACACAAAGGGCACCGAGACGGTGCTGATCAGCCCGATCGACTCGTTCAGCCCGTCCTTCTCGCTCAACGTCGAGGCGCTGCACTCGTGCGAGGTGACCCACCTGGGCGTCATCCACGCGCCGGTGTCGATGAACTTCACGATGACAGTCAAGGCGATCGGTGACGTCGCCGGCCGGCTCACCAAACTGGCCCTCGACGGCGAGCTGTTCGACATCGCGCTGCTGGAGCACACCGGCGACGACTGGGCGTTCTCGTCCTTCGTGTTGCAGGACTGCCTGATCACCAGTGCGACGCCGACGACCGCCACGATCTCCGGCGCACCGGCGGCGACGTTCAGCGGCTTCAGCCTGGCCGCCACCGTCGACCCGAAGACCGGCGACCAGTCCGTGCTGCCCTGACGCGCGACCGACCGACAGTCGACGACAACCCGCCCACGATCAACCGGAGGTAGCAGATGGCGACCGGTGCTGGCCGTGCCGCCCGGGTCACCCGTACCGGGCTGGCCCTGGTGCACGCGGGTGAGCTGGTGTTGCCGGCGGCCGGTAGCGAAGCCGAGGCCGAGCAGGTCGCCGAGGACGATCGCGCTGTCATCGCGTACCACTTCCCGGTGGAGATCGAGGTGGTCTCGGCCGGCGGCGCGGTCGACGTCGACGCCCTCGCCGACCTCGCGCTGGCCCGGCTCGCCGAGCACCTGGACGGGCGGTCCTGACGTGGCCATCTCGGTGCACGTGCCGGTGCGGATCCGGTTGGACGCGCGCTCGGTGACCGGGCGGCCGGAGGCGGTGACCGACGCGCTCGGCGCGGCCCTCGCGCGAGCTCTGGAACGCTCCCGCCGCGAGGTGGTCGCGCCCCGCGGCGGCTACCTGGAGGTACGCGCCGCAGCGCCGGAGTTCCGCTGGACCGGCGCGGGCGGCGAGAGGGTGTCCCCGGACGACAGGCGTGCCTTCGAGGCCCGGCTGCGCCAGCGCATCGACGAGGTGGTCGCTGCCGCCCGGCTGGATCCGGGGCTGCCGGCCGGTGTGGCGGCGCCGCTGAGCCGGCCGGCGGTCGAGCTGTTCGACCCGCAGCGGCTGCGCAGCCTGCTTGCGGTCTACCGGGTGCCGTCCTACGACGACGCCGGCGACGCCGCCGAGGTGCCGGTGGACGGCGACGAACCGCCGCCGATGCGCTACGAGTGGCGGTTACGCCCAGTCACCTACCTCATCGGTCACTTTGACGAACTGGCCCGCGAGGCGGTCCGGCAGCACGGGGCCCTGTCGTCGGGCAGCCCGGCTGGCGTCATCGCCCGGGTTACCGGCCCGGATGGACGGCGGGTGTGGCTGGTCATCGTCGCCACCACCCCGCTGTCCTACCTGACCTTCGACCGGTTCGGCGAGACTGTCTTCCGGGCCACCCCCCGACCGCACTTCCAGATCGTGCCGCGTACGCCAAGCCCGCAACCGGGAACGGTGGACCGTCGGCTCGTCGCCGATCGGGCCGCGCTGGTGTCCATGGTGGACGAGGAGCTCGGCGCCGACATCCGGACCCGCCTGCGCACCGCGCAGCCGCGCGGTGGCACCACCACCGCCGAGGAGTACGCGGCGCAGATCGAGCGGGCCGTCGACGCGGAGGTGAACCGGCGCGTCCAAGGGATCCTCGATTCGCTGGGCGGCGCGACACCGACCAGCCTGGTCATCGTCCAGGTGGGTGGCACGTCGTTGCTGCTGATCGGCACCGAGGCCACCGACAAGACGCTGCACTGGACCGGGCGGGCCAACCTGCTGCCGATCACCGTCGCAAAGCGCCAAACGAGACCGGTCGACCCCAACGCTCCGCCCGGTGCCGGCACCGACGCGGGCGGCGGCACCGACGGCGGCACCGACTCCGGTACCGACGGCGGCACGGGCACCGGGGCCGGCACAGCCTCGGGAACCGGCACGGGTGACGGTGGCGGCACCGGCACCGGCACCGGCACCGGCACCGGTGACGGGGGCGGCACCGGCGCTGGAGCCGGCGATACGGCACGAGGCGGGTTCGTCTTCGACCCGAGCGCCCCGAGCGCGCCGCCGAGCACCACCGCGAGCCGGTTTCCGCTTGTCACCGGTGAGCGGGCGGAGATACCGGCGTGCGGATCGCTCAACGGTGAACTCGACCTCGACGCGCTGGGCGCGGACGCCGACGGTCTGCGTCGCCTGATGGACGACATCGCGTTCCGGCTCCAGATGAACCAGCCCTGCCGCTACCCGGCGACCTTCTGTCTGCAGGCCGCCGCGGTGCTGCGCGCCCGCGCCGCAGCGATCGGCGTGATGGTCGGCTCGGCGGAGCGGGAGGGATTCAGCCGGCCCGTCCCGGAGGGCACCGGTGGGCTCGGACCACTGGACTTCCGGCCGGTCGCCTCGCCCGCCATCCAGTTCCTGCGTCACCTCGCCGGTGTGGTGCCGGGGCTGGACCACCTCGCCCAGCGGATCATGGCCGTCTACCGCAAGCCGGAGCACTGGGCCAGGATCCGCAGCGCCGCGTTCGAGCACCCGGCAGCGTGGAACCTGCACTTCCTGCACGAGTTCACACCGGCAGTGAAGGACGCCGTCGGCACGATCTTCGTGATCGGCAACAAGGCAATGCTCGTGCAGTTGCTGCTCAGCTCCCGGCAGGGCATCCAGACGCGGATCACCAACTTTTCCGCGTACGCGCCGATCTTCGAGCGGCTGATCGTCTCCCAGCTCACCGACTACGTCGAGTTGCAGGGCCTGCGGGACCGGCTGCGCCGGCACGAGACGGCCCGGACCCTCCTGAACGCCACAAGCACCGGGGGAGAGGCGCTCGCCACCGCGAGCATGGCGAACCCGTCCACCGCCTGGTTCGGGGCGGCGCACTCGCTCGCCGGCGCGTTCCTCGCCGCGGAGGCCGCGTTTGCCAGCCCCGGGGCAGCCGGTGAGATCGTCGAACGGGACGGGGTGACCCGGATCCGGGACTCCCACGGGGTGCTCTGGACCGTCGCCGACATCGAACAGGCGATGGTCATCCAGCGTGGCGAGGCCGAGGGCATCGACCCGCTCGTCAAGCAGATCACCGACCTGCCCGACGTGCTGGCTCGCTTCGCCGGTGACCGCAGTGCCATCCGCGACGAGCTGTGGCGGGTGCTCCAGGACATGCGGCGCAACAACGTCGAGATGCTCGACCGCGCCCGGGGAGACGCCGGGTTCGCGTTCCGGGCCAGCCGGATCAGCGAACACATCCCGTCGGCCACCATCCCGGGTGGCCGGTACGCCCTCCAGGGCATCCACCTCGTCACCCACCAGCAGATCGGTGAGTTTTTCGGCGGCAGCAGCTTCTACACGCTCGGCGTCGACGACCTGTTCAGCAGTGAGCTGGGCAGGCAGGCGTTGTCCGCGTTCGCGCTGACCGTCGGCATCATCGCCCTGTCGGTGCTCTGCCCACCGCTGGGCTTCGCGGTCGGGGTGGCCGTCGCGGTGGGCGACGTGGTGCACGCGCACCAGCGCGAGCGGCTGTACGGCGCGTTGATCGACCCGGAGTTGGTGCTCACCCGCGCCGAGGTGGAGGTGGAGCTCTTCGCCGCGTACCTCGGTCTGGCGCTGTCTTTGATCCCGGAGGTCGGCACCATCGGCGGCGCGGCCGTGCGCGGCGGCCGGGTCGCCCTGCGGTACGGGCTGCGTGCCGGACTGCGGTCCGGTGGTCGGTACGTGGCGCGCCGGGTCGCCCGGCAGGTGATCGAGGCGGCTTCCCGGGACCTGCTGCAGGCGTTCGTCACCGAGATCCTCCTCAACGAGGTGTTGGAGCGCGTCGTGCAGAAGCTCATGGAGCCGATCCTCGCGTACGTCGAGCGGGAGGCGATGCTGCGCAGCGCTGTCGGCGGCCCGGAGGGCGCCCGGTTCCTCCTCATGGTGCTCGACTCCCAGCCCACAGCCGCCGGTCCCCGCGTCCCGGTGGTGCGGCCGTGACCCCGCCCCGCCGGTTCCGCGCGGGCCGCTTCCTGGACTCCGCGGCGGTACACGCAGCGGCCGACGCCAACCCGCGGTTGCGCCGGTTCATGCGTACGGTTGCCGGGCACAGCGAGGCCGGTGAGGTGCGGTCCCGCCGGCTGCTGGAGCACCTCATCCGCCGCATCGTCGACGACGTCGGTGACCTGCACCTGGGCAACGCGGTGAGCAGGCTGGAGCGGATCGCCGTGCTGCGGGAGAACATCGCCTCGATCCTCGACCACGTGCTCGACGGCCGCCCCCTGCCCGAAGGGACGCAGGTGGCGGCGTTGGGGGAGTACTTCGACCAGCTCAGAACGGAGATGCGCGACCTGAGCCGACCGCGCGACGGGATCGTGGGTGACGCGCCGTTGCGCCTGGCCGACGACGCCGCCGCGTACGCCGAGTCGTTGCTGCGGGATTTCGAGGCCGGCGGCGGCCGGCACGTTGAGCCGGCCGCCGTGGTCGACGACGCGTTCCGGGCCATGCCGGCAAACCGGAAGGCCGCCGTGCGCCGTGCCGCCGAGCTGGAGCCGCAGGCGCTGTGGCGGGCGGTGGCCAGCGAGACCGAGGGCGGTAAGCGGGCCGCCGTCGCGGACCTGGAGACCCGGCTCGGTGGCCGGCTCACACCCGACGAGCTGGCTCGGCTGCGGACCGCCGTCGACGACCTCGGTCGGGCTCGCTCGCGTGGCCTGCAGATGAGCGAGGCACGCCTCGCCGAGATCCTGGCCCGCATCGCCGACCCGGACCTGCGGGCGGTGGTGGCCAGTGGCGACGTGTGGCTCACCCAGCAGCTCGCCGCGCACAACCCGGAGGCCCTGGCCACCCTGTGGCAGCGCTTCCGGGACCGGGGCGGACGCGCCGACGACGGCCCCGGTTTCCGCTCCTACCTGCGCCACGACATGGTCACCTACGGCCGGGGCGTGCTCGGCGAGTACAGCGCGGCGTTCTCGCTGAGCAGCATCGAGTTGTTCCTCAAGGGGCCGGACGCCAACGTCAAGGTCGCCGGCACCGACCTCGTCGGCATCGGCCACGACGGCTGGGCGTGGCTGATCGACGACAAGTCACACCGGTCGACGAGCGTCAGTGGAGTCAGCGCGCTCACCGAGAACCTGGCCACCAACCTGCGCCGTGACGCCGCCGACTTCCGCGACGGCATCGCACGGCTGCAACGCGGCGACCCAGGCTTCACACCGGACCCACGCATCCTCGACGCGATCTCCCGGATGGAGGACGCCGCCGCCGAGATCGACCGGATCAACCGGCGCGGCTCGGCGGCGACCCGGCCGGCGCGGATCAGCAGGGCCCTCGAAGAGCGTCGACTGAGGCTGCGGGTCACCAGCGCCGCTGGCGAGGTCCGCGAGATCAGCCAGGCGCTGCGCGACCTGGGCCTGGCCGTCGAACGCACCGGTGCGCCGGTGCCGCTGCCACCGACCGGAGGGCGCTGAGCATGGCCATCACCAGCAGCTTCATGCGGTACGGCACGGTGCCGTCGGCGATCATCAGCGACGGGGTCCTGCCGATCCCGCTGTGGGCGGTCACCGCGATCTCCCTCGCGCAGACGTACCACCTGCCGCCGATCGGCTCCACCGCGCACAAGGCGATCGTTGCCACCCACGACGACACCATCACCCTGACCGGCGTGCTCGTCGGCGCGGAACGGTACGCCTGGAAGTTCGCGCTGGAGACGATGGCCGAGGCGAGCAAACGCGGCACCGCGCTGGCCGCGTACTCCGGTGGGAAGTTCGGCGGACTCATCCTCGTCACGTCCATGACGATCCGCACCGACATGCAGGTGCAGTCGCTGACCTTCAACGCGTCGGCGGCCCGCCGCGACGTCCTGGACACCACAATCACCCTCGTCCACGTGCCCCGTCCCAGCCTGCTCGGCAAGCTGCTCGACGTGGCAAGCATCGGAGTCGGCGCGCTCGCCGACGGGTTGGGAAACTGATGCCACCGTTCCCGATCGACCGTTACCTGCTGCCGGAGACACCAGTCGAGGTGCCCGACGGGTTCACCGAGGTGCGGCAGAGCCTCACCGCCGGCCTGCCGCACCGCGTCGAACTCGGCGCGGGCGTCCACGCGGTGCTGATCCTGCCCACCGGCCTGGCCCGGCAATGGCTGAACACTGACCCCCTGGCGGTGGTCAGCAGCTCCGCCGACGACCTGGCACCCCGGCCCGCGCCGCCGGCCACACCCCGGGCCCCGGCGCTTGTCGGCCGGGTGCCGCTGCGCCTGGTCGTCCGCCAGGGCACCCGGATCCTCGGCTCGGTGCCACTGGCCACCGGCCTGCGCCGGGTCTGCCCCGACACCGGCCCATCCACCGGTGCCGGCCCGTCGACCGCCGTGGAGCTGCTTGTGCTGGCCTGGCTGCTGCACGCCGGGACGGTACGCGGCTCCGGCGACTACGGCTCGACGCTGACCCTGGCCTGGCGGCCCGCCGACCGGGCCGTGGACCAGTTCGGACCGCCGCCGATAAACGAGTTCGTCTGGCGTCGCCGCCCACCCGCGCAGCGCGTCGAATCCGAACTCGGCCCCGGCAAGCTGCGCTACCGCTACCTGCTCGACAAGAAGATGCGGAGGGTCCTGCGATGACACTCACGCCGTTCCAGACCGGCCAGGTACGCCAGGGGGCGGTCGGCAACGACGCCGGCTGGACCCTGACCTTCCACCGGGAGACCCCGACCGGGCTCAGCCAGGACGCCACGCTCACGCTGTCCAGCGCCGACTACTACGCGGCCATCGACGCCGCCCTGCCCGAGGGGCTCGGCTCCGGCGCGTACACGATCACCGTGCAGGGGCTGATCGACGAGCACTTCGCGGCGCTGCGCACCGCCGAGGGGCAACCGCCGCTGGTGGCGAAACTGCACCTGTACTGGCGCGACGCCAACACCTCCGTCGGCGCGTTCTTCACCAACCTCGTCGGCGTCAACGCCGGCCCGTCGGCGGCCGAGCTGACGCAGGCGCTTGTCGCCGTCCTGCGGGTGACGAAGGTGCGCCGACTCACCGGCGAGCGGACGTACGACACCGAGCTGACCCTCGTCGAGCAGGCGTACGCCCGGCTCGGGCAGCGGGTCGCCGAACGGTTCGAGGCGGCGAACTTCACCGCCGCCGTCCGGGCCATCGCCGAGCGGACCCGGGTGGACATCACCACCTGGGGTGCCAACCCGGACGGCACGATGACCCGGGGCGCCAGCGAGGCGGCCGGCGACGAGCGTGTCGCCTTCGGCGCCGGGCTGCTCTACCGTGCCGCGCTGGACCGGCTCGGCGGCGCGTTGCAGCAGTCGCTCAACGCGTACGGGCGGGGGATGCTGCTGATCCGCGACGGGACCGTGCACGTCGGCAAGCGCCCCATCCCGTACCCGGAGGGCGAGCCGAAACCGCTCACCCTCGCCACCGGCTTGCTGGAGTGCACCGAGAACGGCAGCCAGGACACCGACCCGTACGCGGCCACCGAGGCGGGGGGCACGGCGCCGCCGCGCCGCCGGGCATGGACGTTGACCCTCAAGGGCCGCCCCGATCTCAAGCCCGGCGACCTGGTGCTCTTCGACCCGCCCGCGGTGGACGAGGCCACCACGCTGGGCAGCGTCGGCGCGGCGCTGCTCGGCTCGTTCGCCGCGCCGTTCGCCCCGTCGACAGGGGAGTTGGGCGCGGGGGCGAAACTGCTCTACCTCAGCGCGGCCCGGCACACCCTGTCGCGTACCGCCGGGTTCGTCACCGTCGTGCAGGGCGTGGAGGTCTCCTCGCCCGCGCAGGCCTGGGACAGCTGGAGCGACGCCTCCGGCGTGGGCGTCGCCGAGCCCGCCGGCCCGGCGTCGTCGCCCGGGGTTGCCGCCGCCGAGGCGGTGCGCCGGGCCGCCCGCGCGGCCCGCGGCGAGACCCGCGGGCTGGAGATCGGCGAGGTACGCGCGGCAGCCACAAACGCCAGCGGCGCTGTCGAGCCGCCCGCGCAGACCGAGACGGTCTGGGAGGGGCTGGTCCGCCCCGACGGCCGTCCCAATGCCGCCCGCCGCCTTCCGGTACGTCGTGAACAACCCGCGCCGCTGCCCGGGGTGACCTACCTGACCCCGTTCGCGTGGGGTGGCTGTGGGCTGATCCTGCCCCGCTACCCGGGCACCCGGGTGGCGCTTGCCTACCGCAACGGCGCACCGGACGATCCGGTTGACGTCGGCGCGCTCTGGCCCACCGGGCACGCCCCGGTGTCGCAGCCGGGGGACTGGTGGCTGTCCCTGCCGGTCGGGGTCGACACCAACAGCCGCTCGTCGATAGGCGACACGGTGGTGCCCGCCGACCACAACGGCAAGGTGACGCACGACCTCACCGACGGCGACGGCAACCGGGTCATCGAGGTGGGCGAGCTGACCGTGCGGGTGGGACGGGACGAGCTGCGCGGCCGGGGCCAGCGCCCGGCACGCGCCGACGACGCCGACAGCATCACCATCGAGCACGCCGCCGGCGGCTCGTCGATCGTCATGAAGCAGGACGGCTCGATCACCATCACCGCCAAGAAGATCGACCTGGACGCCGGTGACGGCGCGGTGAACATCAAGGGCGGCACCGTCACCATCGCCGCCGACGACGTCGACGTCCAGGTCGGCAACGCGATGAACGTCCACTGAGGAGAGCGACATGGCATTCGTGCTCACCACGTCGAGTAACGTGCACTGCCCCAGCCAGGGGACGGTCTCCCCGGCGGGTCAGACGAAGCTGATCGTGGCCGGTGCTCAGGTGACACGCCTCGACGGCATCACTGGTAAGTCGGTGACCGGCTGCACGATCACCGACAGCAACCCCACGATGCAGTGCAAGAAAGTCGTCTCGGCGACCGGCGCCGCCGGAAAGCTGCTCGTCGGCAACGTCGGTGTAGCGCTCGACACCCTCAGCGGCGCCACCAACGGAAGCACCCCCGGCCTGTCCGCAAGCGCCGGGCAGAGCAAGCTGAAGGCGGTCTGAGGTGGACCGGACCGAGCGGGAACGGCAGGCCGCCCAGCGCCGCTACCTCGGCTGGGGCCTCGCCTTCGAACCCACGATGCCCGGCGTCGACCTGGCCCGCGACATCGTCTTCGACGACGGCCCGAACGGCCGGGTGCTGGCGCTTGTCGCCGGCACCCAGAACGTGGCGCAGAGCCTCTCGGTGGCGCTCACCACGCTGCGCGGCTCGAACGTCTTCGACGCCACCTTCGGCTTCGACGGGCTCAACGCCCTCGCCGAGCAGATCGAGCCGAGCCTCATCCGCGAGCAGGTGCGCATCGGCATCATCACGCTGCTCGACCGCGACCCTCGCGTCCGCAAGATCGTGGACGTGAACCTCGACGACGGTCGACTCGGCGCCACAGGCACCGACGACGCCGCCCACGCCGCGCTGCGTGCCTCCCGCACCCTCCAGGTGCAGGTCCAGTTCGAAACCATCACCGACGACAGGCTCTCGGTGCATCTCGGGGAGCTGCCCAGTGTCTGATCCGACAATGCCGGCCGAGCTGGCCGACGTCCTGGCCGTCGACGCCGCCGCCCTGCGGGCCACCGGCTCGACAGGCTTCGGCATCGTCGAAACCGGCTTCGTGCCCAAGTCCTTCGCCCGGCTGCTCGCCGAGAAGCTCGCCACCGCCCGCCTGCTCTTCGGCGAGGACGTCGACCTGACCAGCGGCGCCGTCCTGCGCAAGGTCCTCGAACTGGCCGCCCTGGAGGACGCCCGACTGTGGGCTGCCCTCGGCGCGGTCTACGACAACTCGTACGTGGTGTCGGCCACCGCCGACGCGCTGACCCGACTCGGTGAGGAACTCGGCATTCCCCGGCCGTACCTGCCGGCCCGGGGGACCGTGAAGCTGAAGCTCAAGGCCGCCCTGCCGACCGGTCGTACCCAGCTCACGCTGCCCCGGGGCGCGCGGCTGTCCACCCCCGGCGGGCACCACGTCGCACTCGACGAGACGGTAGTGCTCTCCGCCGCCGTCGCCGAACGGGAACCAGCCGTCGCCGCCTTCTACCCCGGCCCCGCGCACAACCTCGACCCCACCCAGGCCAGCCAGAAGATCGACAGGTGGAACCGGGCCGACACGCTGCTCGCCGACCTGGACGACGCCGAGCAGGCCGCCGGCAAGGACCTCGTCGAGATCACCCACACCGTCGCGCTGACCGGCGGCGAACAGCAGGTCTCCGACGCCCGCTACCGGCAGCTGCTGCTGGCCGCGCCCCGCTCCATCTGGACGGCCGAGGCGATCGGCCTGGCAGTGGCCACCGTCCCCGGCGTACGCCAGGTGCAGGTCTTCGACGGCCGGGGCGGGTTGGACCTCAACCAGTCCATCTTCGGCAACTTCAACTTCATCGAGCGCGTGTTCAGCACCGAACGCGACCTGGGCAACCCGTACTACGTCACGGTGCTCGTCGCGCCCACCGCCGCGGCCATCTGGGACGGCCCCGACGGGCTGCACGCCGCCGTCGAGTCGGTCATCGAGGACCTGCGGCCGGTGGGCATCTTCGCCTCGGTCGACCGGGCCGACGAGGTCGGCATCGGCGTCGAGGCCGACCTGGTGATCCGTGGCCTGCCGCTGCCCACCGGCTCGACGGAGACGGTGAACGCCTCCACGGCCGCCACCGAACTGCGCGCTCGGCTGCACGCCCGGCTCCGCCGCTACGTCGACGAGCTGCCCTTCGGCGAACCCGTCCGGGCTGCCGAGGTGATCTGGACGCTCATGAACGAGCCGGGCGTCGCCGACGTCCGGAGCCTGCGACTGGTGCGCTTCCCCGCCGACTCGGCAGTCGTGGTGACCGGCAGCGCCCCCACCGGCGACGGTGTGCAGCGGCTGCCCGTCGGCGACAACGCGGTGCTCGCCGCCAACCAGGTGCCCGTCTACGTCGACCGGGACGACCCCCGGCCGTTCCGGATCGTCTGAGCGGGGGGCGCGATGACCGACATCCGGGTACCGGTGGACGGTGCCGACCCGTCCGTCGAACGTAACCTCGTCGACCAGTTGGAAGGCCCCTACCCGGGCACTGTCCGGCGAGTGGTCGTACCGATCGCCGCCGCCGGCACCGCAGCCGTGGACTGGACCAGCCGGCATCCGCTGCTCACCGTCGTGCTGAGCCGGGATCTGGTCGAGGAGACCGTCCGGGTGGCGGTCACCGTGGCACCGGGCGCCGAGGACGAGCGGGTGCTGCCGCCCGTGGTGTTCGCGCCCTGGTCGGCCGCCGGCGCGTCGATCCCCGTGTACGCGCCGGACACCGCCGACGAGCCGCTGGTCGCCGCGTTTCCCGTGACCGTGACAGCCGAACGGATCGTCGACGGCGGTTCCGCCACTGCGGTCACCGGAGCGGCGCTCACCGCCCTTGTGGAGCTTGCCGTGCTGGAGGGCAACCTGGGCCGGCTGCTCTACCTGGTGTCGTGCGAGAAGCACCGGTTGCGCCGGGCGGCCCGGGAGGTGCACGCGTACCGGACCCTGGCACACGCCCGGCGCGACGCCCTGGACCGGATCGGCGCCGACGTCGGAGTGGCCCGCTTCGTCGACGAGCTGGTGCACGAGCCGGCCAGCGGCGAGGTGTACGCCCGCCGGTTGGCCCCGCCGGCCCGCGAGCCGGATGCGGCGTACGCCCACCGGCTCGGGCTCTACCGCCGGTTCCTGCTGCCCACACCGGGTGCGGTGCGCCGGCTGCTCAACGGGCCGGGAGCGGACACCGACCCGAACACCGGGCTGTTCGCGGACCTGCCCGGCGGCGCCCGGTTCACACTGCGCGAGGATGACGACCGGTTCGCGGTGGCGATCCGGCTTGTCGCCGCAGGGGACCCGCAGCACCGCACCAACTTCCTCGCTCAACTGCGCCGGGACCGCCTCGTCCTGCCGGCGAACACGCCGGCGAACAACACCACGCACGCCGGCCGGGCGTTGCCGGCGAGCCGGCTGACCGAGATCACGGCGCTGCGGGCCAGCCTGCGCCAGTCGTACGCCTTCGACAGCTCGCACGGCATCGCGCAGCCGCTGGCCGTAGCCCTGGACCGGGCGGGGCGGGTGTGCCGGGCGCTCGGCTCGTCAATCGTGTGGCAGGTGAGCCGGGCGCAGGACGGCGCTGGTGGCAGCCGCTACGAGCTGGGTCTCGGTGTCGACGTGAGTTGGCCGACGCCCGCGCAGGCCACCGATCTGCGCAACCGGGTGCTGGACAGCGGCCGGGCGCTCACCATCGACGGGACAGCCGAGGCGCTGATCTCCGCTGCCCGCGCGCGCGGCGTGCCAACGGTCGGGGCTGATGGCGAGCTGGCGTGGCTGTGGCGGGTGTGCGGGCTGGCGACGACGCACCGGATCAGCACCACGACCATGTACCTGTCGCACCTGCCCACCCGAGGGCTGGCGGTGACCGCGCCGCTGAGCGCGCCGGTCGGCGCCGACACGGCTGTCGAGGCGCAGTTCCACGCTCCGGGTGACCCGGGCGGCAACGCGCTGCTGCTGGCTGGGCTGAGCGCGGCCAGGGCGGCCTGGAACAACGCCGGGGAACCGGCGTGGAACCAGCTGACCGACGCGGCGGCGCGTACCCGGTGGGCGGCCGTGCCGACCCGCCCGGCAGGGCAGCCGGTCGATCAGGTGCTGGCCGCCGCAGGCCTTCCCGCGGTACGGGAGCCGGCGCCCGTGGTGGCCGCGCTCAACCGCCTGCCCGACGAGCTGGTGGAGACCATCGAGCTGCCGGCGGCGCTGGCCTCCGCGCTGATCGCCGGGCAGCCGGCCGCCGGAGACCGGCTGGCCCGGCTCGTCGGGTTGCTACGCGAGCAGCACCTGGCAGCCGCGTTGCCGCTTGTCGAGACGGGCAACCGGGTGCTGCTGGTGTGCAGCGTCATCGGTCTGCCGCAGGCCGGGCTGAACCTGGCCGAGCGCCGGGCCACCGGGTTCCGCTGGTACACCGTCGGGCTCGGCGGCGGCACAGCGGAGATCAAGGCGGTCGGCGCGCGGACCGCCCTGCGACCCACCCACACCGGGCTGGTGGCCGTGGTGGCGCTCTCCTACGTGCGGACCGGCCTGACCGACCCGTACGAGTTCCGGGTGGAGCTGCCCGACGGGGTGGCGCTGACCCTGGCGCAGTACGAGCGGCTGATGAACGCGCTGACGCGGGTCTGCCCCCTCGGCGTGGAGATCAACACGTTCGGCATCCGGCGCGATCATGTCGACCTCGACGGCAACGGCACCGCCGAGCCGCTGCGCCCCGCGGTGGCCCGTACCTTCCGCACCTTCCAGCAGCGCCGGCACCGCGGCGTGTACGACCAGCTCTGAGAGGGACACCACAATGGCGAGCGAGATCAACTACGACGGGATGACCGTCACCGAGCTGTACGAGGTGTTCACCAAGCACGGCATCCCGCCCTCGGACGCCAGCGTGCTGGTCTCCTCCTGGATCTACGAGAACGTGGGCACCGCGAAGCGGGTGTTCAGCTACGCCGAGTCGTTCCCGGCGGTGGAGCCGGGCTGCGCGCCGCCGCCGTTCGCTCGGACCTTCGCGCACACCGACTGGGTCGACGGCGAGGACGTGGTGCAGGCCGGGCAGACCCCCGGCGAGCAGGGCTTCAACGAGCGGTTCCACCGCATCGAGCACGACCTTGACCACCTCGGCACCGACGTGGCCAAGGCGTTCGCGTGCATGGCCGCGATGCGGGTGAGTCTGCGCCGTCTGCTCGACGAGATCCGCGCGGAGATCAACCGGCTGCACTCGACCGTCCACGAAAACAAGATCGCCCCCGGCCCGTACACGTTCGAGCAGATCCCGAACTACATCGGCGCGCTGGACTTCGGCAAGTACATGGGCACCACGATGTTCCTGGACAAGAAGGTGAGCATCTGGCAGACCAAGGCGGGCACGATCGTGCTGCCCGCCGTGGAGACCCTCGGCGTGGACGTCATCGCCGGGCCGAAGGTCCGTGGGGCAGCCCAACTCGCCAGGTACGCCGCCGAGCACGGAGACGTCCGGCAGCGGTTCCCGCGCGAGGTGAAGCTCGATGAGTTCATCCGACTCTTCGGCGACGACGAGATGGCCGACGGTCGACTGATCCGCGACGTGCTCAAGGTGCTGCCGGCGAACACCAGCTACCAGAGCGTGGACGCGATGCTCGCCGAGGTGAGCGAGCGAGAGGCCGTCATCGTCCGCACCACCGTCGGCGCGCAGTCGGCGGTGTCCGCCGCCCTGGGCATCGAAGCCGAGCTGGAGAACGTCGCGGACGCCGACATCGCGATGCTCGCCGGGGTGCCGACCAAGGCGCGGGCGGCGCTGGCCCGCGCCGGGATCAGCACCCTCGGCAAGCTCGCCGAAACGCAGCCTGAGCAGGTACTCGGCATCATGAAGGAAGCCGGGATCCGCGCCGACGTCGGCGACGCCGCCGAGTGGACCGGGTACGCCCAGACGCTGAGCAAGCTGCGCTGAACGGCCGGGGCCGACTCCGGCGAACGGCTGATCCGCGCCGTTCGCCGGGTCGGTGTGACGACATTGCGCTGGCGCGTCGACCATCCACACCCGAGCGTGGAACTCCCACGGGGCGACAGGGTGCGAAGGGCACATCCATGGTTGTTCAAGAGGTGACGCACGACCTCCGGACCGCAGCGGGGGAGACCGATGCGCGGCAGCCACCCAGGTACGCGCTGCGCCTGCTCGGTGGGTTCGGGCTGGAACGCGACGGCCGGACGGTCGCGGTGCCGCAGGGCGCCCGCCGGTTGCTGGCCTTCCTCGGCGTACGCCAGCGCTGTGCCCGCGCGGAGGCCGCCGGCACGCTCTGGCCCGGCTCCCACGAGGAGCGTGCCCGCGCCAACCTGCGCACCATGCTGTGGCGCCTGCACCGGGTCACACCGGAGCCGTTGGTGGCCGAGGACGACCAGCTCGCCCTTGCCGTCGGCGTGACAAGCGACGTGGCCATCCTGGCCGCGGCGGCCGCCGCGTTGCTGGCCGGCGCACCGCCGGTGGGCGCTCCGGTTCCGGCGATGGCGACAGGCGAGCTGCTGCCCGGCTGGTACGACGACTGGGTGCTGACCGAGCGGGAGCGGCTGCGTCAGACCCGGCTGTACGCGCTTGAGGCGCTCGCCGAACGACTCACCGCCCAGGGCCGGTTCGGTGAGGCGGTGCAGGTGGCGTTGACGGCCGTGCAGTTGGAGCCGCTGCGGGAGAGCGCCACCCGCGTGCTGATCAACGTGCATCTGGCCGAACGCAACATCAACGAGGCGGTACGCCGGTTGGAGCTCTTCCGCGCCGACCTGGGCCGGGAGTTGGGCGTCGCCCCGACCCCGTGGCTGGAACACCTGGTGCGGGCCGGCAAGGCCGGTGCCACGGTCCCGTTGCCGTGACCGCCAGAACACCTTCCCGTCACGTCCTTTGCTCTGCTTCAACCAGCGCAACACTTACGCCGTGGAGGTGTAGCGCCGGTTGAAGCAGAGCAAAGGCTGGGCAGGAGGTGGGTGCGGTGGGCGCGACTCGCCCGCCGCGCCCACCGCCCCCAGACCGCGCAGGGGCCGCGTGTGCGGGTGGCGTGGCCTGCGCTTCCGTCGGCTGAGTTACCCGCAGGTCAACGCGCAGGCCGCCGGTCAGTGCGTCGCGGGCGGGATGCTCTGCTCGTACTGGAAGACGTTGTGCGGGTCGTACTTCGCCTTGACCCTGCGCAACCGCGGGAAGTTGTGTCCCCAGTAGGCGGTCTCCCACTCGGCCATGCCGATGTTCGGCACGTTGGCGTAGGCGCCGCACACGTAGGGCCGTAGCGCCAGGCTGAACTCGGCGATCCAGGTCTGGGCGATCGGGGTGAGAGCGTCGTCGCTGTCGGGCTCTCCGCGGGTGCCCCAGCCGACGCCGGGCTCGGAGTAGAGGAGCACGTCGCGGTGCGGGAACGCCGAGCCGCCGAACGGCTCCTGTGTGTGCGCACCCGTACCGAACGCCTGCGAGAAGAAGTTGGTGTCGTCCGTCGGGGCGCTCTCCATGAACGTGCGAACGATGTTGATCGCCTGCTTCGGGAGCGGTTCTCTGACGAACTGCGAGTAGAACTTCCACTTGCCGGGGTCGTCCGCGCTGGGGACCTGGAAGTCGGTGTAGACGTCGCCCCAGCCTCCGATCTGCACGGTCACCTCGGGGTTGCCGATTGACAGGATCGGCGCCAAGAGCCTCCTGGCCTCTTCCTCTGTGCCTTCGGCGAGCACCCCGAACATCAGGATCTCGTTCCTGTGGACCTCGAGTTGGCTGCCGAGCCGGGGGTCGGTGAAGGGTGTGGTGCGCTGCCAGGTGTCGAAGACCGGGTGCAGGTCGTCGAGGCCCGGCCAGGTCGCCTGGAGGTAGGCGACGCTCTTGAGTGGGGCCACCTTATAGGTCAGCGAGGTGACGATGCCGAAGTTGCCGATGCCCGCTCCGCGCAGCGCCCACAGCAGGTCCGAGTGGTTCCACGGGTCGACCTCGAGCACCTTCGCGCCGTCGGCGCCCGCCGCGACGACGATCTCCGCCCCGATCAGGTTGTCGCAGGCCATCCCGAGGTAGCGGGTGAGGAAGCCGAGCCCGCCGCCGAGGGTCGCCCCGGACAGGCCGACGGTTCCCTCTGTTCCCGTCGTCGCCGCCAGGTCGTACTCGCCGAGCGCGGTGACGGCCTCCAACTGGGTGAGCCCCGCGCCGACCTTCGCCGTACGGCTCGCGGTGTCGATGTGGACGTCCTTCAACTCGCTGACATCGATCACGATGCCGTTGTCGACGTTCGACCAGCCTTCGAGGTTGTGGCGACCACTGCGTACCCGAAGCGCGACGTTGTGCTGCCGCGCCCACGTCAGGGCGTTGACCACGTCCTGGGTCTCCTGGGCGAAGACGATGACCAGCGGATAGTGCACGAAGAGCTCGTCCCAGCCGAGGCTCGCGTCGGCGTAGTTGGGGCTCTGCGGGCGGACGATGCGCCCGGTCAGCTCCGCCGGGGGGTACTTCATGCCGGACCCGGGGCCATCGGCCGCGATCGCCGAGCTGCCGGCTAGCACGACCGGGATACCGACCGCTCCGGCGCCAACGGCCGTCGCCTTGAGCAGATCGCGACGAGAAAGGTCACGCATGGTCAGAGTCCTCTCGATCGGAGTGCGCCGAAATCGGTCAAGAAGGCTTATTGCTTCTCATCTGGCGCAAACAAACCGTAAGTGCAGAGGGCTCCTCGAAGATCCGAGAACTTGTCGCAGAACCCGGTCGAGTGACGCGGCGGCAGGGTCAGTTCGGGTGGGCGGGCTGATCGAGGATGGCGCTGAACCGCTCCTCGGCCAGGTCGAGCTGGCCGAAGATGTGCCGCTTCACCGCCGGTGCGAGCGGCGTGTCCGGCCGGCCGATCAGGTCCCGGAAGAGCGGCACCAGGGGCCGGTACTTGCGGGCCGACGAGACAACCTTCGGTCCGATCGTGTGGATCACCCCGACGCCGTTGTCGGTGAAGTCCGACACCTTGATCACCCGGGCCCAGGGCTCCCGTTCCAGGCTGACCGCCAGGTGCTCCCGGTACTGCGTGTTGCGGTCCCGCTCGGGGTCGTACACCGGGTTGGTGACGGCGGCGACCAGGGTGGCCACCCGAGGCCCGAACCGCGCGGCGAGCGTGGCGAGCGCCGCAGCGGTCGGGTCGGTGTCCGTGCCGGCGTCGCCGTCGGCAAGCTCGACCGGGTGGTCCTCCACCGCGTCGTGCAGCAGACCGGCGACGATCACATCCACGTCACGCACCTGGTAGTGGTGCATGAGCCGGATCGCCACCCGCAGCAGGTGGTTGAGGTACGGCTCGCGGACCCGCCGGTCGTCCCGGTGCAGTTCGGCGGCGAGGTCGAGCGCGGCGCTCAACCGCGCCCGGGCGTCGTCGTCGAACTGGGCGACCTCCAGCCGGAAGCGTTCCAGCAGGCCCGGTTCGCCGTGGATCTCGGTGATCGCGTGCATCGGCATGCTGCCCAGGTGCGGCGGGAAGTCCATGCGTCACTTATAGCCGATCTTCACCACATCGATGACCCCCTACGTCGGCTGTCGGTCACAGCGGTAGCCGATCGGCGCCCGCCAGCGGGCCCACCAGGAGCGGGACCATTGGCGTCGGCAGGACGGGATCGCGGCGCAGCGTGGGCGTCCACCCGGCGTCGGCGCCCAGGTCCGGATCGTGCGCCGCGTTGTACGCCGCCAGCAGGTCGACCGGCCGGGCCGGACCCGCGCCCTGGCGGACCCAGCTGCCCCGCTCGGTGAGCGCGGTACCTCCCCAGTCGTAGAGCAGATCGGCCGGGTCGACCGCCGCGTCGAGGGTGAAGAAGTTGTTCTGCGCGTAGATCGCCGACTGGACGCCGACGCCGAGCGCGTACTCGAAGTCGTCCCCACCGAGCCGGTAGTGGTTGTTGTAGACGTCGACCTGGCCGAACCGCACACGGGGCAGCCGTTGCAGGACGCCGTCGAAGAGGTTGTGGTGCAGGGTCACCTTCAACCGGCCCACGTCCGGGCCGACGGTGTTCGACGAGCCGATCAGCATCAGCTTGTCGCGCCCGGTGAAGCGGTTCCAGGCCGCGGTGACGAGGCTCGCGGTGTGCGTGACGTCCAGCGAGCCGTCGTGCACCTGGTACGGCCGCCCGAAGTAGGTCGGCTGCGCGCTGTCCGGATTGTCGCCGTCGGTGAACGTGTTGTGGTCGATCCACACGTGCTCGCTGCGGCGCACCGAGATCTGGTCGTACTGGCTGTTCCAGTTGCCGGTGTCGCCGTCGGTCGGTGACCAGGCGGGGAAGCAGTCCCGGGCGTCGACGAAGGTCAGGTTGCGCACGATGACGTTCGACGCCCGGTCGATCATCAGGGTGAGACCGGTCAGCCGGGCACCCCGCAGCCCGATGATCGTGGTGTTCGGGCCGACGTTGATCTGGGTCTGCCGGGTCTGGTTGGCAACCGAGCGCACCCGGGCCTCCTCCAGCGGCCCGGCCGGCGTCACCCGACCCCACACCGCCGGGTCGTACGCGGCCAGGTAGGCGTCCAGCCGGTACCCCGGGTCGGCCAGGTCGGCGCAGCTCAACGGCGTGCCGTCGGGTCCTTCGAAGCCGTCGACGACACCGTCGACGTAGATCAGCTTCGGGGTGGCGTCGGTGGCGTTGCCAGCGTTGTCGCCGCCCAACGCGGCGACCAGTTCGGCCCGTGTGCGGACCACCCGGGTCCGGTCGGGTGCCGCGGTCGAGCCACCTGTGGTGCCGGCGCCCTCGGCCGCCCAGCCGTCCCGTTCCGGCACCGCTTGCCGGCCGAGGTGACGGGCCGCCCAGGAGAGACGGTCGGCGGGGTCGGGACGGTCGGCGGCCAGGGCCGGTGCGATCGGTGCGGCACCGAGCAGGAGGGTGACAAGGGTCGCGACGGTGAGTGTTCTGCGCATCGATTCTTCCCATTCGCTGGTGGTGGAGGGGAGGGTCTGTCCAATGCGGCCCGTCACAGCTCGGGCGGGGTGCGCGCTCCGGTGCCCGGCGCCTCCCTTCAATCCGTCAGTTCGGCGCGGTACGCCGGTGCTGCCCACGGCACCGCCAGTTCGCTCGGCAGCGCTCCCCGCTCGACCGCCCGGCGCAGCACGTCGACAACGCCCCGCAGGTGCAGGACGCGGCTCTCGCCGTCGCCCACCGCCGTCACCAGGTCACCGTCGAGCAGCAGGGGTTCCGGAGCGCCGCGTAACGCGTCGAGCAGCGCGGTGAACGGCGCGGTACGCGCCAGCGGGGCGATCAACGGCACCCCGGCCGGGTCGGCGCGGTGGGCGAGCAGGTTCTCCAGCAGCCCGCGCCGGCCCGGGACCAGGCGGGTCGCCACGTCGCCGGGCAACCGCAGTCGGTCCGTCGGGTACTCCAGCACCGCCTGTCCGGTCTCGCCGGTGACCACGACCTCGCCCGCCACGAACTCCTCGGCGGCGAGGGTGACCGCCACCAGGACCGGCGGGCCGGCTCGGAACCGGACCCGCAGCACCGCCGTGTCCTCCACCTCGATCGGCCGCACCCGGTAGCGCTCCACCTCGATGGCGGCCGGCCACTGTGGAGCGCCGCCCAGCGCCTCGGCGACCGCCAGGCACTGCATCACTGCGTGCGCGAGCGGGTTGGCAAGCGCGCCGTCCAGCACCGGCCGGCCGTCCAGGCTCCGCCGGCCTGCCCATGGGGAGCGGGCGTAGTACGCGTCCGGCCGCTGCCACGCCGCCACTGTCGCTATGCGGGTGACAGTGCCGAGTCGGCTGGCCGCCAGCGCGTCGGTTAGCGCGGTCAGCGCCGCCGAGCCGAGCGCCTGGAAGCCGACCTGCGCCACCCGCCCGGTCGCAGCGAGCGCCTTGCTCAACTCCTCGTGCTCGGCCATCGACAGCACCGGAGGCTTCTCCAGCAGCAGGTCCGCGCCGGCGGCCAGGGCGTCCCTGGCGATCGGAAGGTGGGTGTGCGGCGGGGTGCAGATCACCACCACGTCCGGCCGGGTGGCGGCGAGCATCGCCCGGTGGTCGGTGAACACCTGCACGCCGGGCGGCACCGGCGCCGCCGGCTCGTCCTGCACCGGGTGGACGTCGACGAGGGCGACCAGCCGTACCTGCCCGTCGGCGTGCAGAGGTGCGATCACCCGCCGATGCCACCGGCCGTGCCCGTTCGCCCCGATCACCGCCACCCGTCTCACCGGGCACCGGCCAACGTGGCCTCGACGCCGTGGCGCTCCAGCGCGGTCAGCCAGGTGATCACCTCGGTGCGTACCTCGTCGTCCTCGGCCACCTCGGCCGGGATGACGTCACGCAGCGCGAAGATCGCGTCCACGGTGCCCGCCGGGCTCTGCGTCCCGGCGTCCAGCGCCGCCCGGATCGGCCCGGCGAGCGGATCCTGGAACGGTAGCGGCCGGCCGTCGTCGGCGTACCCCAGCGCGAAGCGCAGCCAGGCCGCCACGACAAGCGCGCCCCAGCGCGCGGGCCGGCCGGCGGCCCGCAGGTCGGCGATGGTGTGCAGGACGCGCTGCGGCAACTTCTGCGACCCGTCCATCGCCACCTGAAGGGTGCGGTGGTGGATCGCCGGGTTGGCGAACCGGCCGAGGGCCTGCTCGCCGTAGTCGACGACCCGGACCCCGTCCGGCGGGGTGAAGCTCGCCGCGACGTCCTCGGCGATCAGCCGGCGCAGCACGTCAGTGAGGTGCGGGATCAGCAGCGCGTCGGCGATCGTCTCGCGCCCGGCCAACGCACCCAGGTACGCCACGGCCGAGTGCACGCCGTTGAGGGTGCGCAGCTTCAGCCGTTCCCACGGGCCGGCGTCGTCGGTGAGCACCGCACCGGCGTGCTCCCAGCCGGGCCGGCCACCGGGAAAGTCGTCCTCGATGACCCACTGCATGTACGGCTCGGCGGCCACCGCCGCCAGGTCGGTCACGCCGAGCGCCCGCCGGACCGTCTCGATCGTCTCCGGGGTGCTGGCCGGCACGATCCGGTCCACCATGGTGCCCGGGCAGGTGACGTTTCCGGCCACCCAGTCGACCAACCCGGCGGGCACACCCAGCGCCTGGCCGACCGCCTGGTCGACCATGCCGCGCAGCCGCCTGCCGTTGGAGGGCAGGTTGTCGCAGCTCACCAGGGCGATAGGTCCGGCGTCAGCGGCGGCGCGTGCGGCCAGCCCGCGCAGCAGCAGCCCCGGCACTGTGCTCGGCGGACGGCCTCCGGCCAGGTCCGCCGCGAGCTGCTGGTCCGGGCACAACCGGCCGGTCACCGGGTCGAGTTGGTACGCCTTCTCGGTGACGGTGAGCGTTACGACCCGTACCGCCGGGTCGGCGAGCAGCGCCACGACGGCGTCCGGGTCGCTCGCGGCGTGGCGTACGCCGCTCAACGCCCCCACCACCCGCGTGGCGCTGCCATCGGCGGAGAGGGTGCTGACGCTGAACAGGTTGTCCTGCGCGGCGATCGCCTCAACCAGGGCGGTGCTGCGCGGGGCGACGGCCACGATGCCCCAGTCGCCGCCGGCAGCGCCGACCGCCGCCTCGGTGTAGACGGCCTGATGCGCCCTGTGGAACGCGCCAAGCCCGAGGTGGACGACTCCGGTCGGCACGGTGCCCGGCCGGACGATCGGTCGGGCCTCGACGGGCAGCCGGCGCAGCACACCCATGCCGAGCCGGGACGCGCCGACGGTCACCGCCATGCCGGGCCGTCCGGGAAACGGAACTCGGCGATCGACTCCTGCTTCATCGTGGCGCTGTAGCCGGGCCGCTCGGGCAGCAGGTAGCGGCCGTCGCGGGTGCGGACCGGGTCGACGAAGTGCTCGTGCAGGTGGTCGACGTACTCGACCATGCGCCCGTCCAGCGCGGTACCGA
This sequence comes from Micromonospora profundi, assembly GCF_011927785.1. Classification (NCBI taxonomy): domain Bacteria; kingdom Bacillati; phylum Actinomycetota; class Actinomycetes; order Micromonosporales; family Micromonosporaceae; genus Micromonospora; species Micromonospora profundi. The sequence continues at coordinate 2,511,480 of NZ_JAATJK010000001.1, read as the reverse complement.
CCCGCAGGTAGTCGAAGATCGCCAGGTGCTGGACGTACTCGCAGAGACCGACGCCGCCGGCGTGCGGGCAGACCGGCACCCCGAACTTCGCGGCCAGCAGCAGCTCGGCCAGGACCTCGTTGACACCACCGACCCGGCACGCGTCGATCTGCATCACACCTATCGCGTCGGCCTGGAGCAGCTGCTTGAAGATCACCCGGTTGGCGGCCACCTCGCCGGTGGCCACCCGGCACCGGCCGCCGGTCAGCTCGGTCACCGCGCGGGCGATCCGCGCGTGCCCGAGGATGTCGTCGGCGTGGGTGGGCTCCTCGATCCAGTACGGGTCGACCTCGGCCAGCACTGTCATCGCGGCGATGGCCTCGTCGACGTCCCAGACCTGGTTGGCGTCCATCATCAGCAGCGCGTCCGGGCCGATCTCGGACCTGATGATCCGGGCCCGGCGCAGGTCGTCGGCGAGCGGGCCGCCGACCTTCATCTTCATGGCCCGCCAACCCTCGTCGTACGCCTGCCGGGTCAGCGCCCGCACCTTGTCGTCGGGGTAGCCGAGCCACCCGACGGAGGTGGTGTACGAGGGGAAACCAATCTGCTTGAGTTCCGCGAGCCGGCCATCGGATCCGATCAATCCCTTGTCGAGGATGGCGGCAGCGTCGTCGGGGGTGAGCGCGTCGGTGATGTGCTTGAAGTCGATGCTTGCGACAAGCTCGTCGGTCGGCAGGTCGGCGAGGAACCGCCACATCGGCTTGCCGGCGAGGGTCGCCCGCAGATCCCAGACGGCGTTGACGAGCGCGCCGGTCGCCATGTGGATGACGCCCTTCTCCGGCCCGAGCCAGCGCAACTGCACGTCGGCGCTGAGTGAGCGCCAGAACGCCACAGGTTCGGCGGCGATCTCCTCGACCGTGCGCCCTTGTACGTGATGGGCGAGCGCGCGTACCGCCGCGCAGGTGATCTCGTTGCCCCGGCCGTTGGTGAAGGTGAACCCCGCGCCGGTCGGCCCGGCGTCGGTGCCCAGCTCCACGTACGTCGCCGAGTAGTCACCCCGGTTGATCGCGTCGGAGCCGTCGCCCCGCGCCGCGGTCGGGAACCGCACGTCGTGCACCTCAACGGAGGTGATAGTGACACTCACTGGACCTGCCTTTCGTTTGCGACTGCGGGGCTCCGCTGCGCTGCGCTCCTCGCGCTCACCGGGCCTGCCTTTCGTTTGCGACTGCGGGGCTCCGCTGCGCTGCGCTCCTCGCGCTCACCGGGCCTGCCTTTCGTTTGCGACTGCGGGGCTCCGCTGCGCTGCGCTCCTCGCGCTCACCGGTCGCCCCGCCCGAAGTTGAAGACCTGCCTCGGCAGCCGGTACGCCAGGTCGACGATGGTCTCGGCTGCCTCGTCCATGGGCAGCCGGTGCTCGGCGACGAGCCGGGCCAGGAAGCCGGCGTCGACCCGGCGCGCCACGTCGTGGCGGACCGGGATGGAGCAGAACGCCCGGGTGTCGTCGACGAACCCGGCCGTGTTGTAGAAACCGGCGGTCTCGGTGACCGTCTCCCGAAACCGGCGCAGCACCTCGGGGGAGTCCAGGAACCACCAGGGCGCGCCGAGGAGCACTGCCGCGTAGCCGCCGGCCAGAGGCGCCAGCTCACGGGTGAAGGTGTCCTCGTCGAGGGTGTAGAGCACCACCCGCAGCCGGCTGTCGTTGCCGTAGCGCTCCAACAGCGGGGCGAGCGCGTGCACGTACTCGGTGACCTGCGGGATGTCGCCGCCGACGTCGCGGCCGTGCCGGGCGTACAGCCACCGGTTGTGGTTGCGGACCGCGCCGGGGTGCAGTTGCATGACGAGGCCGTCGTCGAGCGACATCCGAGCGAACTCCACGAGCATGTGCGCCCGGAAAGCCTCCGCGTCGGCCGCGTCGGCCTCTCCGCGCAGGCCCCTGTCGTACAGCCGGGCGGCTTCCTCGGGTGCCAGGTCGAGCGTCCGCGCGGTGGGGTGCCCGTGGTCGGACGAGGTCGCCCCCGCGGCGATGAACGCGGCCCGCCGGCTCCGCAGCGCCGCCAGATAACCGGCGTACGTGCCGGTGTCCTCCCCGGCCAGCGCGCCGAGGCGCTGCACGTTCGTCGACCAGCCCTCGAACTCCATGTCCACCACGTCGTCCGGGCGGAAGGTCGTGACCACCCGGCCGCCCGGCCCGCCCCACCCGTCGGCGGCGAGCTTGGCGTGCTGCCCAAGGTCGTCCAGCGGCGACTCGGTGGTGGCGAGCACCTCGATGTTGAACCGCTCGAACAGCGCCCGGGGCCGGAAGTCCGGCTCGGCCAGCCGCGCCGCCAGCTCGTCGTAGACGTCGTCGGCTGTCGACGGGCGCAACGGGGTGTCCACCCCGAACACCGTCCGGAACGTCCGCTCCAACCAGAGCCGCGAGGGGGTGCCCCGGAACAGGTGCCAGTGCGCGGCGAAGCGCCGCCAGATCACCCGACCGTCGGTCTCCGCCGGGCTGCCGTCGCGGGTGGGCACACCCAACTGCGCCGGGGGTACGCCCTGGCTGAGCAGCATCCGGGTCAGGTAGTGGTCGGGCACGATGAGCAGCCGCGCCGGATCGGGAAACGGCTGGTCCTGTGCGAGCAGTGCAGGGTCGACGTGCCCGTGCGGCGAGATGATGGGCTGCTGCGCGGCGAGGGCGTACAGCTCCCGGGCAAGGGCGCGCTGGCCCGGGTCCGCGGGCAGGAGCAGGTCGGTCTGGTCGGCTATCGGCACGGGGACGGACTCCTCGTCGGTGGGTCAGTGGAGGGCGAGCGGGTCGGCCACCGGTCAGCGGGGGGTGAGCAGGTCGGCCACCCGGACCGGCTGGCCGGTTTCGAAGGAGCGGTTGGCGGCCAGGCCGGTGAGCAGGGCCAGCGCGCCGTCCTCGGCGGTCGCGGCGCGATGCAGAGGGTCGGGTTGGCCGCCGAGGAGGACCCCTGTCATTCGGACGTCCGCGCCGCCGTGGCCGTGCCGGCTGCGACCCTCCACGGGGATCTGCCGGGGCGGTTCCCAGAACGGGCGCACTGTGAGCGTCGCGCCGCCGCCCTCGGGTGCCGCCTCGACGCCGTGCAGGGCGGCGCCCTTCACCGCGCCGGCGGTGCCCCGGTCGACGAAGTCGTTCTCGGTGACCTCCAACTCCAGCCGGCCCCGACTGCCGTTGACCATCACCCGGTAGCCCTCCCAGGGCGCGTACGCGGTGAGGTGGTAGGTCATCGTGGCGCCGGTGGAGTAGCGGGCCAGCACTGCCATGTCGTCCTCGATCGTCACACCGGGGGCGAAGACGTTGCGGTCGCGTTGGTAGCCGTCCTCGGCCTCGGCGTCGAGGTACAGCTCCCGCAGCCGGGGGTGCGCGTCCAGCCGCAGCGCGAACGGGTCGTCGGCGGCGGCGGGGGAGCCGTACGCCCTGTCGTAGTCGCGGGCGTAGCCGTGCCGGCGGCCGTCCTCGCCGTAGAAGAAGAGCCGGCCGGCGGCGTACACCTCGACGGGAGTGGCGTCCAACCACCAGTTGACAAGGTCGAAGTGGTGGCTGGCCTTGTGCACCATCAGCCCGCCCGAGGTGGCCTTGTCGCGGTGCCAGCGGCGGAAGTAGTCGGCGCCGTGCCGTACGTCGAGCAGCCATTCGAAGTGCACCGAGCCGATCTCGCCGACCGCACCCTCGGCGAGCAGACGGCGTACCTGCTCGTGCAGCGGGTTGTAGCGGTAGTTGAAGGCGACGTTGACCTGGCCGCCGGTCTCGGCCACCGCGTCCAGGATCCGCCGGCAGCGTGGTGCGTCCACTGTCATCGGCTTCTCGGTGACGACGTCCCGGCCGGCGCGCAGGGCTGCCACCACGTACTCGTCGTGGGTGACGTCCACACTGGTGACGAGTACGACGTCGACGCGCTCCTTGTCCAGCATTGCGGCGAAATCGGCGGCCGGGTACGTCGGCACCGGACGGTGGCCCAGCTCGGTAAGCCACCGGTTGTGCGCGTCCATCCGGGCCTGGTTGACGTCGGCGAAGGCGACGAGGTCGGTCGTGTCGGCGTGGTCGAGCACCAGGGCGCGGACGAACATCTCGGCCCGCGCGCCGGTGCCCACGACGGCGTACCGGACCCGTCCGTCGGATCTCGGTGACATTCGGTCGCCTCCCGGGGTGATCCTGCAAAGGTTTGCAGTGAAGTAACCACGGTCGATCCGATGTCGTCAACGACGGCGGCACAATCGGCGGTAAATGTCAGTGTTTGCGGGCTTGAATGTCACCCCGAGGGACGTTGGCGCAACAGAACCGCAATCATTGACCGTTGACACTGGAGCAACCGTTTGCATTAATGGGCGGCACCTGCGTGACCGCCGCCACATCGGACGAAGGGGCCGCCGTGCCAGTCACCATCCGGGACGTCGCCCGTGCCTCCGGCGTGCACATCTCCACCGTGTCCCGCACCTTCTCGGCACCGCACCTGGTCAACCCCGAGACCCGGGTCCGGGTGCTGGCCTGCGCGGAGGATCTGGGTTACCGGCCCAACCGGGCCGCCAGAGCCCTGATCACCGGGCGGACGCACAACATCGGCCTGATCATCGCCGACATCGCGAACCCGTTCTTCCCGCCGCTGATCAAGGCGGCGGAGAGCCAGGCCCGCCACCGCGACTACCACGTGTTCGTGGCCGACACCAATGAGGACCCGGCGGCCGAGGAGGAGTTGGTCCACGCCCTCGCCAAGCAGGTGGACGGGGTGCTGCTGTGCAGCCCGCGGATGAGCAACAGCCTCATCGAACAGCTCAGCCGCGAGGTGCCGCTGGTAGTGGTGAACCGTCAGGTGACAGGCCTGCCCTGCGTGCTCATGGACGTCGGGCAGGGCGCCCGCGCCGCGATCGAGCACCTGGTCGGCCTGGGCCACCGCAGCATCGCGCTGCTCGGCGGGCCGCGCAGCTCGTGGACCAACCGCGAGATGCGGCGGGCGGCAACAACGGCAGCCCGGGCCGTCGGCGCGGAGCTGACGGTGCTCGGCCCCAACGCTCCCACCGAGATCGGCGGTTCCGCCGTCGCCGAGCAGGTACGCCGCAGCGGCGTGTCGGCGGTGCTCGCCTACAACGACCTGATGGCGATCGGCCTCATCGAAGGGCTGGACGCACTCGGGGTCCGGGTACCGCAGGAGGTGAGCGTCGTCGGGGTCGACGACATCACCCTGAGCCGGCTCACCCGCCCCAAACTGACGACGGTGGCCACACCCACCGGGGCCGCCGGCCGGACGGCCGTCGACATGCTGCTGCAACAGGACATCGAGTCACCGCGCGGTGCGCGGGGATCCGGTGCCGGCACGGCGCTCGGCGTCCGTCGCACCACCGCACAGGTAATGCTCCAGACCGACCTGGTCATCCGCGACTCGACCGGCCCGGGCCCACACGCCCGACCGGCACGTCCCCTGGCCGCACCACGTGGCCCGGACCCGCAGCGCCCTGCGGGCACGGGCATCCCGACTGCGACCACCGGTGACGCCGTCGCCTCCTAATGCCGAGGAGTGAGCGCACATGCACCCCGCAATGCCCCCCACCACTGGCGCGCCCGCCGGGCGCGCTCGCCGTACCGCCGTACCGAGGCGGCGGCTGCTGCGCGGCCTGCTGGCCGTGACGGTCGCCGCACCGCTGATGTTCGGTGCCGCCGCCTGCGGAGACGACGAATCCGCGGCCGACCCGAACGCCCCGATCAAGCTCTCCATCTTCTGGTGGGGCGCCGACGCGCGGGCCAAGCTGACCGAGGACGCCCTGGCCCTCTACACCAAGAAGAACCCGAACGTGACGTTCGAGAAGACCTGGCAGGCCAACCAGGGCTACTTCGACAAGCTGGCCACGCTCACCGCCGGCGGCAACCCGCCGGACCTGTTCCAGATCGACGACAACTACCTGTCCGAGTACGCGGCCCGCAACACCACGCTTGACCTGACCCCGTACCAGGAGTCCGGCAAGCTGGACACCTCCAAGTTCCCCAAGAGCCTCTGGCAGTACGGCGTTGTCGACGGCAAGCTCGCCGGCCTGGCCGCAGGGGAGAACACGCAGGGTCTGGTCTACAACAAGACGCTGCTGATCAAGAACAACCTGCCCGAGCCCACCACAGGGATGACCTGGGAGCAGCACATCGCCTGGGCCGAGGAGGTGGCGAAGAAGACCGGCGTGCCCGGCACCCAGGACCCTAGCGCCGACTACAAGGCGTTCTGGGTCTGGCTGCGCCAGCAGGGCAAGGACCTCTACAAGGGCAAGGAACTGGGCTTCGGCGCCGAGGACGTGGCCAAGTGGTTCGAGCTGTGGAAGGGCGCCCGGGATCGCAAGGCCACCCCGACCGCTGACGTCATCCACGAGGGCAACTCCAGCGACATCAGCAAGCAGCTGGTGGTCACCGGAAAGTCGGCGACCTCCTGGGTCTGGGCCAACCAGATGCCCGACCTGAAGAAGAACACGAAGGACGAGCTGGGCGTGATCGCCTACCCGGGTGACCCGAGCGCCCAGTGGGCACGGGCCTCCATGTACTGGTCGGTGTTCAAGGGCAGCAAGCACAAGGACGTCGCGGTCGACGTGATCAACTTCCTGAACAACGACACCGAGGCCGTCAAGCTGCTCGGCACCGACCGGGGCCTGCCGTCCAACCTGGACCTGCGCCGGGTGGTCAGCGACGACACCACCGATCCGGCCATGAAGCAGTCAATCGCCGTCGAGGCGGAGCTGACCGAGAAGTTCGGCGAGTCCCCGCAGGTGCCGATCAAGGGCCACAGCAAGGTCAAGTCCGAGCTGATCAAGGCTGCCGAGAACGCCCAGTACGGCCGGGCCACCCCTGCCCAGGCCGCCGCCCAGTTCGTCGAGGCGTGCAAGGCCGCCATCGCCTGACCGCCCCACAAGGCGAGGAGAGGAGCCGTTCGTGGCGTTGACCACGGCGCCCGACCCGACCCGACGCGGCCCCGGAACCGACCGGGCCCACGCTGAGAAGCGTGGGCCCGGGCGTATCCGGCACAGCGAAGGTCTGGCGGGGTACGTCTTCCTGTCGCCGTGGCTCATCGGCCTGATGGGCATCACGGCGGTCCCCATGCTGCTGTCGCTCTACCTGAGCTTCACCAACTACGACATCCTCACCCCGTTCTCCGAGGCGCAGTGGGTGGGGCTTGCCAACTACGAGCGGATGTTCACCGCCGACCCGTCGTACTGGCACTCGGTGCGGGTCACACTGACGTTCGCGCTGATCGCCGTGCCGTTGAAGCTGGCCGCCGCGCTCGGTGTGGCGCTGCTGCTCAACCGCGCCTGGCGCGGGGTGGGGCTGTTCCGTGGCCTGTTCTACCTGCCGTCGTTGCTCGGCGGCAGCGTCGCGCTGGCCATCGTCTGGGTCAACATGTTCAACCGCGACGGCGCGTTCAACTCGCTGCTGAGCCTCTTCGGCATCGAGGGCAAGCCGTGGGTCAACGACCCGGACTGGGCCCTGCAGACGCTCATGGTGCTTGCCATCTGGCAGTTCGGCGCGCCGATGGTGATCTTCCTGGCCGGGCTCAAGCAGGTGCCCACCGAACTGTACGAGGCCGCGTCCGTCGACGGGGCGGGCCGGTTCAGCCAGTTCCGCAACATCACCCTGCCGATGCTGTCACCGGTGATCTTCTTCAACCTGGTGCTGGAGACCATCAACGGCTTCCAGGGCTTCACTGCCGCGTTCGTGCTCAGCAACGGCACCGGCGGCCCTGTCGACTCCACGCTGATGTACACGCTGAACCTCTACATCACCGGCTTCACCGACCTCGAAATGGGCTACGCCTCGGCGATGGCCTGGGTGTTCCTGCTCGCCATCGCGGTGATCACCGCGATCTTCTTCAGCACCGGACGGTTCTGGGTGCACTACTCCGACGGGGAGGACCGGTGATGGTGGCGGTGACCCCGACCGCAGCGGCGCCGAACGCGCGCCGACGGCCCGGCGGCCGGCCCGTACTGCGACTGCTGATCCTGGTGGCGATCGTCGCCGTGGTGCTCTACCCGCTCATCTGGATGGTGGGCACTTCGGTGAAGTCCCAGGAGGAGATCGTCAACAACATCGGGCTCCTGCCCGAGCGGTTCACCCCGGGCAACTACACCGACGGGTGGTCCAACTTCGACGTCAGCTTCGGCCGGTTCTTCCTCAACAGCGCGATGGTCAGCCTGCTCACCGTCGTGGGCAACGGGCTCTCCTGCCTGCTGGCCGCGTACGCCTTCGCCCGGCTGCGGTTCCGGCTGCGCGGCATGTGGTTCGCCGTCATGATCGGCACGCTGCTGCTGCCCGGGCACGTGCTGATCGTGCCGCAGTACATCCTGTTCCGGACGCTGGGGCTGGTCGGCGGCGAGTGGCCGTACCTGCCGCTGCTCATCCCGCAGTTCCTGGCCACCGAGGCGTTCTTCGTGTTCCTGATGGTGCAGTTCATGCGGGGCGTCCCGCGCGAACTGGACGAGGCGGCCCGGATCGACGGCGCCGGCCCGTACGGCATCTTCCGGTACGTCATCCTGCCGCTGAGCCGTCCCGCGCTGGTCACCACGGCGATCTTCTCGTTCATCTGGACCTGGAACGACTTCTTCCGGCAGCTCGTCTTCCTGTCCCAACTGGAGGACTACACGGTGCCTGTCGCGCTGACCCTGTTCATCGACTCGACAAGCCAGAGCGCGGTCGGTCCGATGTTCGCCATGTCGGTGCTGTCGCTGCTGCCGGTCTTCCTGTTCTTCGTGGCGTTCCAGCGGATGCTCGTCGAGGGGATCAACACCAGTGGCATCAAGGGCTGAACCGGAGGGTGGCCGCCGCGACTGGCGTGACGTCGCCCGCGACGCCGCCGACCTGGCGCTGCTCGGCATCCTGCTGACGCTCGCGGCGGCACCTGTCGTGACCGCCGCCGCGGCGGCCGGCACGGCAAGCGCCGCAGTGCACGACTGGACGCGTACCGGTAGCTGGCCGTCGGCACGGACCACAGTGCGCCGGTACGGCCGGTCGGTGCTGCCCGGAGTGCCGGTCAGCCTGCTGGCGCTCGCCGTGACCGGGCTGCTCGCCGTCAACCTGGCGGCGCTGGCCACCGGGCGGGTGCCCGGCGGGGTGGTGGCGCTGGCGGTGACCGCCCTGGTCGCCGCCGGCCTGGCCGGGTACGCGGGGCTTGTCGTCGTCGAGGTCGGCGGCTGCCGGCGGTGGCGGGCGGCGGCCCGCCGCGCCGCCCGCGCCTGCCTGGACGCGCCCACCCGCTGGGCGGCGGTGAGCGGGGTGACGGCGCTTGCCGGGCTGCTCGCCGTCCTGGTCACGCCGGTGGCGGTGCCGATCCTCGCCGGCTACACGGTGGCAGCCCTGCACGCCGTCGCCGGCCGCTGGCCGGCCCTCGCCCGAGCGGAGCTGCCGTGAGCACCGAGCCGGAGCCCGCACGGCTGCTTGTCGGCCCGACGGAGGTGGCCCGGTACGTGGTCGACCCGCCGCTGGACGCGCGACACGGGCCCCGCCCCTACCTGCACCCGGTACGCACCATCGCCGGCACTGTGGTCACCGGCGCGCTGCCCGCCGACCACGTGTGGCACCTCGGCGCGTCCCTCGCCGTGCAGGACGTCAACGGCGCCAACCTGTGGGGCGGGCGCACCTACGTCCGGGACGTCGGCTACACCTGGCGTGACGACCACGGGCGGATCGCGCACACCGGCTGGACCGAGCAGGCCGCCGACCGGCTGGCGCACGACGCGCAGTGGCGCGACGCCCACGGACGGGTGCTGCTCACCGAGCGCCGGCGGCTCGCCGCGTCGGCAGTCGCGCCGGACGTCTGGCGGCTCGACCTGACCTGCGCGCTCACCGCACCGCCCGGTCACGAGGTGCGCCTCGGCAGCCCGGCCACGAACGGGCGCCCCGGCGGGGCCGGCTACGGCGGGTTCTTCTGGCGGGCCGTCGCCGACGGTGAGCCGACGGTGTTCGCCGCCGACGCCACGGGGGAGGAGACGCTCAACGGCAGCGCGGTGCCCTGGTTGGCCATGGCGGGTGTCGGGGCGGGCGGTGCGGCGTACACACTTGTTTTCGCGGGCCTCGGGCCCGGCGACAGGTGGTTCGTGCGGACCGCCATGTACCCGGGTGTCTGCGTGGCGTTCGCGTTCGACAGGCCGGCAGTGGTGGCGGCCGGCGACACCCGGCACGGCCACTACCGGGTGTGGGTGGCCGACGGCACCCTCGACCGGGACCGGGCCGCCGCCCTGGTCGCGGCGGCCCCGTGAGCCCTACCCACCCGTCACCGGGTGGGTAGGGCGGCTGTCACCCGCACCGACTTGACGATGGCCGGGATCGAGCCGATCAACAGCACCAGACCCCACACGATGGCGATTATGGCGAAGACCAGCGCGCCCACGTCGTCCAGGATGCTCACCACGACCACCGGCACGAGCCGGTGCAGGAACTCCAGCACGACAGTGCAGAGCAGAGTGGTGAGCGCCAACAGCACCAGGCCCTTGTTCTGGAGAAAACGGGGCTGGGCCAGCAGCAGCATCGCCACCCACACCAGTTTCAGCACCAGCACCAACCCCAGCAGCAGGCTCGCCTCGCCCACAGGGAAGAACCCCCACAGCGCCAGGTACGCCAGCGTGCCGAACGGTACGGCCACGAACAACGACACCATGATGGTCAGCTCGACGAAAGCGATGATCAGCAACACCAGCGAGGCCAGGAGAAGCAGGATCGAGAAGATCAGGGTCGCCACGCCCTGGATCCGGCCCTGCGTCCGCTCGGGCAGCACAAGGCTCAGGCAGAACAGGCCTGTCGTCCAGAGCGCCACCGCGTCGATGAGCGCCAGATAGCTCGTCCCGCGCCCGGAGGGTTCGCTTATCGCACCGGCGTCCACCTCGACCCCGAGGTCCACCGCTCCGGCGCGCAGCGCGCCGGTGGCGTCCCCGCCGCCGGTGAGCAGCGACGACCCGACCTCGACAAGCACCACGAGGGTCACCGCGACCAACGCCAGCAGGAGGAAGGGCTTGCGTAGGTCACCCATGTCGGACCTCCTCGTGGCCGCTGTCGGCCGGTAGGTGGATCAGGTGGCGGCGATGGTGACAGTGCATGCCACACCTCCCGGACACCTGAGCAGCACGACTGCCGCATCGTCGACGGCGATCCGGGCGACAGCCTCGCCGTCGTCGCCCGGCTCGGCGTCGGCCCGGACGGTGAGGTCGGCGTCCCGGGGCGCCGGGGCGGTCACCGTGAAGGCCCGACCGCTGCGCAGCACCAGCGTCCTGAGCCCGCCCGGGTCGGCAACCCGCAGCTCGCAGCCACCGACGAAGCTGAGCACGTCGGCGGTGCGGTCGCAGCCGGCCCGTACTGTCGCCGGGTCGACGGTGCTGCTCCCGCCGGCCAGCCCACTCAGTCGCCCGACCACCCCGGACGGTTCGCCCGCGCGTCCCCGCTCGCCGCCGCCCACGCCGACGGCAAGCGCGAACGACGCCACAAGCAGCACCGCAAGCGTCACCAACAACAGCTTCTGCCGGCCGCTCATCGTTGCGCGACCGTCCCGCTGACCTCGGTGAAGCGGATCTGGTCGACACCGGCGAAGTAGCGGTTGACGCCCTGGGTCCGGCCCACCGCCACAAGCGTGAGCGTGTGCCGGCCCGCGCCGAGCCGGATCGTGCCCACGTCGGTGAAGTCCTGCAGGACCACCTTCGGCGTGAAGCCGAAGAACGTGCCGCCGAGCTGCGTGCCGTCGACCTGCCAGATGGTGTTGGCGTAGTCGAACGAGGTGGTGCGGGCGGCGGAGAAGAGCCAGACCGCGTCGGCCGGCAGGTCGACGGTGAGGCTGACCCGGTCGCCCGGCGCCAGGCCCTGGAAGAACAACTGCTTGTCGTCCGACCAGGTCACCGCGCAGCAGTTCGGCTGCGACACCACAGTCGCGCCGGTTCCGGCCGGTGACTCCACCTGCGCGCCGTCGACAAGGCTCTCCGCCTCCACCGTCACCACCCGTGGCGCACCGGGCGTGGTGCCGTCCGGCCGGGTCAGCAGATAGCCGGCCACCCCGCCCACCACCAGCACCAGCACCACCGCCGCCGCGGCGATCCACGGCCACGGCGTCCGCTTCGGCGCGGCCACCGCCTGAACCTCGTACGTCACCCGGCCGCTGGAGCGGGAACTCTCCTCCGGCGCGGTGTTCGCCGAGTACGCGAAGCCGGTCATGTCGTAGCGGCGGGGCGCGGTGCCGACCGGAACGGCGAGCCGCACCAGGAACGAGACCGAGCCCGGCCCGGGCACCACCCGCTGCGGCTCTGTCACGTCGAACCAGGCACGCTGGCTGCCCTCGCCTGGCGCGACGTCGAAGACCACTGTGTCCGGCGCCTGGTGCGGATTCGAGACGGTGAAGGTCAGCTCGCCCCGGTTGCCGGCGTCCAGTGTGAACTGGGAAGCGGCGGCGGCGACGGTCCATTCGGTGGTCATGACGGCTCCTCTGCGGAAGATGGGTGCGAGACGGGGTGGTGCGGCACCGCCGCCCGGCCGATCGCCGGGCCCGGCGTCGGGGTCGCCGCGTCAAAGTCGCCGTCCGGGGCCGGCGCCGGGATCGCCGCGTCGGAGTCGCCCTCCGGGGTGGGCGAGGGCGGGCCGTCCAGGGCGACCTCGGCGGTCACCGCGACGGGCTTCTCCGCCTCGACGATGCGGGTGACGAGGGCGAGCTGACCGCCGGCGGTCGCCGGTACCCGCACCACGATGTGAAAGGGCTGCTCCGCCGGTTCGTCGATGACGAAACCCGGCACGCCGGTGGCCAGCTCAAGGGCCCTGCGCATCCCGTACGGGGTGCCACGCCACCGGGCCAGCAGCGCGGCGTTGGCCACCAGGTCACGAAGCCGGCCCAGCGGCAACGGCAGCGGGGCGTCCGGCCGAGGTGCGGCCACCACGTGGTCCATCGCCACCCAGCGGGTCAGCCGCACGACAAGCCCGTCCGGCGCCCGGTACGGATCGAACAGGGCGTCCACCTCGGCGAGGATGGCCTCGTCCGGGGCGTGCAGCCCCTCCATCACCTCCAGCAGCGCCCAGAGCACGCTGCCCGGCACGCACGCCCGCTGGTAGGCGGCGGGCAGCAGCCGCTCAATCGCCGAGCGTCGCATCCTGGCGCACCACCTCGATGTCGTGCTCGCCGGAGCAGAGCAGCCACGTGTCCGGGACGGTCACCACGTCGGCGGTGGCCTGGTTGGCGCTGGCGGTCCAGTCGATCGCGTCGGCGCTGCGGTACACCCCGCGTTCGCCGCCGGCCAGGACCAGCCGCTCGGCCGCCGCGGCGCCACCGGTGGGGCTGGTCGCGGGACCGCTCACCGCGATGGCGTCGACAGGTACGAACCGGTTCCTGTCGCGCAGCGGCAACCCGCAGTTGACCATCACCGGTTGCCACTGCGGCTGCGCGGCGAGGGTGTCCAGGCGTAGCACGCCACCGCTCTGCGTGGCCGCAAGCGCCAGCGGGCCGGCGAACGCGAGATCCCGGCAGGTGCCGCCGATCCACCCGGCCTGCATCGTCTGCCACTGCACGTCCGACTCGAACAGTCGCGTGCGGTGGCAGCCCTGGCCGGGCTTCTTCGGATCCGGCTCACCCGCGCCGCTCCACAACAGCGTCGCGGGGCCGTCGTACTGCACCGACAACACCCGGTTGTCCACATTCGACAGACCGACGTGCGCGAAGCTCCCCGGCCGGCCGCCGGCAGTCGACAGGTACACCCCGAAGCCGGCCTGCGCCGCCACCGCCACACCTGGCGCACCCCGCTCGGAGACGAACGCCCGCACCGCGTAGAAGCCTCGATCGGCGTCGGACGGGTCGACGAGGATCTGCAACGGCACCGCGCCGGGCAGCAACGACACCTCGTACAGGCCGGTGTCGGTGGCCACCAGCAGCGCACCCGCGCCGTCGCGGTCCAGCCATGCCACGTCGGAGATGCGCGAGTCCAGGTCGGTCAGCAGCGACCAGGTCTCACCCAGGTCGGTGCTCAGGTGCACCCGGGAGCCACCGGACGCACGCAGCGTCACCACTGCCACCGAACCGGGACGCGGCACGATGCCGGGCCGCACCGGAGCGGGCGCGGGCGCCACCCGCAGCACCGTCTCGTCGTCGAACCGGCCGGTCGGCTCCCAGCCCGCCCCGGCATTCGTGGACCGGAACAGCACCGGACCGCGCCCGGCGTACCAGGTGCGGGGCTGGTACTTGTCGACGGCGAGAGCGCGTACCTCCGCGTCGGGCGCCTCGTCGACAACGAACCGCACCGACTCGACGTAGCGCACGCCCGGCTCGGCGTGCTCCAGCAGCCGGTAAACGTTCGACGCCCGCAGCGGCTCGCCGAACGGCCAGCCCGTCGGGTTGAGCGCGGTGGGCAGCGGGCTCAACGTCTGGTGCAGCCGGTCGTGGATGCGCCGCCGGACCGCGTCCACGTCCTCCTCGCGCCGCACCACCACGCGCGCCCGTACCGACACCGCCTTGAACCGGGCCCACGTCGCCCGGGACCGGACTCCCATCATGCGGCGCTGCTCCAGGTCGGCCTCCACGCGATGCCGCGCCTCGGGCACCTCGTGCTCGCGCAGCACCGCCACCGACAGCCGGTCACCCGGGCGGGCCGCCGGCGGGACGTACGGCACCAGCACCACCTCCACCTCGCCCGGCCGGGCGAAGCTGTACACAGCGGCGCGGGTGAACGCCCGCGCCCGCGCCACAGCGCCCGAGGCCGTGGCCAGCACCTCGAAGTCGCGGGCGGTGACCGCGCGCTGCTGGGCGAAGAACTCGTACGGGCCGCGCAGCAGCACCGACTCCAGCGCCTCCACCTCCCGCCCGCCGGCGGCCGGCGTGGGGTTGTCCACGCGTACCCCGGGCAGGGGATCGCGCAGGCTGGTGAGCGTGCCCGCCGCCACGTTGCCGGTCGGCCCGCCGCCGGCCCGGTACCAGAGCCGGACCTGCCGCCCGGCCGGCGGCACCGCCGCCACCGTCCCTGAGGGCACGCCGGTCCGGGCCGGGTCCGCGGGCGCGTCGGCGGGCGTCGCGTCGGCGGGCGTCGCGTCAGCGGGCGTCGCGTCGGCCCGGGTCGCGTCGGCGGGCGGACGCAGGTCGAGGGCCGGGGCGAAGGTGATCGTGCCCGAACAGCGGTCCACGAGGTACGCCTTGGCCTGCCTGCCGAGCCCTGCGAAGCTTTCCACCGGCTGCCAGATCTCGAACGTGCGGCCGTCGTGCTCGCGGGCCGCCGCCCCCAACTCCACCGAGCCGGCGGGCACCTCCACACCGAGCAGCAGGTCCAGCGCCTCGGCGGTGTGCGCCAGCGGAGCCCGGGACGCCCGCAACACCTGGCCCGGCTGGCCGGTGCCGACACCAAGCATCTCCGCCTCCACCGGCTCGCAGTGGTGCATCCGGACCGTCACCGACGCCTCGCCGGCCGCCAGCAGCGCCGGCTCGGTGGTGACGAACACGACAGGCCTGGGGTCCGCGCCGCGCGCCGCCGCGACCCGCAGACCCGCCGGGATCCGTACCGCGCCCCGATCGGTGCCGCTGCGTGTGAAACGGACGTCCGCCCAGGCCGCCGTCGGCGCGTGCCGGGTCACCCCGAGCAGGTTCAGGAACGAGACGTACGCCTTCTCCGGCAACTGGTTCAGCCGGTAGATCATCACCTCGGTGAGGTGCGCGAACGCCTCCACGAGCGCCATGCCCGGGTCGTGCGCCGACAGGTCGGTCCAGGCCGGGCAGGACTGGCGGATCCGCTCGCGGGCCTCGGTGACCAGGTCGAGAAACCCCCGGTCGTCCAGGTGCGGCACGGGCAGCGTCATGACGGTCCTCCCGGGTCGTCGGCGGCGAGCAGGTCCACGGAGAACACCAACTGCCCGGGCGTCAGGCTGGCCCGCACCCGGTAGTCCAGCCGGATCACCAACCGCCACGCGTCGTCCGGGTCCGGCCCGGCGTCCACGTCGATCACCTCGACCCGGGGCTCCCAACGGGCGATCGCCTGCCGGACGTAGTGGATGGCCAGCCCGGCCGTCGTGTCGTCGTTCGGCGCGAAGATCAAACGATGCAGCCGTGACCCGTACCCGGGTCGCATCAGCCGCTCGCCCGGGGTCGTCGACAACAGCAGACACAACGCCTGGCGTACGCTCTCGTCGCCGTCGGTCATCGCCAGGCCACCTGCGGCGGTGAGCGCCAGCCCTCCGCCCCGCCCGGCGTCGAAGCCCGCGCCGACGAACCGGAACGCCCTCACCGGTCCGCCCCCAGGAACGCCTGGCGCGCATCGCGCACCGTGTGGTGGACAGCGCCCGGCGGCGTGCCGTTTGTGAACCCCTCCAGGTGCGACAGCACCACCCGGTGCCCGTCGACGCGTACCCAGTCGCTGTAGCCGACCCGGACGGTGAGCGTCTTCGTGCACGGCTTGATTGTCGGGCCGTAGTTCGGGCAGGCGACGATCTTGCGACCTTCCGGGTCGTCGTCCACCAGCACCGGTACTGCGGTGACGGTCACCCACTCCTGCGACGGCCGGTTCTCGACCCGGCCGTCGTGATCGCAGGTGATCAGCGAGTCGCGGTGGATCCAGCGCATCAGCCGCCTCCTTCGTGATGGGCGCGGGCCAGCGAGGCGGCCTGCCGCGCCGCAGTGGCCGGGTCCTCGGTCGACTCGGCGTGCAGGAAGTCCACGCTGCGGGCGCGGACCACAATGGCCCGCCCGGGCGCGGAGATGACCAGATCGGTCGCCGCGTGCAGGGTCGCCAGATCGGGGGTCAGCTCCAGGAAACTTCCGCCCTCGGTCGCCAGACGCAGGCTGCGCCGTACGTCGTCCACGACGATCGACTGCCCACCCGCCGTCCGCAGCGACCAGCGGCGGGCCCGCCCGTCGTCGACACCCGCGTCGTACGGCTCGACCGCGCCGAAGAGCGAGCCCAGGACGATGCCCGAGGCCGGCTCGCCGCCAGGCAACACCACAAGCACCGTGTCGTCCGGGTCGGGCAACGCCACAAGCCCCTTGCCGCGCCCCGCACCGGGGCACAGAACGCCGAGCCATCCGGCGTCCAGATCCCCGTACGCCGGCAGGGTCAGCCGTACGCGGCCCAGCCCGTCCGGGTCGGCGACGTCGGTGACGGTGCCCAGCGTCACAGTGGTACCGGCACCCGCCGGACGGGCTGGTGCGGCCGGCGGCACCGTGGAGAACCGGGTCAGGTGCCCGTTGCCGTCGACCGTGTGCACCACCTCGGTCAGCACGTACGCGCCGGCGACCGGGTCGGGCACACCGGACAGCGTGATCCGTCGGCCCGGCCGCAACGCCGGATCGCCCTCGGCCACCCCCTCGGCGGTGACCAGCGCGGCGGCGCGCGTGTCCAGGCGGGCCTGGGCCAGCGCCGCCAACTCGTCGTCGCTGCGGCCAGGCTGGTCCACCGCGGTACGTACCCCGTCGGCGCCCACGTCGGCCGGGTCCGGACGGTCGCCTGCCGGTCGGCCGCAGCGCGCCTCGTCGACCCGCTGGCTGATCGGCTCGGCCCGCTGCGGATGCCAGCCCAACGCCGCGCTGGCACCGCTGGCCTGGTCGGAGTTCGTGGCCAACCGCAGCGTGTGCACGTCCACGCCGAGAGCCAACGCGACAGGCTCGCCGTAGCCGGCCAGCGAGACCAGACGTACCCCGTCGCCGTCGGCGGCCAGGTGCAGCCCCGCCCGGCCGGTCACCTCACGCAGCAGTTCCAGGTCGCTGTGCCGGTGCTGCACCAGCCGCTCCAGCCGTGGCCCGTCGCACTCGACGGTCACCGTCAGCCCCACCTCGCCACACAGTTCACCGGCCAGTTCGGCGGCGGTCACCGACGTGAAGACCCGAAGCCCCTGTCGCTTTCGCAGCCGGTGCAACGCGTCGTACGCCCGCAGGCGCAGCACCGCCGCGCCATCAGCGGCGTACTCCACCTCCACACAGGTGACCTCCCCGGCGAACAGCGCGTCGGCATGGTCGGCGAGACGCACGCTGAGCGACGTGCCCGGCCGTACCGGGGGATCGAAGGCGCCGCTGCCGGCACCGGTGGCGAGCACCAGTTCGGCCTGGGTGGGCTGGTCGAGCCGCGCCGCCACCCGCAGCGAACGGACCCGCTGGCGGGCCGGTGCGCTCAGCTCCACGCCGTCGAGCAGCACGGTGAGCGCCCGGGGCGCGATGCTCGTCACGGCGTACCCCCCGGGTTGGTGGTGGGAGACCAGGTGGCGGCGCTGGTGGCGAGCGACGTGCCCACGAACGACGCGCCGGAGCCCACCGCACCGGCCACGGCGCGGGCGATCCCGGCCAGCGCCGCCCCGCCGGCGTCGGTGCTCGTGCTGCCGCCGCCCGTGGTGCCGCTGCCTCCGATGCCGCCGGTCGGCGGCGGGACGGCAAGCGTGGTGCCCGCAGGCACCGCCAGGGGGTCGGTGATCCGGTTGTGCTCGGCCAGCAACCGCCAGCGCAGCGGCGACCCGAGCGCGTCGTTGGCCAGCAGATCGAAGCGCACCCCGGTGCTGCCCGCCTCGGCCGCCCCGTCACCGGCGGCGACCACAGCGCTGCCGGGTGCGGCGGTCGGGGTGCTCGCCGCGGCCAGTTCCTCGGCGAATCCGGCCTCCGCCTGGTCGGCCGTCTCGGCGGCCCGAACCAGCTTCAGCCGCAGCCAGGAACGCCGCGGCGAGCCGGTACCGGTGAACGCGTCGAACCGCTCGGCCACCGCGATGATCACGCCGGGCACGTTCCAGGTCTTGCCCCAGACCAGCCGGACGAGCGGAGGCCGCAGCCACCCGTGCTCGGCGCTGGAGTTCTCCGCAAGCATCCACAGCGGACGGGTGAGCACCCGTACGTCGGGCGGACGGACCTGCGCCTGCACGAAGTCGACGTCGAAGAGCAGGTCGAGCACCAGCTCGGTCCGACCGCCGCCGGTGAAGACCAGCGGGTCGTCGGCAAGCCCGGCCCCGGTGAGCTGACCGCCGGCCGCGCCCCGATGGCGTACGCCGGCGAGCCGTGTCACCTGCACGGTCTCCGGGTTGAGCAGGCAGTCCACCCGCTCCCCGGAGGAGTCGATGAGGAAGGCGACGCGCTCCATCAGTCGCTCGCCTGTTCCCGGTCCAGCCGGTCCACCCGGGTGGCGTCCAGCGCCTCGCCAGGCACCGCCCACAGCGATCGGTCATCCGGCAGCGTCGGCCACGGGTCGGAGGTCCTGGACGCCCATCCGTCGTCGCGATGCCCGTGCCCCGGTCCAGCGGCCCGACCAGTTGTCGCGGCCGGCTGTCCGGGCCACGCCATCTCGTCCGGAAGCGCCGGCCAGGGCCCGCTGCCGGTGGAGCGAGCCACCTCAATCGGTCGACCGCCAGCCGCGCCTCCGGCATCCGCTGCGGCAACGCCGCCACCCGAGCGGTCACCTGCCACGAACCGAGTCCGCGAGGCCGCGTCCCCGCCGGCCACGACCCCCGTCGCCCCCGCCCTCGTCGCCCCGGCCCCCGTCGCCAACGCGGTGCCCGTCGTCAACATGGCTTCCGCTCGCGGGTCGGCGCTTGTCGCCCCGGAGCCCTCGGTGACCCTCGCACCTGTCGACCGCGCGCCCTCCGTCAACGCGGCAGGCGCGGAACCGCCCCGCCCGTCGGACCAGGCGGCATTGCTCAAGCCCTGTTGAGACGAGCGGCCGACCACGACCGAGCTGTTGGAGTTCCTCCAAACGCTGGGACTGCCCGGCGCGAACCGGCCACTCTCGACGCCGCGTTGGTCAGCCCGGGCTCCGCGCCGGTCGCCGCCGGTTGCGAGTTGGTCGTCCGCAACGCTCCGCTGGTCGCCCCCATGCCCTCGCGGGTCATCGTGGAAAGCGCGCGGATCGCCTGCGAGCCCATCACCGGTGGCTCCGAACGCGTTACCTCCCACACGCTGCCCTCGACCACCCGACCCGGACCGCCCTCCACCCCGCGCAGCAGTCGCAAACCAGCCCCAGACGCCCTGGTGCCGGCCGCCCACCCGCGTCGTAACGGATCTTGGAAGGAAACTGCCCCTGGAAGGGCCGAAATCTTCCAAGATCTCTGCTGGCGGCCACGAGCCGCGCCCGGGACGGGTGCTGGTCGTGAGGTGGGGGACCGCAGGGCGGATCAGCGGCCGGGCTCCCTCGACGGATCTTCCGGCTCGGGTGTCAGGACGATGCGCTCCTGTCGCGCTGCCACGCCCGGATGACCTGCCCGCGCCACGGTGCCCTCGATCCGGCTCTCCGCCGCTCTCGCGGTTACCTGGCCCCGCGAACCTGTCAGCTCCACCACCAACAACCCAGCCGGTAGCACCGAACGAGCCGCTCGCACCGACTGAACCGCCTGCACCGAGCGAGCCGGCCGTACCGAGCAAGCCGGCTGTACCGAGCGAGCCGGCCGTACCGCGCGAGCCGCTGGCCGCACCCACCGAGCCGGCGGCGCCCGCCTGCGGCCCGTCGGCCGCCGCCGCACCATGGACCGTCGCGCTGCCAGTGAACGCCCGCCCCGGACCCGTGCCGTCGCCGGCCCATTCGACCGGATCGGGGACGTCCCGAGCGTCGTCGTGTCGGTCTGTCGGGGCCCTGTCGAGATCCAGCTCGCGCAGCAGCCCGGGGGCGTGGGCGGCGACGAGGTCCAGCCAGTGCCGAGGCGGCTCCCCGAACCGACGCGGCGCCGCGTCGCCGACCGGCGCCCGTCGATCGACCGGCCGGTCCTCCGACAGCCATTGCTCCACAGGCCCGTGCTCCGACAGCCGCTGCTCCAAAGACCTGTGCTCCGACAGCCGCTGCTGCGACCGCTGGTCCGAACGGTGGCCCGGCCGCGGGTCCACCGGCCCTTCGTCCGACGAGGCATGTGGTGCGTCGGCGTGCTCGACCTGACGGGCGAGGCGCAACGTCGCCCCGGCGGCCGAGCGCAACCGCCCCGCCAGCCAGCTACGCGGGGGTCGGCGCGGTGGCACTGCCGGACTCCAGCTCAAGGCCCTCGTAGCGCAGCGTCAGCGACGCGATGGCGATCTCGTGGCTCAGGGTGTTGAGGTGCGCGCCGCGCCACCGGGTGGGCCAGGCGTCGATGAGGTTCCAGCGCAGCACCTCGGCGGTGCCCACCGAGTCCAGCAGCACCACCGACACGTTGCGGCGGTTGAGGGTGCCCTGGGCGGTGGCATTCACCCAGTCCCACAGCTCGCGGGACGCGGTGAGGCCGAAGTGCAGCGTCACCGGCTCGTACTCGGCCTGGCCCGGGACCATCCGCATCCGACCGAGGCCGTGCTCGCGGTACGGCTGCCCGGGGATGTTCACCTCCAGCCCGCTCATCTCCGTGAAGTGGCCGTTGGTGACGCCGTTGATGAGCAGCCGGAAGTTGTACGCCCGGTACGGGTCGACCGGGGCGCCGGGCTGCGGGGTGGCTGTGGTGGGCATGGGTCAGCCTCCGATCGTCTCGGTCTCGGTGCCGCCGGCCCACTGGCTCAGCTTGAACACCACGAACTCGGCGGGCTTGACGACAGCGATGCCGATGTGGGCGATCACCATGCCGGCGTCGCGGACGTCCGGCGGGTTGGTCTCCTCGTCGCACTTGACGAAGAACGCCTCTTCCGGGCTGCGCCCGAGCAGCGCGCCGTCGCGCCAGACCCGGGTGAGGAACGCCCCGATGTCGCGTCGGATCGAGCGCCAGAGGGTGAAGTCGTTGGGTTCGAACACCATCCAGCGGGTGCCGTTGGCGATGGCCTGTTCGATGGCGATGCTGAGCCGCCGTACGTTGAGGTAGCGCCACTCACTGGCTTCGGCGGCGAGCGTACGGGCGCCCCAGACGCGGATGCCCTCGCCGGCGAAGTAGCGGATCACGTTGACGCCCTTGGGGTTGAGTACGTCGTGCTCGGGTCGGGTGACGAGGTAGCCCAGGTCGACGGCGCCGCGGACGGGTTCGTTCGCTGGTGCTTTGTGGACGCCGCGCAGGGCGTCGGTTCGCGCCCAGATGCCGGCGAGGTGCCCGCTGGGCGGGGTGAGTTCCAGTTCTCCGCTGATCGGGTCGCGTACCCGAAGCCACGGGTAGTAGAAGGCGCCGAACTCGGACTGACGGGGCCGGTACGCAGCACCCTCAGGCCCACCGGAGCCAGCGCCGCCGCCCGAGCCGGAGCCGCCGCCAGCGCCGCCGCCCGAGCCAGCGCCAGCGCCAGCGCCGCCGCCCGTACCCTCGGCGGGTTTCGGGGGTTTGCCTGACGACGGCGTGGCGACCTTCGTCAGCGCGGCGATGTCGTCGATGTCGGGCGCCGGGTCGCAGATCGCCACCATGGTGCGGGTCCGCTCGGCCATGCTGAGCAGAGCCTCGTGGGACACCACGTCGTGGAAGCCGGGAGCGGCGATGATGGAGATCTCGTCGACAGCCTCCAGCAGTTGCAGGCCGGCGCGGCGCTGGCCGGTGCCGGTGATGGCGCCGCCCTCGCCGACGTTCACCACCCAGCAGCGGGCGCCACCGTTGTCCAGGAAGCCGAAGACGGCCCGGGCCAGTGGGGTGCTCTCGGTCTGGTCGCCGTCGGCGAAGAGCCGCAGGAACTCGGTCCAGTTGTTGACGGGCACCGCCCTGCCCAGTTGGGCGGTGCGGTTCGGGGCGACGCCGACGAACGCGGCGATGCTGGTGCTCGCCGGTCCGATCGGTCGGGCGCCGCTGGGGACCTCCTCGACATAGATGCCGGGGGAGAAGTAGCTGGGCATCGGTCCTCCTGTGCGGGTGTGCGTCAGTGGGTCGGTGGCGCGCAGACGATGACGATGTCGTCCTCGCCTGGGTCGACGTCGGCGGTGAGCACGAGACCGCGCCCGCTGAGTCGGAGCCGTACCGGGCCGGGGTTGTCGGGGTCGTGCGGGACCCCGACGATGAGGAACCGCCCGTCGGGGCCGGTTCGGGCGGCGGACGCCGTGGCGGGCAGTTCGACGCGCATCGCGGCGAGAGGTTGGTCGTCGGGGCCGACCACACGGCCGGTGAGTGTGCGGACCTCCAACTGACGCAGCCGCAGCGGTTGCAGCACCGGTGGCGCGGCAGGGGTCGGGTGGTCCACCTGCGCCGGTACGTCGAACAGCAGCGCCGGGCGGGGCGCGACGCCGAACGCGCTCCACAGCGGAGCGTCGCCGGCCTCCAGCACGATCGGGTAGCTGCCGTCGCTGGTGGCGGCGGTGAGCACCCGGTCGAGGTGGTCCAGCCCGGCCGGCCCGGTCACGCTGAGCAGGTAGCGGATCGTGAACCGGTACGGTTCGCGGACCGCCCCGCTGGAGCGGGTCTGCCGGGCCGGGCGCAGTTCGAGGGGCCAGAGGGTGAGCCCGGCGGCGTCGCCGTCGGTGCGGGGCGGGCCGATCGGGACGGGTTCCCCCGCCGCGCCGGCAAGCCAGGCGGCCAGCTCGGCGGTGGCCGTCGCGATCGGTCCGCGCCCGTCGCTGCTCATCGCGGTGGCGTTCCCTGGATCCGGTACGCGATGGCCTCATTCCACACGTGCGGGTAGACGCCGATCTCGAAGTACCTGGTGAAACGGTTGATCGGGGCGTTCGTGTGGTCGTGGTAGAGCAGCCAGATCGGGGCGATGGTGAACAGCACGTAGTTCGCCAGCACCAGCGGGATGTAGAGCGGCCCGAGCAGGCGTGCCTGGAAGATGTGCACGTCCTCGTGCCGCTGGATGCCGGAGCTGGAGCCGGCGCAGACGGTGCCGAGGGTGGTGGCGTAGCGCGGTGAGACGCCCTCCACCACGCTGACCCGGCCGCTGCCCAGTGAGGTGGGCCTGTCCAGCGAGTGCCCGAAGATCAGGTGCACGGCCAGGTAGATCGCCCCGACCACTGTGTTGAGCAGGCTCCACGTGTGGTCGACGACGAAGAGGAAGATGCCGCGGGCGTCCGAGGCGTACACCCCGGCGGAGGCCACCGCCCAGCCGAACACCGCGCCGACAAGCAGGCCCACGACGGCGCCGATGAGCAGGCCGACCGGACCGCCGGCCAGGAGGCCGAAGACGGCGCTGGCGCCGACCAGGACCACCGCGCTGAGAATTCCGAAGATCATGACGACATCCCCTCAGACCCACGAGCGGAAAACACGGGGCTCACGACCCTGCGCGACCTGCGTCGGCGACGCCTGGGTCGCCTGCCGGTTGCCGGGCGGGAACTGGTTGACGCCGAGCGCGGCGGAGAAGACGACGAGCGCGTTGAAGAACGCAATGATCCACTTCTCGCCGCCGGCGTCGTCGGCGAACGCCGCCGTCACGTAGGACAGCAGCAGCGCGATGGCGATGGCGATCCACTTGCGGAGCTTGTCGCCGCTCGGGCCGATCAGCCCGCCGATGACGTTCGTGGCCAGCAGGGTGGCGGCGCTCGCGCCGGCCATGCTGCCCAGGGCTGCCCAGGTGAAGAGATCGTTCACGGCGATCCCCCTTTTCTGCGATGGTGCGACCGGATTGTGGTGGGTGGTGAGGTCCGGTGCTCCCGGGTGGGAGCCCCGGTGTCGGTCGCCGTCGTCGCGGGGCGACGCCGTCGGCGAGGTCGGCGCGGCCGGCAGGGCCGGCCACCGGATGGATCAGCCGGGTGAGCCCGCCGTCGGGCCCGGCACTGTTGGAGCGGGCCCGGCAGGTGCGGCGGCGGCCGGCGCCGTCGGGCGTCGGCGTCGCAGCAGGAGTACGCCCACAGCGGCGAGCAGCAGCACCAGGAGTACGCCGCCGCCGACGAGCAGCCACGGGAACCCGCCCGAGTCGACGGCGGCGACCGGCGAGCCGGAGGGGCGGGGCGGCGCCTCGGCGACGGCCCGCAACTCGGCCGGCTTGTCCTTGTTGGAGTCCACAGTCCAGGTGACCGACCGCCCGTTGACGGTGCCATTGGTGTCGATCACCCGACCGGGAAATGTCACCGAGATCTCGAATGACATCAACTTGAGGAAAGCCTGCTGTTGTTGCGGATTCTGTTGGGCGATTTTTCCGCCGTATCGCTTCGGGTCGAGCGGCAACGTGAAGCGGTAGAAATCGCCGTCCCGGACGAGTTTGACGCTCTCGCTGTCGAAGCCCGCCAGCGGTGCTCTGCGATAACTGATCTGGGTGCCGAAGAGTTGGCTGTCCTCGTAGCTGGTCTCCTCGCCCGGCGGCAGCGCGGGAATGTTCTGCCGCAGCTCCGCGAAGGCCGCCGGAACGTTCTTGTTCCGCGAGGTCAGCACGGACTTCCGGGCGGTCAGCAGCAACTGCCCGTCGACAGTGTCGTCGGCGTTGACGGTGAGCCCCATGTTGAGCTGCATGCAGCTGCTCAGGGCGGCGAGAAGAAGGAGGCACACCGCGACGCGGAGTGCCCTACCGCGGTTGAATCTCCTGTTCATGGAGTCAGTGTGTGTGATCGCTTTCACCACGAGCAGTCAGCGATCGGTCACAACGCAGTCGCCGATCTTACCGGCTGGCTGTCACATTCGGGTGAGGTCGCTCCCAGCGCGAATGTCTATCCTGGAGCTTTTGGGCAGGTGCCATTTTCGGCGCCGCCTGGTCCGCCCTCGGGGCTCCCGTTGGCATAGGCTGCCGGGGTGGCCATGAACGCGTGCGTGCTGCTTGTGGATCCCGACGGGCGGCTGCTGCTGCAACTGCGCGACGGCAACGCCACCTTCTACCCGAACGTCTGGGGCCTGCCCGGTGGGTACGGCGAGGCGGAGGAGACCCCGCAGCAGACCGCCGAGCGCGAGCTGTGGGAGGAGACCGGCCTGCGCGCCGACGCGCCGCTGCGCCCGCTCGCCGTGCAGTCGATGCCCGAGCTGAACCTGGAGGTGCACTACTTCCTCGGCGCCACACGAGCCCGGCAGGAGGACGTGGTGCTCGGCGAGGGCGAGGCGATGGTCTTCGTGCCCGGCGACGAGGTGCTCGACGGCCGCCCCTACACCCCGGGCACCGTCGAGGTGCTCACCGAGTTCCTCGCCTCACCCGAGTACGCCGCTGTGGCCTCCCGCCGCTGAGGTCCGACCACGGAGGCGCCTGTGAAGCTCCTGCGGACGTCAGGCGCTGACCCGGGCCACCAGGGCGGACGGGAAGAGGGTCAGCGGCGCGGCCGGACGCCCGGCCAGCACGGCGGTGGCCGCGGCGGTGGCGATCGTGCCCACCGGATGGCTGGCGGTGGTGAGCGCCGGAGCGGTCATCGCGGCGAGGGGGATGTCGTCGAAACCGGCCACCGACACATCGCCGGGCACCCGCACTCCCTCGTCACGAAGCGCCGCCATCACCCCGAGCGCCGTCTCGTCGCTGATCGCGTAGATGGCGTCGACGTCCGGCCACCGACGCAGCGCCTCGCCGGCCGCCACCCGGCCACGCGCGGCGGTGAAGTCACCGGGCACCACGCGTTCAGGTAGGCCGGCCTGGCGCATCAACGAGCGGTACGCCTGCACCGGGCGTCGCGAGCACGGCAGCCAGTGCGGCCCGGCCACCATGGCGATCCGGCGGCGACCCGTGGCGTACAGGTGGCGCAGCACCTCGCCCGCGCCGGCGGTGTTGTCGACGTCGAACGACGGCACCGTCGCCGAGCCGATGCCGATCGAAGCCACCCGACCACGCAACGACCCGGGTACGGCGTCCAGCACGTCCTCGGTGGTGTTGACCAGCACCACTCCGCAGACACTGCGGTCCCGGGCGAGCTGGTCCAGGCCGGTCAGATCGCCGAGCGGCAGCCAGTGCAGCGCCACACCGACGCCGGCTGGCCCGCAGACCCGGGCGGCCGAGCCGACGACCCGGTGGACGTACGGGTCGTCGAGCACCGCCTCGCTCGTTCCCGCGACGGCCACCACCAGTCGTACGCCCCGGCCCCGGACGAGTGCGCGCGCGGCCTGGTTGGGCACGTAACCGAGCTGGTCGACAGCCGCAATGACCTGCTTGCGCGCCTGTGGCGACGCGAACCCCGTACCGGCGATCACCCGGGAGGCTGTGGAGCGTGACACCCCGGCGGCCCGTGCGACGTCGTCAAGCGTGGCCGAGCGGTGTGCGGCTGTCGTCATGGTGCCCTCCCCGTGGCGCCCGTCCCGGGCAGACGTGCGCCTGCATGGAATCATCCTCCGGCCGTGGCGTTGCTGGTAAGGGCGGTCACACGCTTGTGGTGGAAGCGCTCTCAGGTGTGCGATCGTGCCAGGAGATCACCGTCGAGGAAGAGGAACCACCCCCCGTGAGCGCCCCCATCAGCTCGGTTGCCGGCCCGGCCACCGGCCTGCCGCCGCAGGCCGTCAAGCTCGCCCGAAACGGCGTCGCCGTCACCTTCAGCCTGAACGGACTCGCCGTCGGCAGTTGGTTCTCCCGGGTGCCTGCGGTCCGTGAGTCGTTGGACCTCTCCGCCGGGCGGCTCGGTCTGCTGCTGCTGGCGATGAGCATCGGCGCGCTGCTGGCCATGCCCACGTCCGGGCTGCTCGCCCAGCTGCTCGGCACCGCCCGCACCGTACGGCTGGCCACGGTGCTGGTCGCTGTCGGCCTGACAGTGGCGGGGTTGGGCGCGACCCTGACCGGTTCGTTCGTCGTCGTCGCGGTCGGGTTGGTTGCCTTCGGCTACGGATCAGGTGCCTGCGACGTGGCAATGAACGTCGAGGCCGCTGCTGTGGAACGGCGTCTGGGACGCACCATCATGCCCCGCTTCCACGCCGGGTGGAGCCTCGGTTCGGTGGCCGGCGCGGGCCTCGGCGCCCTGGCGGCACGCCTGGACGTGGCGGTCGGCGCGCACCTCTGCGCGGTGGCGGTGGTGGTGCTGGCCGGCACTGTGCTCGCCACGCGGGCCTACCTGCCGTCGTCGGCCCACACCCCGGAGGGCGACACGGCGGACGCCACTCCGGCGGGCCGTCGTCGTGCCCAGCTCGCCGCCTGGCGGGAGCCCCGCACCCTGCTGATCGGGCTGTTCGTGCTGGTGGCGGCGTTCACCGAGGGCGCCGCGAACGACTGGCTGGCTGTCGCGTTCGTGGACGGCCGGGACCTGAGCGAGGCAGCCGGAGCGGCGGTCTTCGGCGTCTTCGTCGTCGGCATGACCCTCGGGCGTACGGCGGGCACGATCGCGCTGGACCGCTGGGGCCGGGTGCCGGTGCTCAGTACCACAATCGGGCTCGCCGTCCTCGGCGCGTGTCTCGCGGTGCTGGCCGGCTCGGGGCCGCTGGCGATCGTCGGCGTCGCGCTGTGGGGGCTCGGTGCGTCGCTGGGCTTCCCGGTCGGGATGAGCGCGGCTGCCGACGAGGAGGCCCACGCGCCCGTGCGCGTCAGTGTGGTAGCGGTGATCGGCTACACGGCGTTCCTGGCCGGCCCGCCGCTGCTGGGGCTGCTCGGTGACCACGTCGGCATCCTGCGCGCCCTGCTTGTGGTGCCGGTGCTGCTGCTGCCGACATTGGCGCTGCTGCCGGTGCTGCGCCAGCCACGCTCCGGTTCAGCACATCAAAACTAACCCGGATCGACGCTCGGCGGTATCGGGTGCGTGGCCGACTGCGCACCGCACCCGTGCTGGCTAACCTCGCCAAATGCCAACCGACGAGATCAGTGCCGCAGCGGCGGGCAGCTGGACGCTGGGCGACCGTACTGTGCACCGGATGGGCTTCGGCTCCATGCGGATCACCGCGAATCCCGACCGGAACCACGCCATCGCCCTGCTGCGTCGCGCCGTGGAGTTGGGTGTCAACCACATCGACACTGCCGCCTTCTACGTCTCACCCGGCGGCACGCTGCGGGTGGGCACCGGCCCCGCCCGGTACGCCACCGAGCTCATCCGCGCGGCGCTCGCCCCGTACCCGGAGGATCTGGTGGTCGTCACCAAGGTCGGCTTCGGGTACGACCCGCAGGCCGGCTTCACCGAGGCGTACACCCCGGCGCAGTTGCGGGCCCAGGTCGAGGAGAACCTGCGCCGACTCGGCCGCGACCAGCTGGACGTCGTCAACCTGCGCCTCGGCCGGGGGCCGGGGCCGGTGCCGTTTGTCGACCGCTTCGGCGCGCTGGCCGAGCTGCGCGCCGCCGGGCTGATCCGGCACCTCGGGCTCTCCAACGTCCGACCCGAGCAGCTGGACGAGGTGGCGGGCATCGCGCCGGTGGTCTGCGTGCAGAACAACTACGGCGTGGACGCCTACCGGGAGCAGGACGCGTTCGTGAAGCTCTGCGGTGAGCGGGGGATCGCCTACGTGCCGTTCTTCGCGCTTGCCGGCACCGGTCGGGAGGCGGGTGCGAGCGCCGAGCAGGGCGAGGCGGTCGAAGCCGTCGCCCGCGTCCACGGCGTCACCCCGCACCAGGTACGCCTGGCCTGGACCCTGCACCAGGGCCCGCACGTGCTGGCCATCCCCGGCACCAGCGACCCGACACACCTGGAGGCGAACATAGCCGCAGCCGCCCTGAACCTGACCACAGAAGACCTAAGCCTCCTCAACTGACCCCGCCCCGCCCCGCTCTCGTCCCGCTCTGGTGATCATGAGGTTAGCGTCCGTCGATGCCGGCGTGTCGTGCCGCTAACCTCATGATCACCGGGGCTGGGGAGGGCTGTGGAGCCAGACTCGCAGGGGTGCCACCGCTGTGAAGCCGGCCTTGAGGGCGGAGGTGAGATCCGGGCCGGATTCGTAGCCGACAAGCGGCAGCCCGGGCAGGGTGGCGAGCACGCCACGCCAGATCTCGTCAGGCCCACCGGTACCGGCGAACAGGTTGGAGACGCCGAGTACGCCATCGCCGCTGACCACCGCGCCGCCGGCGACCTCGCCCCGATCGTCGTACCGAGCCAGCACCCGTACCCGGGGGTCGGCGAGCACAGCGGGCCGGAACAGGTCCCCGCCGCCGTGCGCCGCCGCCCACGCGGCCAACCCCCGCGCCGTCGTGACCCTGCTGAGCAGCCGTCCGGCCGGAGGGTCCGTCGGTGGGCGGTGGATCCACTGGGCGTCGAAGAGCACCTTAAAGCCGTACCCGGAGAGGTCGAGGTCGGAGAAGCTGTCCTTCACCGACGCACCGGGCCCTGCGTCGATCCGGGCCAGCAGGGCGTCGGCGTCGACGCCGGGGCGCAGCGTGACTGCGTCCGGGTACCAGGTCGGGGAGCGGCGGGGCGCCGACCAGGCGTCGGCGTCGAACCAGCCGGCCACCCCGTGACTGCCGCAGACGACGTCGCACCACTCGGCGTTGTTGCGCGCCGCGGCTTTCCGCACGTCCTCGTCCACGCCCGCAGCCTAGGAGCTTGTGAGGATGACGAGTTGCTGGGTCGCTCGGGTCATGGCGACATAGCGGTCGACAGCCCCTTCGATGCCCTCGCCGAACGACTCGGGGTCGACGAGCACGACCAGGTCGAATTCGAGGCCCTTGGCCAGTTCCGGGGTCAGCGACCGGACGCGGGGTGTCGCGGTGAATGTGGGATCGCCGATGACGCAGGCGACGCCCTCGTCGTGGGTGGCGAGCCAGGCGTCGAGGACCGAGCCCAGATCAACAGCAGATCCGTGTACGACGGGGACGCCGTCGCGCCGGATCGACGTCGGCACGTTGGCGTCCGGCAGCACGGCCCGGATGACCGGCTCGGCCTCCGTCATGATCTCTGCCGGCGTCCGGTAGTTGATGCTCAGCGAGGCCAGGTCGACGCGGTCCAGTCCGATTCGTTCGAGCCGTTCCCGCCACGACTCGGTGAACCCGTGCCGGGCCTGCGCGCGGTCCCCGACGATGGTGAAGCTCCGCGACGGGCAGCGCAGCAGCAGCATCTGCCACTCGGCGTCGGTCAACTCCTGTGCCTCGTCCACGACGATGTGCGCGAACGGGCCGGCGAGCAGGTCCGGCTCGACGGTGGGCAGCGCGGCCCCGTCGACAAGGGCGTCCTGGAGGTCCAGTTGACGCAGGCTCGACAGCACCCCTTCACCGTCGTCGTAGGTGTGGGCCTCGATCAGGTCGTCCACGACAGCGGACATGCGTTCGCGTTCGACGGCGATGGTGGCGTCGTGCCGGCGTCGGCGTCCGGACGCCTCCCGGTCGCCGAGTCGCTGTCGTGCCGCGTCCAGGAGTGGCAGGTCCGACACCGTCCACGCTTGGGCGTCGCCGCGCTGGAGCGTGCGGACCTCGTCGGGGCTGAGCCAGGGCGCGCACCTGCGCAGGTACGCGGGCACCGACCACAGGTCTCCGACGAGGTCGGCCGCGTCGAGCAGCGGCCAGGCTCTGTTGAAGGCCGTCCGCAGGTCCCGGTTGCGTGCCAGCGAGCCGCGGACGAGATCCTCCGACTCGTCACCGTCGTACCTGTCGACGAGGATCGTGAGCAGCGCCTCCCAGATATCGTCCCGCGCCTCGTTGTGCGGCGTGCCCGGTCCCGCCGCCTCGAACGCCTCGGCCCAGTCGTCGGCGCTCAGCCGGAGGTCGGCGTCCTCGGTCCCGACAGTCATCCCCGTGGCCGGTGGCTCCTCGTAGAACCGGACGGCCGCCTCGATCGCCGTCACCATCTCCACTGACGACTTCAACCGGGCCACGTCGGGGTCGGTCTCGACCGTCGCCCCGGCGCCCTGCGGGACGAGGTCGCGCAGGGTGCAGGTCTGTACGTCCTCCTCGCCGAGGCTGGGCAGGACGTCGGCGACGTACGCCAGGTAGGGCTGGTGCGGCCCGACGAACAGCACGCCGCCCCGGCGGTGACCGAGGCGCGGGTCGGCGTAGAGGAGGTAGGCGGTGCGGTGCAGCGCGACGACTGTCTTCCCCGTGCCCGGACCGCCGTCGACGACGAGCGCGCCGCTGGATCCGGCGCGGATGATGGCGTCCTGGTCGGCCTGGATGGTGCTCAGGACGTCCCGCATCCGGCTGGACCGGCTGCCGCCCAGACTGGCGATGAAGGCGGACTGGTCGTCGAGGGCGACGTGCCCCTGCAACCCGTCGGGAGTGAACACCTCGTCCCAGTAGTCGGTGATCCGGCCCAGCGTCCAGCGGTACCGGCGGCGGCTCGCCAGGCCCATCGGGTTGGCGTGGGTCGCCCCGAAGAACGGCTCGGCGGCGGGGGAGCGCCAGTCGAGGAGCAACTGTCGGCCGTCGCTGTCGGTGAGGCCGCGTCGTCCCACGTACACCGGTTGGAGGTTGTCGGCGCTCACCATGCGTCCGAGGCACAGGTCCAGGCCGAAGCGCCGCAGCGTACGCAGCCGGCTTGTCAATCGGCGGACCTCCTGGTCGCGGTCCGACGCCTGCCGGCCCTTGCCGGCGGGTGCCCTGCGCGCCGTGTCGAGGCGGTCGGACAGGTCGGCGGCCGTCTCCTCCAGGCTGTGCGCGATGGCCGTGAAGTGCTGCTCGTCCGCGCCGATCAGAGTCGTGTCGGCCTTGGCGCGCAGGCGGTCGGGAAGGTCGAACACGCTTGTGGTCGAGGGCTTCACGGCATCAGGCCGCATTCTCGTGGCTCCCATTTCCGCAGGTTAGGGCGTCGGCCGGGCAATTCTGGGGCATCACCCGGGTCTTGCCACAAGGCCCCGCCTGCGATATATGTTGAGAGTGGCAGGGAGTGAGTAGTACCTCCTGCTTCTCAATCAGGGCACCTGTTCGGCGTACACGAGGGTCATCGTGTCGGTGTGGCCGGCCCAGCGGAGGTCGAGACGCCAGCAACCGGCCCGCGGCAGGTCGATGATCGACGGGCCGGGACCGCCGGCGACCTCCCGGACCACCCTGGTGTCGGTACCGTCGAGAGTCGCGGTGATCGCCAGCGGCGCCGATGGCGCGTCGGTGGACGTGCGGGCAACCCAGAGGATCTTGTTGCTCGACCCGTCCTGCCTGACCTGCGCCAGTGGGTGGCCGAACAGCACGGCCACGATGTGGCCCTTCGCGCCGAGGACGTGCGGAGCGTGGGCGTCACCGCTGAACCCGGCGTCCGCCCAGTCGGGCAGGGCACCCGTCTCGACCCGCGAGCCGCAGCTTGTTGCCCCCGGGCCGTCCGGTGTGGCCGGCTGGCCTGTCGTGCAGCCCGCCAGCAGGACGACCGACGCCAGCAGAACCATGCCCCTGGAACCCATCTCGCTCCTTCCCGGCACACTTCGATGCACGTCTCACCAGGACGACACCGGCCGGACGCGGCGGGTTCCGGCTAGCGCAGCGACTCGGCGATCCCGACGGCCTCGGCCCTGGTGAGATCGCCCTCGATCCGGTAGCTCACGCCACGGTCCTGCCAGATCAGGGTCGAGGCCGCGAGCCGGGCGGTCGACATCCGGACCGTCCCCGCCCGGTCCACATAGGCGAGCGTGTGCGGGCCGTCGACCCACACGGCGAAGTCGCCGTGGACCTGCGTCCACTCCACGATCGGGCCGCTGACCCGCTTGTAAAAGGCCACGTCGAGACGACCGTCGAAGGCGTCGACGCGCAGCGCGCCCCCGTCGTAGAGCAGCGTCGCCACCCGGTACCTGCCCGCGCCGTCGGGGTCGGCGACAAGCACCTGCTCGGGTACGCCGAGCTTCGCCGGCAGTCGGATGGGGAAGCGCGCCACCCGTTGTGCCTCGTCCACTGTGGTGGTCCGCTGCGCCGGCAATGGCGACGGAGTGCCGGTGGGCGCCTGCGGGCCTGGCGACGTGGCGACGGTGACTCCCGCGAAGCGCAGCAACCCGGCGACGGCGTCGGCGAGCGCAGCCCGTCCCGGCGGCAGCACCGCCACCAGCACGGCGACAAGCGCTGCGGCGACGTACCGGCGCCACCGGCGTCGGCGGGGCACGGGCGGCGTGAGCTGTGCGCGTACGCGCGCGGTGACGTCGGGCGGGTCGGGTGTCTCCAGCCAGGCCGAGAGGTCGCGTAGTTCCCTTTCGAGGTCATCCATGGCGGACCTCCGCACCGTCGAGCAGGCGGCGGAGCTTCGCCAGTGCCCGCGACGTCCGCGACTTCACAGTGCCCCGGGGCCAGCCAGCATCGCCACCGTCTCCTCCTCGCTGAGGTCGAGGAAGAACCGACAGACGATCACCTCGCGGTCCCGGCCCGGCAGTTGGCGTAGCGCCCGCACAAGCGTGGCGCGGCGCTCCCCGGCCAGCACCGCGTCGACGGCGTCATCCCCGGTGATCTCGGACCCCGGGTGTGCCGCCGCGGCCCGCAGGACGAGCCCGTCGCGGCGGGAGCGCGTCCGGTGCAGGTTCCGGGTCTCGTTGGCGACGATCGCCAGCAGCCACGCCCGGAAGGACGACTCGCCCCGGTAGCGGGCAAGGCCGTGGTGGGCCTTCACGAACGACTCCTGGACGACGTCCTCGGAGTCCGATCCCGCCCCGAGCAGCACCGCCGTCCGGTACGCGGACGCGGTGTGCCGGGCGACCAGGAGGTCGTACGCCTCCAGGTCACCTGCCCGAGCGCGGGTGACGAGCACGTCGTCGTCCAGGAGGGCCTCCGGTGGGGATCACACTCATGACACCGCCCGCGCCCGGGAGGTTCCATCCGCGGCTTGACCAGCTCACTCCCACCCGGCGTGCAGCATATTGCCAGGATTCGGTGGTGCACTGGAGGTCGTCGAGGAGAGGGGTGGGGCATGGGCTGGTTCAGTCGACGGTCCCGGGACGCCGGAGCGACCCCGACGAAGCTGGATCGGGAGGCGACCCGGGAGGACCTCGCGGCGCTGGAGGCGTTCGTCACCAGCCGGCAAGGTGTGGAGTTCTACCTGGAGCCGGAGACCACCGCTACCGACACTACGGTGATGGCTATCGCGCACGACGGTGAGTGGATTCGCCGCCGGACGGGCACGCCCCGCGCGGCGGGCGACATCGCCCGCAAGCACGCGGTGCCGCTGTACGAGGCCGCCCGCACCGGCTACCCGGAGCGGATGCGGGTGTGGAACCGGGCGCACCCGGAGCGCCACGCCCGCTGAGGCGCCTACGTCATTGGCCCGGTGGTCGCTCTCCCGACCGCCGGGCCAATGACGCTCATTCGCTGCGGGCTGTCTGCGGCCCGGTGAGGCGTTCCAGCAGTGGCAGGGTGGAGGCGATGATGCCGAGGCACGCCGCCAACCCGACGACGACGATCACGTAGAAGCCGGGCCCCGGCGCGACGAGCGTGTAGCCCATCTGTGCCCGCAGGAACAGGTGCGCGGCGACCAGGCCCATGCCGATGGCGACCGCGGCGACGGCGAGCATCGGTACGGCACTCTCCAGCGCCACCACCCGGCGTAGGACCCGCACCGGCGCCCCGCTGAGGCGCAGCAGGCTGAACGGGCGTCGGCGCTCGCTGAGGCCGCCGATCACGCTGACCGCGAGGCTGCACCCGGCCAGCGCCAGGCTCGCGATGATTGTGACGTTTGCCAGCTGCCCCCAGCCGCGCAGCGTGTCGGCGAAGCTCGACTCGAAGTCACCTGGCACGTTCGGCGCCACCAGGAAGGCCGGTAGGGCGGTCTCCAGGACGGTACGCGAACGCTCGACGGCGGCGGCGGAGCCGTCGGTGTTGACGACGATCGACATCACCGGCAGCCGTTGAAGCTCACCGAGCGGGACCGACGCGGCCTGCCAGACCCTTGTGGACGATGCCGTCTCCCGGAAGGGGACGAGGCCCGTCGCCACCTCGGCGACGTCCGCGCCGTCGGGGCACCGCCCGTACGCGCTCGGGAGGTCGGCGCACGCGATCAGACCGGGCTCGCTGGCGGTCCGCATGTCCGGGTTCTCCAGCACCACTGAAGCGTGCCGTACGCCGGTGACCGAGCGCAGGTCGGTGAGCAGCGTGTCGGGCATTGTCGGTGCCTTCTCGCCGAAGTCCATCGACACCGTGCCGGCTGCCGTCGAGCCGATCGGCGCCGGCCCACGGTTGTCGACGATCGTGGTGATCACGCCGACGGCCACTGTCGTGACGAAGAGCGCGAGCATGATGCCACTGATGGCCCGGAACCCGGCCTTCGGGTTGTCGGCGAGGCGTCGCGCGGCGATGAGGGTGGCCGGGCGGCTGGCGTACCGGGCCATGACGCGGGCGCCGACCATCGTCAACCAGGGGCCGGCCAGCACCAGCCCGGTCATGATGAGCAGCAGACCGGGCAGGAACACCGCCGCCTGACCGTCGGAGGTCGGTGGCCGGTAGCCCAGCGCGAACACCAGCACGCCGACGCCGAGCAGGAGCGGGATCAGCCGGTACGCGCGAGGTGGGCGTGGCGTGACCCGGCGGGTGACGCCCAGCGGCGAGATCCGTACCCGGCGCAGCGACACCGCCGCCGCCACCGCCGCGCCAGCGGGGACGCCGAGCGCGACGAGCAGGACGTCCAGGATGCCCAGTGACATGTCGCTCGGGAAGAACGGCATACCGGTGAACGGGATGCTCGCCAGCGATCCCCGGAATGCGAAGAACAGCAGGAAGCCGACGGCGGTGCCGGTGACGGCCGCTGTGGTCGCCTCCACCGCGGCGACGACCCCGATCTGCTTCGGTGTCGCGCCGACCAGGCGCATCGCGGCGAAGCGCTGCTCCCGGCGGGCGGCGCTGAGCCTGGTGGCGGTGCCGATGAAGATCAGCACCGGGAACAGCAGCCCACCGGCGACCACGCCCAGGATGAGGTTCACCGTCGTCTCGGGCAGCGCGGGCGCGTCACCGACGGTTGTGACCTGCCGGGCCAGCGGCAACTCAGCGACCTCATCGGGGGTGCCGCCCATGACGACGAGCAGGGCGTCCGGTGAGGCCAATCCGGCCGGGCCGACGGTGCCGAGGTCGCGCCCCGGATAGCGGTCGCCCAGTTGGTCGGCCGGGTGCGTGGCGAGCAGTTCCCGCAACGCGGGCGAGGTGTAGAACTCCCCGGGCCCGGGGACGGTCGGGATGCCGACCGGCGTCGGCGCGCCCGCCCCGGTGGCGGCGACATCGATCCGGGTGATCTGCTTACCGTGGAAGAAGTCGTCCCGGGTCGACCACCACAGCGGGTCGGCGTCGCCGCCCGTGGAGGCGCTGGGATACATCGACGCGTACCTGGTGAGCTGGGAGTTGACGGCGTTGACCCCGGCGAGGGTGGCGAGCAGCAGCCCGCTGCCGACAGCGACGGAGGCGGCGATGATGGCCAGGCGGGTGAGTGCCTCCCGGCCGCCGGCCACGGCAAGGCGCAGCCCGAAGCCGATCACGAGGCGATCCGGTCCGGCGCGTTCACGCGCCCGTCGCGGACCATGACCTCACGGTCGGCGTACGCGGCGATCCTGGGTTCGTGGGTGACCAGGATGACCGTGGTGCCCTGCTCGCGGGCGGCGCTGACCAGCAGGTCCATTACCTGCTCGCCGGTGAGCGAGTCGAGCGCGCCGGTCGGCTCGTCGGCGAAGAGCACCTGCGGTTCGGCGACCAGGCCACGGGCGAGGGCGACGCGCTGCGCCTGCCCACCGGACAACTCGCCGGACCGGCGCTGCTCCAGGCCGTCGAGGCCGAGGCGTTCGAACCAGGCGTACGCCCGGCGCAGCGCCTGCGGTCGACGGACGCCGCTGAGCAGCAGTGGCAGGGCGACGTTCTCCGCAGCGGTGAGCTCGGGCACGAGCTGACCGAACTGGAACACGAAGCCGAAGCGGTCCCGGCGCAGGCTGCTGCGCGCGGCTTCGGTGAGGGTGTCGACCCGGTTGCCGGCGAAGTGGATCTCGCCGGAGTCGGGCACGAGGATGCCGGCGAGGCAGTGCAGCAGTGTGGACTTGCCCGAGCCGCTCGGACCCATGACGGCGACGATCTCGCCCGCGCTCACGCTGAGGGTGGCGCCACGCAGCGCGGGCGTCCGGCCGAAGGAGAGCTTCACGTCGCGTGCTTCGATCACCACGCTCATTGCCGTACCGCCTTTCGCAGGGCGTCCAACCGGGCGTTTGTCATCTCGATCCACCGGAGGTCGGCCTCCAGGTGGTAGAGGCCGTGGTCGGCGAGCAGCGCGTCGACCAGACTGCCGGCGCGCTTGACCTCGGTGAGCTCACGCATCCGTTGCAGGTGCGCACTGCGCTGCATGTCGAGGTACTCGCCGGCCGGCCGGTCCAGCATCAGCGCGAGCACGACCTTGGCGAAGAGGACCGTCTGAAGGTGCGGCTCGGGCTCGACCGGCTGGGTCAGCCACTGCTCGACCTCGGTCGCACCGAGGTCGGTGATGACGTAGCGCTTGCGGTCGGGGCCGGCGCCGGGGGCCACGTCACTGATCACCACCTTGCCGTCCCGGGCCAGGCGGCTGAGGGTGGAGTAGACCTGGCCGAACGGCAGCGGCTTGCCCCGGCCGAAGAAGGCGTCGTAGTCGCGCTTCAGGTCGTAGCCGTGGCTGGGCTCCCGTTCGAGGAGGCCGAGAAGGGTCAGTGGGACACTCATGTCAGGAGGCTACCCCGGGTGTATACCTCGCGTATATACCCTCGGTGTATTCGATGCGGTGGGGCACCGTTGCCTGCGGGCCAGGCGGCTGTTGTGGTCAGCCGAGCAGGGCGTGGGCCAGGGCGTAGCCGGCGACGGCGGCGGCGAGCCCGGCGGCGACGCTGAGCATCACGTTCGCCAGCGCGAGGAGCCGCTTGCCGGTCTGCGCGAGGCGCAGCGTCTCGTAGCTGAATGTGGAGTAGGTGGTCAGCGCACCGCAGAACCCGGTGCCGAGCAGGGCGCTCACCGCCGGACCGGCAGGCAGGCCGACGAGGACGCCGAGCAGCAGTGAGCCGGCCACGTTCACCGTCAGCGTCCCCCACGGAAACGCCGAGTCGTGCCGGGACTGCACGGCCCGGTCGACGAGATAGCGCAGCGGGGCCCCGACGGCGGCGCCCAGCGCGATGAGCAGCACTGTCATCGGGCCACCCGACGCCGCAGCAGTCCCGACGCGGCCGCGTCGCCCACGGCGACCGCCGCGAGCGCCCCGAACACCGTGGCAGCCAGGTAAGCCACGGCCGTGCCCGGTGCGCCCGCGACAAACGCCTCCTGGACGTCCACCGCGTAGGTGGAGAAGGTGGTGAAACCGCCGAGCACCCCGACACCGAGAAACGGGCGGGCCAGGGGGTGCCCGACGCCGAGGTGCCCGAGCACCGCCATCAGTACGCCGACGAGCAGGCAGCCGGACAGGTTGACCGCGAAGGTCGCCCACGGGAAGCCGGTGGGCGGATGCGGGGCGGCGTGTTGCAGACCGGCCCGAGCCAGCGCGCCGAGCACCCCGCCGGCCGCGATCGCGGCGAGCACCGCCAGGGGATGGACGGCCAACTCCTGTCGGTCGGCGGGGACCCGCAGGTCGACGTCCGGATCGGTACGCGGCTCGGGCGGCTCTGGCACGACTGCTCAGCGTACTGCCGCCACGGCGGCGTCCGAGCCGCCGCGCCACACCGTCCCGACCTCGGTGAACCCGGCCTCGGTGAGTGTCTTCACGTGCCAGGACACCGCAGGGGCCCACTCTGGGCTGTGCCCGGTCGGGTAGATGGCGTGCCGCTCGGCGACGAGCGGGGCCAGCGTCGGGTCGGCACCAGCCCGCGCCCACCAGTCCGACCAGGAGAGCATCGAACCGGTGGCGTACCGCGCCTGGCGGCGCTCGCGCGCCCGTCCGGTCATCCGCTTCGTCAGCTCGGGCAGGGCGTCGTCGGGCATGTGGTCGGCGTTGACGAAGATCCCGCCTGGTCGCAGGACGTCGCGGATCTCCGCGTACAGCTGGCCGAGCCGGTCGCCGGGCAGCCAGTGCAGGGCGGTGGCGGTGAGCACGCCGTCGTACTCCTGGTGGGGGAGCGCGGAGCGCCACTCGGGGGTACCGAGGTCGGCCGTGACGATCTCGGCCCGGTCGCCCAGCGAGGCGCCGGCGATGGCAAGCAACGCCGGGTCCAGGTCCAGCAGTGTCACCTCGGCGTCGAGGAAGCGCGCCAACGCCCGCAGCGAGATGGTGCCGGTGCCGCCGGCCAGGTCGAGCAGGCGTGGCGGTCGACGATCGAGTACGGCGTCGAGGGCGTCGAGCATGGCGGTGAACCGGTGTTCCCGGTCCGGCATGTACGCCTCCTGCTGACGGTCCCAGCTCTCCTGCCAGGCCCACGGTTCCACGAGGTAAGGAGTCATGGCGAGCAGACTAGTTACCGCTGCGGAGCGCTGCCCAGACCTTGTTGCACATTCTTGGCAACTGCTAAAGAATGGCAGGGCGATGATCAGAGATGCGCCGGGCTGGCCGGATAGCCAGCCCGGCGCACCGCGTACAGCCGGATCTGGCGGCCTGGCCGGCAGGGTTGCCCCGGGCCGCACGGGCATTCGGCTCCAGCTCTGTTGACATAGGATCAGCGTCCATGCGCGTGCTGGTGGTCTCCGCCCCGCTGGTCGGGCACGTCTTCCCGCTCGTGCCGCTCGCTCTCGCGCTACGCGACGCCGGCCATGACGTACTGCTGGCCACCGGTGGCGGCGGGCTGGCAGCCGCCGACGCCGGCCTGCCGGGGCACGACATCGCGCCGGGGTTCGACTTCGGCCGGATCGCGCTGCGGGTCTTCCCCCGTCATCCGCTGATCGCGCGCGCCGAGCTGGCCGGCACCGCCGGCACCCGGGGCGCCGGCCTGCTGTTCGGCAAGCTCAACGACCACCTCACCGATTCGGTGGTCGCGCTTGCCACCCGGTGGCAGCCGGATCTGGTGTTGCACGAGCCGTTCGCCGTCGCCGGAGCGGTCGCCGCCGCGCGGCTCGACATTCCGGCCGTACGCCAGGAGAACGCCCTCTTCGACGGCCGGGAACTGGTCCGTGCCACCACCGCCCGGCTCGGCGCCGCCCTGCGCCGGCACGGCCTGGCCGAGCTACCGCCGCCGGCCGCCGCGCTCGCCGTGGCTCCGCCCAGCGTGGCCGCCCAGAGCGGCTGGCCGATGCGGTACGACTCCTATGCCGGCGGCGGCGAGCTGCCGGCGTGGCTGCGTGAGCCGGGTGAGCGGCCCCGGATCCTGGTCACCCGCAGCACCCTCACCGGCCCCGGCGACCGAGGGCCGATGCCCGCCGTGGTGGCCGCG
The DNA here is from genome assembly GCF_011927785.1 of Micromonospora profundi. Taxonomy (NCBI): domain Bacteria; kingdom Bacillati; phylum Actinomycetota; class Actinomycetes; order Micromonosporales; family Micromonosporaceae; genus Micromonospora; species Micromonospora profundi. Next base: position 2,470,817 of record NZ_JAATJK010000001.1, on the reverse strand, counting down.
GCCGCCGGGGTGGACGCCGAGATCGTGCTGGTCCGGCCCGATGCGCGGTCGGCTCGGTCGCTGCCCGGCAACGTGCGGGTGGTCGACTGGATTCCGCTCGACGAGGCGTTGCCGGCGAGCGCGGCGCTGGTCCACCACGGCGGTGCGGGCAGTGCCCTCGGTGCTCTCGCCGCCGGCCTGCCCCAACTGGCCACCGTGGGCGCGGGGGACCGGCGGCACAACGCCGAGCTGGTGGCCCGTCGAGGTGCCGGCCTGGCCCTGCGCCCCCGCGACATCACCGCGCTGACGCTCACCCGCCTGCTCACCGACGACGGCCTCCGCATCGCCGCCGCGGAGGTCAGCCGGGAGATCGCCGCCATGCCGCCGCCGTCGGAACTGGTGGACCGGCTGACGGCGTTGGCCTGACCGCGCTCCCGCGTGGCCGCACCGGAATCGTCGTCGCGCTGCGGCAGGATGACCTGATGCGACACGTCGTGCTGTTCCATTCGGTGTACGGGCTGCGACCCGCCGTACGCGCCGCCGCCGACCGGCTGCGCGCCGCCGGGCACCGGGTCGTCACCCCCGACCTGTACGGAGTGCCCGCCACCGAAACCGTCGAGGAGGGCTTCGCGCTGCTCGACAAGGTCGGCCACGAGGTGGTGCTCGACCGGGCCCGCACAGCGCTGCGGGACCTCCCGCCGGAGACCGTGCTCGCCGGCTTCTCGATGGGCGCCGGTGTCGCAGGAGCGCTGCTCGCCGAACGCCCCGACGCCGCCGCGCTGCTCCTGCTGCACGGCACCGGTGGCGCGCCGGACGCGGTTCGACCCGGGTTGCCGGTGCACCTGCACCTCGCCGACCCGGACCCGTACGACGCGCCGGACGAGGTCGACGAGTGGCAGCGGGCCATGACCGACGCCGGTGCCGACCTGACGGTGTTCCGCTACCCCGGCGCGGGGCACCTGTTCACCGACCCCGACCTCGACGAGTACGCCCCGGACGCAGCCGACGCGGCCTGGCCACGGGTGCTGGCCTTCCTGGCCGCCGGCTGAACGATCGACAGGTAACGCTGCCTCCCACCGTGGCGCGCGGTCCGTGTCCCGTCCGCCGCGGGGGGTCCGCCTCGCCGCACTGCCCCGTGATGCCGGGCGTTCAGGCGGAGGCGGCCAGGCCCTCCAGCGGACGGACCGGCACCACAGCGGGTACGCCGTGCGCCGCACCGGGTAAAGCGCCGACGCCGGCCCGGGTGAGGCGTCCCGCTGGCCCCGGCACGGCGGGCGCCGCACGGTTCGCCGCAGGGAGCCGGTCGGCCCGCAGGGGTAACTGAGTGAGCGTGCCGGTGTGCGACACGGACCCCGGCAGGGTCCGGTCCGACGGCGCATGACCGGCCGACCCGACGGCTCGGAGCCGTCGCACGCCCAGCGGACTGCTGATGTCGTGGATCGCCGCGGCCGATGGGGTGCCCGCCGAGACGGGAGTGCGGCGGGGCACCGGTGCCGAGCCGGCCAACGCGGTGTCGAGACGCACGACCTCGGCGTGCCGCGCGGGCGAGCCGCTGACAGTGCCAGCGCTGACAGTGCCAGCGCTGACGGCGCTGACGGCGCTGACGGCGCTGACGGCGCTGACGGCGCCAGGGTGGACGGCGGCAGCGCGGCTGTCGGGCTGCCGGGCCAACGAGTGGACGCTGTGCAGGCGCGGAGTGCCGGCGGCCCGGCGGGCGAAGACGGCCCGCAGCGCGCGGGGCAGCCGCTCGGCGGCAACCTGGCGCAGCGCGGGAGCGGTGAACGCGTACCCGCCGCCGCGGCGGGGGAGCAGCAGCCCGGCGGCGACCAGATCACGCAGCGCCGCGGCCGATCGCCCGGGCGCCCAGTCGAGCGCGCGGTCGATGGCCGCGCCGGAGATCCCGCCGTCGAGGGTGCCGGCTGCCATCAGCACCGCACGGTGCTCACCGCCGAACCGGTCCAGCTCCGCGCCGGCGGCCCTGCGCACCGCGTCGGGCAGCCCGCCCGCCGTCGGGTCCGCACACGTCGTGATCGCTGCCACGTACGCGGCCGCGTGCCCGGGTCGTCCTCCGACCAGCGGCAGCAGCCGGTCGACAAGGGCGACCGGCTGGCCGGCGCGGGCCAGCAGGTGGCGCAGCAGCCGACCGGACTGCACGGTGGCCAGCGGCCGGATCGCCACCCGGCGGGCCGGGCCGGGTCGGGTGTCGGCCCACTGCGGCTGGTGCACGGTGAGCACCGCCAGCGGGAGCTCGCGCGCCGTCGCGGTGCTGAACAGCGCGTGCAGGAACCGGCTCACGGCCGGCGCGGCCCGGTCCACGTCGTCCACTGCGACGACGAGCGGGCCGTCGGCGGCCAGGCGCAGCAGGACGTCGCGGCAGATCGCTGCGCCGGTCAGGGCGTCGGCGCCGCCGTCTGGAACGGCAAGCAGCTGCTGCAACGCCGGCACCGCCGCTGCGACCCGGTCCGGTGTGAACAACGGCGTCAAGGTGTCGGTCAGGCGTTTGCGGACCGTGGCCGGGCCGTCACCGTGCCGGATCCCGGCCAGGTTGCGGACCAGCTCCGCGACCGGCGCGAGAACCTGATCGGGGTACGGCGGGCAGCCCACCACGCACCACCGCACCGACACGTCGTCCATCGTGGACAGCGTTCGGGTCAGCTCGTGCAGCATGCGGCTACGGCCGCTGCCGGTCGGGCCGACCACTGACACCCAGCGGGGCGAGCGCTCCCGCAGCGCCCGGGTCAGCTGCTCGGAGATGGTGGCCAGCTCGCGGCGGCGGCCGATCAGTGGGCCGTCGTGCCGGGCGACGCTGGGGCGTATCGGGCCGACGGCATGCCAGACCGGCATCGGCGACACCCGGCCGGAGACCGGCACCGATACCAGTTGGCGTTGGGCGATCAGACCGGCGGTGGCCCGGGCCGTGGTGGCGCAGAGCGCGACGGCGCCGGGAGGCGCGTACTCCTGGAGGCGGGCCGCCGTGGTGATCACCGCGCCGCTGGCGACGCCGTGGCCCCCGCTGACCGCGTCGCCCAGGTCGACCACCACCTCGCCGGTGGCGACGCCCACGCGGACCCGCAGCCGGATGTCGCCGACCGTCGAGCGACGGTCCAGCGCGGCCTGGATCTCCAGTCCCGCGCGCACCGCCCGGTACGCGTCGAAGCCGTCGGAGTGCCGCGCCCCGAACAGTGCCATCACCGCGTCGCCGACGTACTTCTCGACAACGCCCTGCCAGCGGTGCAGCACTCCGGCGACGGTGTCGAAGTACGCGCGTTGCAGGGCGCGGACGTCCTCGGGGTCGAGCCTGTCGACAAGTGCTGTGGAGCCGACGATGTCGACGAACAGCACGGTGACTGTGCGTCGTTCCGCGGGTACCGGCCAATGTGGGTAGTCGGTCCGCGGCCTGTCGGCGACGATAGTGATCATGGGTAGCGCACCGGCCCTTTCCTGCTGACGGCTGATGACCCTCCGGACATTGGCATTCGTGGGCTGACCGGGGATCTGCCGAACGACGTATGTCGGCCACCCGCAACCTTTAGTCGCAATCTCGACGCGACGAGTACCACAAGCGGCAAGTGGTTGTAGAACGGTCCAGGGGCGTGTGATTAGGCTGCGTGCCATGGCCAGCGATGTGGACACCGCACCGCTCGTGGGCCGGGCCGGGCTGGTGCAGACGGTTCGGTCCGCCCTGATCGGTGACGTGGCACAGGGGCAGACGGCCGCCGTCTTCCTCACCGGCGAGAGCGGTGTAGGTAAGACCCGCCTCCTCGGCGAGATCGGTGCCCGGTTGCGCGACCAGGGCGCACTGGTGTTGACCGGCGGTTGCCTGGACATCGGCGATGCGTCCCCGCTGCACCCTCTCCTGCAGGCGTTGCGGCGTTTCGACGCCGACCTGCCTGCCTCGCAGGCGCGCACCTCCTCGGCCGTGCGGAGCCTGTTGCAGATGTTCGCCGAGGAGACCGGCGGCCCGGACGGCGCGAGCGCCCTGCTGGAGCGGGTGTCACGCGGGCTGCATCTGATCGCCGAGGGGCGACCGCTGGTGCTGATCCTTGACGACCTCCAGTGGGTCGACCGCAGCACCCGGCAGCTCCTGCTCTACCTGCTCGCCGGTCTCGGTGACCTTCAGCTGTCGGTGCTGGCCGCGGTGCGCGCCGAGTCGTTGCAGGGCGCCCACCCGCTGCGTCGGGTGCTCACCGAGCTGCGCCGGCTGCGCTCGGTGCGGGTGCTCGACCTGGCCCCACTGGATCGCGCCGACACGGAGAAGCTCGCCGCCGCGGTGCTGGGCGGTGACCTGCCCGCCGAGGCGGCCGACCAGGTGTGGCAGCGCAGCGGCGGCAACCCGTTCGTCGTCGAGGAGTTGGCCCGTGACCTGCGCGATGGGCGCGACGGGCTGTCCGAGACGCTGCGGGAGATCTTCCTCGACCGGGTCGACGCGCTGCCGCAGCACGCGCACGCAGTGGTGCACGCGGTGGCCGCCGGTGTGGAGCCGGTGCAGCACTGGCTGCTGGCCGAGGTGTTGGGGCTGCCGGAGGGGGAGCTGATCGACGCGGCCCGCGCCGCCGTGGCTCACCGGCTGCTGGTCGGCGCCGACGACGGCTACCGGCTGCGACACCGTCTCGTGGCCGAGGTGCTGGCGCACGAGTTGCTGCCGGCCGAACGCTCTGGCATCCACCGGCGCTACGCCGAGGCGCTGACCGCCGCGCCGGGCGAGCTGCAGCAGGCCAGGTTGGCGCATCACTGGCGCCTGGCCGGCGAGCCGGCCCGTGCCCTGCCGGCCGCTGTGGCCGCGGCCCAGGAGGCCGAGCGGCTGCACGGCTACGCCGAGGCGCACCGGCACTGGTCGGCGGCGTTGCAGCTGGCCGAGGACTCCGGCTCGCCGGCGGCGGACCGGGTCGAGCTGCTCGGCCATGCGGCCGAGGCGGCCCACCACTGCGGGGAGCACGCTCGTGCGTTGGCCCTGCTGGAGGAGCTTGCCGAGTTGCAGGGCGGGGAGCCGACCTGCGCACTGCACATCCAGCGGGCCCGTTACCTGGCGGCGGCGGGGCGCTCCGCGCTGGCCGAGGAGGAATACCAGCGGGCGCTGGAGGCGGCGGACTGCTCGCCGCGCGACCGGGCCACCGCCGCGGCACGCCTCGCCGAGCTGCTGCTGCACCTGGGCCGGTACGCCGACGCCGGACAGCGTGCCCGGGAGGCGCTGGCACTCGCCGCCGACGTGGAGGGCTCCGCCACCGAGGTGGTGCTGGCCAGCTCGGCGCTGGGCTTCAGCGACGCCTGCCTGGAGGACCCGGACGCCGGGTTGGCGGTCATGCGCCAGGCTCTCGAAACCGCCGAGCGCGCCGGTCAACCGGAGGACGTGGCGTGCGCGTACCTGCACCTCGCTGAGCTGCTGACCGGGCCGCTGAACATCCTCGAAGAGGGGGTGCTGGTGGCCCGGCGGGGTGCCGAGCGGGTCGCCGAGCTGGGTCTGGGCCGTACCTGGGAGACGCGGCTGCTTGCCATCGCCACCAATGGACTGTTCCGGGTGGGCCAGTGGGCCGAGGCGGAGAAGGTGGTGGCCGCCGCGCTGCGGCACCGACCGTCCGGGGCGGACGCCGTCGAGCTGCTGCTGGCCCGTTGCCGACTGTCGGTGGGCTACGGCGACATCGAGGCCGCCGACCGGGATCTCGACGCCGTGGCGACGGTGCTCGCCGGCGGTGGTGCCCGGCACGTCATCCCGCTGCTCACCCTGCGCGCCGGGCTGGCGATGTGGGAGGGCCGGCACGATGTGGCACGCCAGGCGGTCCAGCGTGGCCTGACCGAGAGCCGTTCGGACGACGTGACGATCCTGTCCGCGCTGGTCTGGCACGGCCTGCGCGCCGAGGCCGAGGCGCACGCCAGTCGTACCGTGGCGGTGGACCCCACTGCGGTGCGTCGTCTGCGTGGTGTGGCCGATCGCGTCGCGCGCAAGAGCGAGTCCGCTGCCCCGCCAGTGCGGTCGGTTGTGGACGGCTTCCTGGCGCTGTGCGCCGCTGAGGTGAGCCGCCTCGACGGCAGCGATCCGGAGCTGTGGGCTACCTCGGCCGCCGAGTGGGACCGCCGCAACCATCCCTACCCGGCGGCGTACTCGCGGCTGCGGCAGGCCGAGGCGCTGCTGGCCCGGCGTAGCCGGCTGGCCACCGCGGGCCGGCTGCTGCGCGAGGCGCACCAGATGGCGCAGGGGTTGGGCGCGGTTCCGCTGACCTCGGAGATCCGGGGGTTGGCCGGGCGGGCCCGGGTGCCGCTCCAGGAACGCGACGATCGCGCTGGCCGGGGTGCCACGCCGGCTCAGCCTGTCGACGACGAGTTGGCCGCACTCACCGCGCGTGAGCGGGAGGTGCTCGCCCTGGTCGCCGAGGGTCTGACCAACAAGGAGATCGGGCAGCGTCTGTTCATCAGCGAGCGGACCATCGGCGTGCACGTGTCGCACATCTTCGACAAGCTCCAGGTCCGCACCCGTGTTCAGGCCAGCGCGATCCAGCTGCGCATCGGGCGCGCCTGACCGACGTACGTAGTCCGCGCGGCGCCTGTGCGCGCCGGATACGTCGTTTTACTGATTCCGAGGGTGGGTGCCTGTTGAGAGGCTGAGCCCCGTCGACGGCGGTACGGCCGTGAACCAGCATGGAGGAGAGATGACCGAACCGGTCTGGGGACCTGTCCACGGGGACATCGTCGACCTGCTCGCCGATCACCCCGCGGACGTGCCAGCGGTGGTCGATCACCTCACCAAACTCCAGGACATGCTGGTGCGGCTGCCGCCGTTGGAGGAGAGCTGCCCGCTTGCGGACTTCAACAAGCTCTACCTGACGATCACGAGCAGCGTGCTCGACGGCCTGTACGACGACCGTTTCATCGACCCGGTGTTCCTCGCGCGGCTGGACGTCGAGTTCGCCGCCCGCTACTTCGACGCGTTGCGGTTGTGGACCGACTCCAGCCCCGGCACCCCGAAGGCGTGGTCGTGTCTCTTCGAGCGCATGCGCGGGCCGGACGCCCGACCGTTGCCGTCGGCGGCGGCCGGGGTGAACGCGCACATCAACTTCGACCTGCCGTTCGCGCTGGTGACCACGTTCGACCACCTGGAGTCGGAGCCTGTCGACGGCAGCGACCAGCACCACGACTACCTCGAAATCAACAACATCTTCGCGGACAAGATCCCCGGTCTGCGTCGCGGCTATCTGGAGCAGTGGCAACTGCTCATCGACATGCTCAACGGCGACATCGACGACTGGTACCAGGGGGAACTGGTCGAGTACACCCGCGATGTCGCCTGGCGCAACGCACAGAAGATCTGGCGGTGCCGGCACGATCCGGCCGCCCACGAGAGTGAGCGCAGACGGTTGGACAAGAACGCCGCCGCGCTCGGCCGGCTGCTGCTCTCGCCCCTGGGGGCGTTTCTGCAATAGCCGGGGACGGGGGGTCCCCGCGCTCTGCCCGGTGGTGGGGCGGCGGAGCGCGGGGACACGTCCCGCACGTTCCACCCACCCCGTGTGGCCGTCTGACGGCCGCGTCGGGGAGGCGGCCGGTCGGCTCCGGGGGGTGTCGACCGTCTGCCGCCGTCGGCCGGCTCGGGGGGTGCCGGCCGGCGGTTGGGGGAGCGGCGGGAATTCCGAGGGTGTCGGCGGGCCGGTACGGGGTACGCCCGCGCCATGACCGTCCTGGCCCGGCGCCGGCCCGCCGCCCGACCTCGGCCCTCCCGACCCCGCCGTGCGCGACCCGGCCCGTTGCGGCCGGGTGACCCGGTGCCGCGACCCGCTGCCCGGCCGGGTGCGCGTTGACCGGCGTACGGCGTCAGCGGTGACCGCTGTCGGCCCACCCGCGCCGAGCCGGTTGCCAAGCGGACCGGACCACCCCTGAGCAGGTCATCCACGTCCCCGGTTCCGCCGCTCGGGTCGTGGGCGACCACCTACCGTCGGATCAGAACCTGCGAGGGTGGGACGGGCGATGGCTGACGAGCACCGGGCGAGGCCGCGACGCTGGAGCGGCCGCCGCCACACACCGACCGGACCGGATCCGGCGCTGCGCGCCGCCCGCGACCCGGCCCGCCCGCACCGGGGCGGTCGCAGCGGTGTCGTGGTGCCCGAGCGGGTCGCCAGCCCGGCCCGGCCGGGGCCGCCGACGAGTCCGCTGCGCCGGTGGCTCTTCGAACACCGGGTGCAGCCGCCCGGCCCGGAGACGGCCGAGGGGCAGAACCGCAGGCACGCGTGGTGGCAGGTGATGTGCCTGACCGGCGTGGACTACTTCTCCACCCTGTCGTACCTGCCGGGCATCGCGGCGGTGGCGGCCGGTGCGCTGTCCCCACTGGCGACCCTGCTGATCGTCGCGCTGACCCTGTTCGGCATGTTGCCGATGTACCGCCGGGTGGCCCAGGAGAGCCCGCACGGGCAGGGCTCGGTGGCGATGCTGGAGCGGTTGCTGCCGTTCTGGCGGGGCAAGATCTTCGTGCTGGTGCTGCTGGGGTTCGTGGCCACCTCGTGGATCATCACGATCACGCTGTCGTCGGCCGACGCGACAGTGCACCTGCTGGAGAATCCGTACCTGCCGGACAGCATGCACGACCCCGTGGTCCCGGTCGTGGTCACTGTCGTGCTGCTGCTCGTCCTCGGCGGGGTGTTCCTTCTCGGGTTCCGCGAGGCGGTGGTGGTGGCCATCCCGTTGGTGGCGGTGTTCTTGCTGCTCAACGCGGTGATCGTGGTGGTCGCGGTGTCGCGGATTGTCGCCGATCCGACAATCGTGTCGGACTGGACTGCCGCGTTGACCGAGGGCGGCGCCGGCCCGGGCGAGGTGCTTGTCACCGCGGTGCTGGCGTTCCCGTTGCTGGTGCTGGGGCTGTCCGGGTTCGAGACCGGGGTCAGCATGATGCCCCTGGTGGCGGCCGACGGGCCGGATCGGCAGGCCCGCCTGGCGGCCCGGATCCGCAACACCCGGCGGCTGCTCACCACCGCCGCGCTGATCATGTCGGTCTACCTGATCTCGACGACGTTCGTGACCACAGCGCTCATCCCGGCCGAGGAGTTCCGCCCGGGCGGCGGCGCGAACGGTAGGGCGCTGGCCTTCCTGGCACACACCTATCTGGGCGAGGTGTTCGGCACTGTCTATGACGTGAGCAGCGTGTTCATCCTGTGGTTCGCGGGCGCCTCCGCGATGGCCGGGCTGATCAACATCGTGCCGCGGTACCTGCCCTCGTACGGCATGGCCCCGGAGTGGGCGCGGGCGGTGCGACCAGTGGTGATCGTCTACACCGTGGTCAGCGTCGCCATCACGATCGCCTTCCGGGCCGACGTGAACGCCCAGGCCGGCGCGTACGCGACGGGCATCCTGGCGATGATGGTCTCCGGTGCGGTGGCGGTGAGCATCTCGGCGGTCCGCCGCCGCCAGCGTGGCGCTGCCGTCGGCTTCAGCGTGCTGAGCCTGGTTCTGCTGTACGCGCTGATCGAGAACGTCTTCGAGAAGCCGGACGGGATCACCATCTCGGCGCTGTTCATCCTCGGCATCATCGCGGTGTCGCTGGTCTCCCGGGTCACCCGCACCACCGAACTGCGCGCCGAACGGATCGATTTCGACGAGCCGGCCCGCCGCTTCATCACCGAGTCGTTGGCGCACGACGGACAGCTGCATCTGATCGCGAACAAGCGGCAGACGGGCTCGCTGAAGGAGTACACGATCAAGGAGCGCGGGCAGCGGGGGATCAACCCGGTGCCGGGGGCCGCCGACGTGCTGTTCCTGGAGATCGACGTGGGGGACCCGTCGGAGTTCAGCCAGGTGCTGGAGGTGCGCGGGATCGAGGTGGGCGGGTTCCGGGTGCTGAGGGCAAGCAGTTCCGCCGCGCCGAACGCGATAGCGGCGATCCTGCTGGCGATGCGCGACGCCACAGGGGTCCGGCCGCACGCGCACTTCGAGTGGTCGGAGGGGAGACCGCTCGCGCACCTGCTGCGGTACCTGATCCTCGGCCGGGGCGACACCCCGCCCGTCGTACGGGAGATCCTCCGCCGTACCGAGCCGGATCCGTTGCGACGACCGGGCATCCACGTCGGGGGGTGAGGCGCGCACCATCTGATGATGTAAAAGATGAATGGCAGCGTTATTCACGTTCACACCTTCCTGTCCGTATTGCAGCCCTATCGTGACCTTTGGTGGTCGGCGGCACGTCGAGCACCCCGCGCCCGGATCGGCGCGCGGTCACGTTGAGCAGTCAGGAAGGCAGGCACCACGATGTCCACGTACCGAGGAGGAGACCCGGCACGCCCCAGACGGCGATCCCGATGGTTCTTAGCCGGCGGCTTCCTGGCCGGGAGCCTGGTGGTGGGGGCGGCCGGCGTGGCGGGCGTCGCCGCGGCGGCCGACCGCGACCTCTCGCTCCCGGGCCTGGCCAAGCTCAGCACCGCGGCCAGCGACGACGACCGGCGGCCCGGCGACCGGCCGGAGCGGGAGCGGGACCGGGACGACGCCGGGCGGGCCCCACGGAACACCCCCGGCACCGGCAAGCGCGGTGTGGTCGAGGTGCCCTGCGACTCCGCGAAGCTGGTGGCGGCCCTGGTGACGGCCAACGCGCAGGGCGGCGGCGAGCTGCGGCTCGCGCCCCGGTGCCGCTACGTCCTCAGCGAGGCGTTCCACGAGACGGACCAGTACGACGGCGGGATCCGCGACGCGCGCGAGGCCGCCGACGCCGCCGAGACCCCCGGTGACGCCGAGGCGCCGCCGCACAACCCGGCCGACGACACGGCCGGCCTGCCGGTGATCTACCAGCCCATCACCGTGGACGGCGTCGGTGCCACCATCGCCCGCGACGCCCAGGCCGCGCCCTTCCGCTTCTTCACAGTCCGCGACGGCGGCGAGCTGACCCTGCGCGACGTCACGCTGCACAACGGTCGCTCCGCCATCGAGGGTGGCAGCGTGCACGTGGTGCACGGCGCGACAGCCGTCGTGGACCGCGTCACCGTCACCCACAGCACGTCGCTGTCGCCAGAGGGCGGCGGCGGTGGCATCTTCAACGACGGCAACCTGGTGGTCACCGACTCAACGTTCATCGGCAACAGCGCCTCCGGCGCCGCGGGCAAGGGCGGGGGCCTGCTCAACGGCGGTGTGCTGACGTTGAAGCGTTCCGAGTTCCGTAACAACAGCGCCAACGGCTACGGCGGCGGGCTCGGCAACTACCGAGGCGCGGCCGAGGTGGAGAGCGTCAGCTTCACGCAGAACAGCGCCGCGCAGGGCGGCGGCATGGCCAGCTTCTCGGCCCGGACCAAGGTCTCCGACACCGAGCTGCTGAACAACACAGCGCAGATCGGTGGCGGTGCCGCCAACTCCGACGCGGTGCTGGTGATGCGCAAGATGACCATCCGCGGCAACACCTCCACCATCAACGGCGGCGGCATCTCCACCGTCAAGGGTCTGCTGCCGCTCGACGACAGCGTGGTCGACGGCAACACCACCCACGGTCTCGGCGCCGGCATCTACGCCGAGAAGTCCAACCTGCTGGTACGCGGCAGCGACGTCACCGGCAACGAGGCGGTCGGCGCGGCGTCCAAGGGCGGCGGCATCTACGCCACGGCGGGCTCGTTGGCGCTCTACACCACGAAGGTCACACACAACGCCGCCACCGTGAAGCCGGGCGGCATCTTCGCCCAGCACGCCCAGGTCAAGATCGACGACGAGAGCGTTGTCGTCGAGAACGAGCCGACGAACTGCGACGGTAGCGCGGTGCCGATCGCACGCTGCTTCCGCTGAGCGTCAAGCCCAGACGACCATCCCGCGAACACCGCCTGCCGCCCGGACGAGCCCTCGCTCGTCCGGGCGGCAGCAAACGGCCCGCGCCCTTCGCAGGGGTGCGGGCCGGTGGTGCTCGGTGTCCTACTTGGACGGTTCGGGCAGCTTGCAGTCGACCTTGGGGTTGGCGCCGATGTAGTTCAAGGGCCCGGCCACGATGGTGACCAGGATGGTGCCGGCCTCGGCGCAGTTGGTGTCGTCTCCGCTGTAGTAACCCCGCTGGCCCGCGGCGACAGCGCCGATCACCAACCAGATCACGACGAGAACTCCGAGTATCGAGGTGCCGCGCATCGCTGCCTCCTGAAGGAATGTGGTGGATCTGAGGTGCACCGGTTGTACCCAATCGGGTCGCGCGGCTAACGGCGGTCGCCCGCGACCCCGGCGGGTCGTCCGTCCGGCTGATGTCAGTGGCCCGTCGGTACCGCACCGGCATCGGCCACCCGCACCACGTACCGACCGGCGGCTATCGGATCGCCGACCGTTCCCGCCGCCGCGCGGGCTGCCGGACGTAGAACTGCGTGAGGCCCCGCCGAGGAGGACTCATGGACGCCCGGACACCGCCCCTCTACATCGACCGCCCCGAGGACGTCGCGGTCGCCGCCCGCGCGCTGGCAGGTGGCGCGGTCGTCGCGGTGGCGTTCGCCAACTTCTACGCCATCGTCAGCCGTCCGGACGCCGCCACCGTGCGTCTGGTCAACCTGGCCAAGGGCCGCCCGATCGACCAGGTAGGCAGCATCACCACAGGCGTCTGCCGCATCCCGGCGATGTTCGACTGGTCGCGGGTCTCGCCCCGGTTGCCGGCCGGGCGGGTGCTGGCCCTGATGGACGCCCTCTACGGCGCCGGGCCATTCGGCTTCCGGGGCCCGGCCGCCGACCGGCTGCCCGAGCACCTGACCCAGGTCGACAGTGGGCTGCGCACCACCCAGGTCATCGCGCCCGGGCTGACCTGCCCGTCGAACGCCTTCTTCGAGCGGGCGCTCGCCGAGACCGGATCGGATCACCTCTACATCACCTCGGCGAACCGGTCCCGGCACCGCACCGGCCTGCCCGACGAGCCGGCGCACTGGAAGTCCGGGGCGCTCGCCGCCGACTTCGCCCACCTGACCGACCTGGTGGTTCTCGTGCACCGCGACGAGGCGGCGGCCCGCGCCGCCTACCCCGGCTACCGCACCACCTCGGTGACCCTGCTCTCCTTCCACGCGCCGGAAGGCGAACTGGAGGAACCGCCGGTGCTCACCGTGGACCGGCACGGCTCGCTGCATCTGGACGACGTACGCCGGGCGGCCGCGCCGCTGGGCCTTCAGGTCCGCCTCGGCGACACCGCCGGGCAACGGCTGCGGGTCCGGGAGTACGCGGGTGCCCTGGTGTGAGCGGGTCCGGTGGCGCGGACCCCGCATCAGTGCGGTGGCGCAGGCGCCTCCGGAGGTCTACCCAGACTGCGGCGGTAGTCAGCGTAGGCAACGCCGGCCAGCACCAGCATCGCGCCGAGGGAGGCGAAGAACGACGGCAGGAACAGCGCCCCTGACGCGATGGTCAGCAGCGCCAGCACACCGCCCGGCCGGGACCACGACACCCGGCTGAACACCTCGTACTCGAAGGCGGCCCGGCCGACCAGGAACAGCGCCGGACCGCCGAGGATCACCGCCACCCACGCCGGTGGTACGCGGCCGGGATGTTCGTGCAGCAGCAGTTCGAACCCGGAGGCCGTGGTCACCACTCCGGCGATCATCACCAGGTGGGTGTAGGGCGCGCTCAGCAGGAACCTGCTGGGCAACCTGGCCGACTGGATGGCGAGCGGCAGGAGTTGGCCGGACTTGTGGACGTAGATCCGCCACAGCAGCAGGGTGGTCGCGAAGGCCACCGCGAACGCGCCGATGTTCTGCCACTCGGAGTGCGCCAGGCTGAACATGGTGCCGATGGTCAGGATGGCGTCGCCGAGGGCGATGATGAAGAACTGCTGGTACCGCTCGGACAGGTGCTCGGCGGTGACGTTGCGCTGCTCCTCCGGCACCACCCCGAGGCCGGGCACCGGGTACGCGAGCCGGAAGCCCACGTAGTCGATAGCGAGCGCGAGGGCCCAGCAGGCCAACCGGGCGTCACCGCTGACGAACGCGCCGACGATCCAGGGTATCGCCGACACCGCGAACCAGGTGACGATCCGTGCCGCCCGGCGCTGGAACTCCGGCTCGTGCCGTACGGCGGGCATCAGGAACAGTCCGCGCCCGAGGTGGATCGCCACGTAGGCGCCGGCGAAGACGATCCCGCGGGCACCGAACGCCTCCGGGATCGCTGTCGTCATCAGCAGCGCGCCGAACATCACCGCGCTGATCAGCATTTTGATCTCGGTGCGTTCCGGGTCGTACAGGTCGGTGACCAGTGTGGTGATCGCCCACGTCCACCAGACAGCGGCCAGCAGGACCAGTGCCTGGGCGGCTTGGCGCCAGTCGAGCTGCTGCACGAGCCCACGGGAGATGAGGGCGAGCGCGACGACGTACACCAGGTCGAAGAAGAGTTCGAGCAGCGTCACCCGGCGCGAGGCCTCCGGGTCGCGTGCCGGCGCCCGGGCTCCGCGTCGCCCGGGCTCCGACGCGGAGAGGGACACGGTCGCTCCTGCGGTGCCGACGCGGCGGACCGTGCGGTCCACCTCGACCGACGCTAGCGAGCAGCCGGCCGCGCCGCCCGGACTCGTCCATGTTCTCCCTCGACCGGGGTGATCCGCCCCGTCGCCTGGGCTTCAGGGGCTCCTCCGTTGTGTGGCGGCTCAGGGCCACCGAGCCGATCGTGGACGGCAGCCCGACAAGGATCGAGCCCCTGGCCGGCGTCCCCGTGGGAACGCCGGCCAGGGGCTCGATGTCGAAACGTCAGCCCTGGTCGCCGCCGGGCAGCACCGCGACCGCCTCGTCGGCGGCACCGGCCAGCACCCGCGCCTGCTGGGGCCAGGTGGCCAGGCTGGGCGCGGCACGCAGGCCGGCGGCCCGGATCAGGTCCCGCAGGGCCGCCTCGTCCAGTTCGGCGAGCTGGCCGTAGGTGCGTACTCCGGCGGTCTGCAACGCCGCCGCCATCTTCGGCCCGACGCCCTGGATCCGGCGGAAGTCGTCGGCCGGGCCGGCGTCCGTGGAGTCCGGCGCGCTGTCGTCGGCCGACTGTGCCAGCGGGGCGTCGGCCGGTCGGACCGGCGGCGTGGCCCGCGCCGGCTCGGTGGCCTGGGCGTCCGCCGACGACACGCCCGCGGCGACGGCAGCCGCCGTCGCGGCAGAGGTGTCCTCGGTGTACGCGCCGTCGGCCGCCGTGGTCTCGGCCGGAGGCGCGTCGGTGGTCGTGGTCTCGGCCGGCGGGATGTCGGCGAGGGTGGTCTCCGCCGGCGGGACCTCGGCCTGCGGGACCTCGGCCTGTGAGGTGTCGTCCTGCGGGGCGTCAACCTCCGAGGTGTCGTCCTGCGGGGCGTCAACCTCCGAGGTGTTGGCCTGCGGGACCTCGGCGTGCGGGGCGTCGGTGAGCGGGAGGTCGTCCGCCGGCTCGCGGGGAGCGATGACGGACGCCGGGGCGGCCTGCTCGGCGGGCTGCTCCTCGGGCGCGATCGGTTCCGCCGTGGGCTCCGGGCGGACGTCCGCCGCGTCGGCGGGCTCGGCGGCGGGGACCGGCGGCGGGGCTTCGGTGAGGGCCATGTCGCCCACGTCGAACGTGTTCGGGGTGTCCGCCGGGGCGGGTTCGTCCGACGTGGTCACCGCAGCCGGTGCGCTGACCGTGTCCACGGGGGCAGGCCCGTCGACGACAGCGACCGGAGCGGGGTCGACGGTCGCCGCCGCCCGATCCTCGTCGATGGTCGCCGGTGTCGCCGGAGGGGCCACCACGGCCAGGCCGGCGACGGGGTCACCGTCCACCATCGACGGACTCTGCCCGTTGGACTGCGCGCCCTGCCGGCCGCGCAGCAACCATCCGGCGGCCAAGCCCAGCAACAGTGCCAGAATCACTATCAGTGAGTGTCCGATAGACCACTCCACGGCGAACCTCCCTCTCACGTCGTCGGAAAAGTCACGAGAAAAACTCGCCGCAGCTTCGCACATGCGCTGCGGCGACGACAGGCAGGATCGGTCAGGGAGGGTGTGGGTGGGACGGGCACCTCGCGGGGTGCGTGACGGGTGACGCAGCGTCGCGACGGACCGCCTCGCACAGCAGTCGACCCGGACACGCGCGGGGCGTGTGCCCGGGTCGGTGACGGCGGAAGTTCAGTCCTGGTCGCCCTCGTAGGTGTGGAAGTCGTTGACGAATCGGCGGCGCAGTCTCGGCACCCGGCTGGTCACCCCGAAGTAGCCCCGCGCCCCGAGCAACGCGAGCCGACCCACCACCGGCCGGTACATCCGGTCGTCGCCGCTGGTACCGCTGCGGTTGAGCGACTCGGCGACCCGTGCGAAGCCGTACGGCACCATCGTTGCCTCGTAGTCGGCCACCGCCTGCACCAGCGTCTTGTCGCCGTCGACGGCGCGGGCGAGCTGCTCGCAGAGCAGACGGGCGTCGCGCAGCGCGGTGTTCGCTCCCACCCCACGCCCCGGTGTCATGGTGTGGATGGCGTCGCCGAGCAGCGTGACTGTCGTGCTCTTCCAGGGCGGCGTCGGCTCGGACGTGCTCACCCTGATCGGCAGGGCACTGCCCGGATCGGCGCGACTGAGCAACTCCCGCAGGTGCGGATGCCAGTTCGGGGTGAGGTCCAGGGCCAGTCCGATCAGGTCGTCGCCCCGCATCCGCATGACATCGGCGGGAAAGCGGCGGGCCGTACTCCAGATGATCAGGTTGATGTGGTCGGTGCTGGTGTCCTGCGACAGGCCGGGCCAGGCCCGCAGCAGGGCGGCGCGGTCGGCGCTGACACCTTTCTTGATCGTCCGGTCGGTGTGCCAGGGGAACTCCATGACGTGCAGCACGCCCATGGTGCCGCCGGTGCCGAAGATGAGCGAGATGCCCGTACGGACGCGCTCGGCCAGGAGGTCACGGGTGTGCGGGGTCAGGGGGATCCGCGTGGCGATGTTGATGGTGCCGGCGTCCCGGATGACGGCGTGCGGCAGGTACTGCCGGCGTACCGCCGAGTGCGTGCCGTCGGCGGCCACCAGCAGGTCACCGGTGGCGGTGGTGCCGTCGGCGAAGTGCGCGGTGACGTCACCGTCGTCGTGCTGCTCGTACCGGATGAAGGTCTTGTCGAAGTGCACCACGTCGGCCAGGCCGGTCAGCAGTACCTGGCGCATCGTCATGCGACTCACCGAGTGTTCGGTGTGCACCGGGTCGACGGCGGGTCGCAGCTCGAACGAGGCGGTCTCGGTCAGCTTCTGTGTGAGCACGTTGAAGTAGCGCGGCGCCTGGGCGCAGGTGGCCAGGAAGGTGGCGAACACGTCCGGTGGCAGACAGTCGCGCAGCGCTCGCGTGCCGGTCGGACCGATGCCCACCCGGTAGCCGAGCAGCCCTCCGGAGCGGTGCTGGTGCCGTTCGTAGACGGCGACGCTGATCCCGGCGCGACGCAACCCGTGCGCCAGGCACAGCCCGCCGGTGCCAGCTCCGATGATCAGGACGTGTGGCGGCGCGGTGGGCACGTCAGCCGGCCGGGTGGGCGGCGGTCGCGTCGGCAGCGTCCCATTGGTAGAAACAGTCGGCTATCGCGTCCTTGGGGGAGCGCCAGGTCGACAGGTACGGCGAGGTGTGTGCGGCGAGCCGCTCGTTCACCTGCCGGAACAGCGGATGGTTGCGGGCGGCAGCGAGCGCGTCCGGGTCGACGTCCGAGGTCTCGATGAGATGCACGTACAGGTCGTGCAGGCTGTAGAGGGATCGGTGGACGACACCGGTGAGACCTGGCAACTCGGTGGCGTCGGACTCGGCGAAGATCTGCGCGACGCGCCCCTCCTCGCCCGGGACGATCCGGCTGACGATCAGCAGACGACTCATGGAACCCCTTCCCCCGGTGACCGTTTCCGACCCTCGGGTCAGTGGCCACGTGCTCGATTCGCCAACCGTGGCGCACTGTGTGTCACGTCGCCGTCACGTGCGCCGGACGGCCGGTGACGGCCACCCGCCGACCTCCGGGCCGGTGCTCGTCGGGCGGGTGGCCGCGCGGATCGGGCCGAGCGTGTCGTCGAGCAGCGCGCTCATCGCCGGGCTGGGCTCCAGCCGCAGCTCCCGACGCAGCAGGTCGCGGTAGACGTAGAAGGCGTGCACGGCCTCGAAGGCGTTGCCCTCGGCGAGGTGGATGCGGACCACCAGCCGGTGCGGTGTCTCGCGCAGCGGCTCGGCGGCCATCGCCTCCAGCGCGGCCTGCAACGCCTCGCCGTGCCGGCCCGCGGTGAGGTGCTGCGTGGCCACCTGCTCCAACATGTGCAGGCGCAGCTGACGCAGCCGTTCGCGTTCCAGGAGCACCCAGTCGTCGTACCAGCCGGGCAGCAGGTCGTGCCGGCCGGCAGCGAGCGCCCCGGCGGTGGTCCGTACGTCGGCGCCGTCGCGGACCCGGGCGGCCGTGCCGACCAGATCGTCGACGTCCAGTCGGACCGAGGGGTGCAGCCGGACCGTGTCGCCGGCGACGGTCATCGGGCAGCACGGGTCCTGCCGCAGCCGCCACAGCGCGGTCCGCAGCGCCGACAGTGCCCTCTCCTCCGACGCGTCGGGCCAGAGCAGCCCGGCCAACTGACTGCGGGGGGCGCCGGGGCGCAGCCCGATGAGCGCCATCACGCGTTGCAGACCGCGCGGCACCACGACCGGCGCGGAGCCTCGCAGGAGTCGGAAGCCGCCGAGCAGGTGCAGCGAGATGTCGGCGGCTGCTTGGGAACCTCCGGCGGTCGGCCTGGACGGGTCAGCGGTCACGGCGGCACCCCCTGCGGAACGCTGGGTCCCGACTGTCTGCTGTGTCCGGATGGTTGCCCGTGACGCCGCTGTCGACCCCGTCGGTGGGGCGCCAACACTGCCGTCCGGGCGCGGCGCCGCCCGCCGGAGCCGCCGGGCTGACCACGGTGAAGATTATCAATCATGGTCACGGTGAGTCAACGACAGGGCACACTTCTGTCAATGCCGCCTACCGTGAGATCGGTTCTGAACTGCTGAAACCCTATAGCCGGGATGCCGGCGGACGCATAGCTGACACACAGGTTGAATCGACGCAGCGTCACCGCTCAGCGTCGCTGACCGGCCCGTCACCGTGACGCCGTGGTGACGAAGGCTGCCGCATCGTGTCGGCAGTCGTCCAGCGTCCGGGAGTTCCCCGCCGACCGGACGCCGTGGGGGGAGGCCCAGACATGGACCGATCGTTGATCGTCGCGAAGGTCGTCCCGACCGCCGAGGTACAGGTGGCCGAGATCTTCGCCGAGTCGGACGCGACGGAGCTGCCGCGCCTGGTCGGCGTCCGGCACCGCTCGCTGTACCGACTGCACGACCTCTACGTGCACCTGCTCGAAACCGAGCGACCGGCGCCGGACGCCGTGGAGGCCGTCCGGGAACACCCCGAGTTCGTACGGGTCAGCGACCGGCTCCGGCCGTACGTCTCGCCGTACCTGCCGACCTGGCGCTCGCCGCGCGACGCGATGGCGCAGTGCTTCTACAGGTTCGACGCCACCGACGCCGGGCGGCGCTCGTGACCGCCACCGCGCCCCGGGAGGAGCGGCTGTGGTCCCGCTGCGCCGGCTGCTCCAGCCTGCTCTACCGCAAGCGGCTGCGGCGCAACCTCGACGTCTGCCCGGAATGCGGTGCGCACGCCCGGCTCGGCGCCCCGGAACGGCTCCGGCAACTCGTCGACCCGGGGTCGCTGTGCCTCCTGCCCGACCTGCTGCCCGCGACCGACCCGATCGACTTCGTCGACGTGCTGCCGTACCCGCACCGACTCACCGCCGCGCGGGCCGGCACCGGTCTGCCCGAGGCGGTGGTCTGCGGCACCGCCACCATCGGTGGACACCCGGCTGCCCTGGCCGTGATGGACTTCCGCTTCCTCGGCGGCAGCCTGGGCAGCGCGGTGGGTGAGCTGATCACCCGGACCGCCGAACGGGCGCTTGACGACCGGATCCCGCTCGTCCTCGTCACCGCGTCCGGCGGTGCGCGCATGCAGGAGGGCGCCTTGTCGCTGATGCAGATGGCCACCGTCAGCCAGGCCATCGCCGGGCTGCGCGAGGCGGGTCTGCTCACTGTCAGCGTCCTCACCGACCCGACCTACGGCGGGGTGGCGGCGTCGTTCGCCACAAACACCGACCTGGTGCTCGCCGAGAGCGGCGCGCGGATGGGCTTCGCCGGCCCCCGGGTGATCCGCCAGGTCACCGGCCGGGAACTGCCCGAGGGCTTCCAGACCGCCGACTTCTTGCTGCGCCACGGCCAGGTGGACATGGTGGTGCAGCGCCGGTCGCTGCGGGGGCGACTGTCGGCGCTGCTCGCCGCCGCCGACCACTGCCGTCCGAGCCGTCCGCCCGTACCCCGGCAGGAGCCGTCGCCGTACCGCGAGCGCGGCACCGGTGACGGCCCGGCACCGGCCGCCGACGCTGTCGGCGCGGCGGCCGTCGGAGAGCCGCAGCCGGCGGTACGCGACGCGTGGGACACCGTGCGGATCGCCAGGCACCCGGGTCGACCGACCACACTGGACTATCTGGACTCCGTCTTCGACGGGTTCGTCGAGTTGCATGGCGACCGTCTCGGCGGGGACTGTCCGGCCGTCGTCGGCGGCCTGGCCAAGCTGGCCGGTCGACACGTGATGGTGATCGGTCACCAGAAGGGCCACACCACAGCCGAGCTGGTGGCCCGTAACTTCGGTATGGCCAGCCCGGCCGGACACCGCAAGGCGTTGCGGCTGATGCGCCTGGCCGCCCGGCTCGGCCTGCCGGTGGTCACCCTGGTCGACACCCCGGGCGCCGACCCGGGGGTCAGCGCCGAGGAGCACGGGCAGGCGGCGGCGATCGCGGAGAACATCCTGACCCTCACCATGCTGCCGACCCCGGTGCTCGCGGTCATCACCGGTGAGGGCGGCAGCGGTGGCGCGCTCGCCCTCGCGGTCGCCGACCGGGTGCTGATGCTCCAGCACGCCGTCTACTCGGTGATCAGCCCGGAAGGCTGTGCGGCGATCCTCTGGCCGGACCGGCGCGCGGCGCCGCAGGCCGCCCGCGCGCTCCGGCTGACCGCACCCGAGCTGTGCCGCCTCGGCGTGGTCGACGAGATCGTGCCGGAGCCGGCATCCGCCGCGCACGACGACCCGGCGGAGACGGCCGACCGGCTGCGTGCCGCGTTGCTTGCCAACCTGCTGCCCCTGCTGGACGTGCCGCCCGCGACCCTGGTCCGTCGGCGCAGGCAACGGTTCCGGCGCTTCGGTGCGGCCCGCGCCGGCACCCGGGCGGGTGCCCGGTGACCGCCGGACCCGACGCCGCCGCGCCGCCTGATGTCACGCCGCTCGCGGCTGCGCCGCTCGCGGCCGCGGTGCCCGACGAGGAGGTGCTGGTCGGGCTGCGCCGGCAGGTACGGCAGCTGATGGCCGAGCTGGCCGGACCGGTGCGCCGCATCCGGCTGCACAGTGGGTCGACGGTGCTGGAGGTGGAGTGGCACCCCGGCGAGGCGTCGACGATGCCAGGCGTACCCCCGGATCTGCCGCCTGCCGCGCCACCGCAGGCGACCGCTACGGCCTCCGGTCCGACGGCATCGCTGATCCGGCCGCCGGTCCCGGGTCGCACGGCGGTCCGGGCGCCCGTCGTCGGCACCTTCTACCGGGCGCCGGAACCCGGCGCCGGGCCGTTCGTCGTTGTGGGTGACCTGGTCCGTCCGGGACAGCCGGTCGCCATCGTCGAGGCGATGAAACTGATGAACGAGGTGACCGCCGACCGCGCCGGTCGCGTGGCCGCGATCCTCGTCCAGGACGGCCAACCGGTGGAGTACGACCAGCCGCTTGTCGAGCTGGATCCGGCCTGACGGCGCGGATGGGGTGGCCATGTTCGAGACCGTGCTGATCGCCAACCGGGGCGAGATCGCGCTGCGGGTGCTGCGGGCCTGCCGGGAACTCGGCGTCCGGACGGCTGTCGTCTACTCCGCCGCCGACGCCGACTCGGCGGCGGTCCGCCTCGCCGACCAGGCTGTCCGGATCGGCCCGGCGTCGAGCCGGCGCAGCTACCTCAACGCCGCCGCCATCGTGGAGGCCGCCCGGCAGGTGGGCGCCCAGGCCGTGCACCCCGGCTACGGCTTCCTGTCCGAGGACGCCGACTTCGCCGAGATCTGCGCGGACAACGGACTGGTCTTCATCGGCCCGCCGCCAGCGGTGATGGCGGCGCTCGCCGACAAGTCGTCGGCGCGGGCCCTCATGAGCCAGGCCGGCCTGCCGCTGTCGCCGGGCAGCATCGCACCAGTCCCCACCGCCGCCGCGGCGGCCGAGGTTGCCGACGCCATCGGCTACCCGGTGATCGTGAAGGCCGCCGCCGGGGGCGGTGGCAGGGGAATGACGGTGGTGCACGCCCGGGGCGAGCTGGCCCGGGCGTACGCGCGGACGAGAGCCGCCGCGCAGGCCGCCTTCGGCGACGACCGCGTGTACGTCGAGCGGTACCTCACCACAGCCCGGCACGTCGAGGTGCAGGTGCTCTGCGACGCGCACGGCAACGGTGTGCACCTGGGCACCCGGGACTGCTCGGTGCAGCGACGGCACCAGAAACTCGTCGAGGAGGCGCCCGCCCCGGCGCTGCCTGCCACCACCCTCGACACCATCGCCCGGACCGCGCTCCGGGGAGCGTTGGAGGTCGGCTTCGTGGGCGCCGGCACCCTTGAATTCCTCGTCGACGCCGAGGAGCAGTTCCACTTTCTGGAGATCAACTGCCGGATCCAGGTGGAGCACCCCGTCACCGAGATGATCACCGGGATCGACCTGGTGCACGAGCAGTTGCACATCGCCACCGGGGTGCCGCTGCGCTGGCGGCAGGAGGAGATCCGGCTGCACGGCGTCGCCGTGGAGTGCCGGGTCAACACCGAGGACCCCGACCGCGACTTCGCACCCACCCCCGGCCGGCTGGACCGGTTCACCCCGCCCGGCGGCCCGTTCACCCGTGTGGACACCCACGCCCACGCCGGTTACCTGATCGGCCCCTGGTACGACTCCCTGCTGGCCAAGGTGGTGGTCTGGGCGCCCGACCGGGAGTTGGCGCTCAACAGGCTGGAGCGCGCCCTGGAGGAGTTCGACGTCGCCGGGCCGGGCGTGCACACCACCATCCCGTTCGTCCGGCGGGTCCTCGACGACGCCTCCTTCCGCAAGGGCCGCTACACCACAGGCATCGTCGACCGCCTGCTCGCCACACCACCTCCGACGCCCGCGCAGCGGTCGACGGCCACCACCGCAGCACGCACCGCGCCCGCCGCGGAGCCCGACGTTCCCCACAGGAGGACCCGATGACCGTCACCCATGGTCGCCCGCTGACCGCCGAGATCACCGACATCCTGGTGGCCCACTGCGGACTGGACGCCGACGCCGCGGCCCGCGCCCCCGCCGCCTCGCTTGAGGAACTGGGCATGGACTCGCTCGCCCTGCTGGAACTCTCCGCCGTCGTCGCCGACAGGTGGCAGGTGAGCATCCCGGAGCAGGCCGGGCAGCTGAGCATCCCGGCGGTCGCCGACCTGGTGGCCCGCCGCGCCGACCCGCCCGGTCACACCGAGAACGGCATCGTCATCGACGCGCCACTCCCACTGGTCTGGGAGGTCACCAACGACGTGGCGAACTGGACCGAACTGTTCACCGAGTACGCGGTGGTGGAGATCCTGCACCGTGACGGGCACACGGTGCGGTTCCGGCTCACCATGTACCCCGACGAGAACGGTGTGTCCTGGAGCTGGGTGAGCGAACGCACCGCCGACCCGGTGAGCCGGCGGGTCCGGGCGCACCGGGTGGAGACCGGGCCGTTCGAGTACATGCGGATCCACTGGCGCTACACCGAGGAGGCCGGCGGCACCCGGATGACCTGGACGCAGGACTTCGCCATGAAGCCGACCGCGCCGGTCGACAACGCCGCGATGACCGAGCGGATCAACACCAACAGCGTCGTCCAACTCGCCGTGATCAAGGACCGGGTGGAGCGGATCGCCAGGCAACGCGCCGAGCAGAGCGACACCGACAGCGACGAGCCGACGGGAGCAGGCGATGAGTGACCTGAGCACCCGACCGATCGCCGCCGGGGACGTCCCGGCCGACCGTCGGCGCGGTGGCGAGCTGCGGGTACTGCTCGGCCCACGCACCGTCGGCAGCACATCGGGCTTCCTCGGGGTGGCGACGCTCGCGCCGGGGGAGCGGATCGCCGAGCACTACCACCCGTACAGCGAGGAGTTCCTGTACCTGACCCGCGGCGCGATCATCGTGGACCTGGACGGCGAGCCGACGTCGCTGGCGGCGGGTGAGGCGCTGTTCGTGCCGGTGAACGTGCGGCACCGGCTGCGCAACACGGGCGTCGAACCGGCCGAGGTGGTCTTCCACCTGGGCCCGCTCGCCCCCCGCCCTGAGCTGGGGCACGTCGACACCGAGCTTGTCGAGTCATCGTGACCGGGCGGCGCACTGTGGTGACAGGCGTCGGGGTGGTCGCACCCGGCGGCGCGAGCCGGGACCGCTTCTGGAAGACCATCACCGAGGGGCGTACGGCCACCCGGCGGATCAGCTTCTTCGACCCGTCGGCGTTCCGCTCGCAGATCGCCGCCGAGTGCGACTTCGATCCGGTCGCCGCCGGGCTGACCGACGCCGAGCGACGCCGGGCCGACCGGTACGTGCAGTTCGCGCTTGCCTGCGCGGCCGAGGCGGTCGCCGACGCCGGCCTGGAGTTGACCGACGCGCAGCGGGATCGGGCCGGGGTGGTGCTCGGTACGGCGGTGGGCGGCACGACGGCCCTGGAGCAGGAGTACGTCCGGGTCAGCGAGCACGGGCGACGCTGGCTTGTCGACGCGGCGCGCGGTGGCCCGTACCTCTATCAGGCGCTGGTGCCCAGCAGCCTGGCCGCCGACGTGGCCTGCCGGCACGGCCTGCACGGCCCGGCGCAGGTCGTCTCCACCGGCTGTACCTCCGGCATCGACGCCATCGGCTACGCCCATCAGATGATCGTCGACGGTGAGGCCGATGTGGTACTGGCCGGCGCCGCCGACTCGCCGATCTCACCTGTCACCGTCGCCTCGTTCGACGCCATCAAGGCGACAAGCCCGGACAACGACGACCCGGCGCACGCCTCCCGCCCGTTCGACGCCGACCGGCACGGGTTCGTGCTTGCCGAGGGCGCGGCGGTGCTGGTGCTGGAGGAGGCCGGGCACGCCCGCCGGCGCGGAGCGCACGTCTACTGCGAGGTCGCCGGGTACGCCAGCCGCAGCAACGGCTACCACATGACCGGGCTGCGCCCGGACGGGCTGGAGATGGGCCTGGCGGTCACCGACGCGCTCAAGCAGGGCCGGATCGCCCCCGAGCAGGTCTCTTACATCAGCGCCCACGGCTCCGGCACGCGGCAGAACGACAGGCACGAGACGGCAGCGTTCAAGCGGGCGCTGGGCCAGGCCGCGTACCGGGTGCCGATCAGTTCGATCAAGTCGATGGTGGGGCACTCGCTCGGTGCCATCGGGTCCATCGAGATGGCCGCGTGTGCGCTCGCCATCGAGTTCGGCGTGGTTCCGCCCACCGCCAACTGGAGCACCCGCGACCCCGAATGCGACCTCGACTACGTACCGAACGAGGCACGCGAGGTCCCGGTGGACGTGGCCCTGTCGGTGGGCAGCGGCTTCGGTGGCTTCCAGTCGGCGATGGTGTTCCGCCGCCTGACCGGAGCGGTGGCGTGACAGCCCGGGCAGTGGTGACCGGCATCGGCGTGGTCGCGCCCAGCGGAATCGGCGTGGACGCGCACTGGCGTACGGTCCTCGCCGGCACCCGCCGCACCGGACCGATCACGCTGTTCGACCCGTCGGACTACCCGACCCGGTACGGCGGGGAGGTGCCAGGCTTCGCCGCCGACGCGTACGCCGGCAGCCGGCAACTGGTACAGACCGACAGGTGGACGCACCTCGGGTTCGCCGCCACCCGACTGGCCCTGGCCGATGCCGGCCTGCCCGAGCGGGCACCCGACCCGTACGGCTACGCCATGACCCTGGCCAGTTCGTCCGGCGGCAACCTGTTCGGCCAGCGGGAGCTGCAACGCCTCTGGGGCGGTACGTCGCGCACTGTCGGCGCGTACCAGTCGATCGCCTGGTTCTATGCGGCAAGCGTCGGGCAGCTCTCCATCCACCACCAGTTCAAGGGCCCGAGTGGCGTGCTTGTCGCCGAGGCCGCCGGTGGGCTGGACAGCCTCGCGCACGCGGCCCGTGCGGTACGCCGGGGCACGCCTGTGGTGATCGCCGGGGCGACCGAGTGCCCGCTGAGCCCGTACGCGCTGGCCTGCCAACTGCGCTCGGGACTGCTCAGCGACGTCTCCGACCCGGAGCGGGCGTACCGGCCGTTCGACGCCACGGCCAGCGGCTACCTGCCGGCCGAGGGCGGCGCGGTGTTCGTGGTGGAGGAGTTGGGGCACGCTTTGGCGCGCGGCGCCCGGGTCTACGGCGAGGTCAGCGGCTGGGGCTCCACCCACGACGCTGCCCACACCACGGCGGACAGCGCGGGCGATCCGATCCAGTACGCCCGCGCCATGCGACTGGCCCTGGACCGGGCGGGCGTCTCGGCGGCCGGGATCGACGTGGTGGTGCCCGACGCGCTCGGCGTGCCCCGCTACGACCGCAGCGAGGCCCAGGCGCTGCGCGCGGTGTTCGCCGACCGGCCGCCTCCGGTGACAACGCACAAGTCGTTGACCGGGCGCGCACACCAGGGCGGGTCGGCGTTGGACGTGGCCACCGCGCTGCTCGCCTTCGCGCACGACACACTGCCCGCGTCCGCCGGCCCGGATCAGGTGGCCGACGGGTGCGAACTGGACTTCCTGCGGGAGCACCGCCGGCCGAACCGCCGGTTGGCGCTTGTCTGCGCGCGGGGCTTCGACGGGTTCAACAGCGCGCTGGTCCTGCGGGGGGCCGCGCCGACGGCGGGAGGAACGTCATGAGCGAGCAGCGAGCCCGGGTGGTCTTCCTGGTACGGGTGCCGGAGCCGCGTACGGAGGCGTTCCTTGCCGCGTACGAGCAGGTGCGGCACCTGGTGGCCGGTGGGGTGCCGGGGCACCTGGTCGACCAGGTGTGCCGCTCGTCGACCGACCCGGAGCAGTGGTTGATCACCAGCGAGTGGGCGAGCCTCGCCGACTTCGAGACCTGGGAACGCAGCCCTGAGCACCGGGACCTGGTGCGGCCCATGCGGGAGTGCTTCACCGACGCCCGCTCGCTGCGCTTCCACATCCACGCCCAGACGCCCACTGTCGCGCCGGCTCCCGTCCGCTGATCGCCGGCGGGTCAGTCATGTTGACGCAAAGCTGTCATCCGATGGCGAAGAGTGACTGTCGGTGTCCCGCCGTCCTGGATGGACGGTCATAATGTATCCATGGTTGCCTGGGAGTACGCCTTGCTCGTCCGCCGCTATCAGGGTCAGGGCCGCAATTTCCACGTCTCGTTCGTCTGGTACGGCCCCGATGGGTCACGCAAGGACATCACGGCCTTCGGCGACACAGCGATCGCGCACCTCAACCGTGCCGGCCGCGAGGGCTGGGAGCTGGTGGCCGCCGCCGAGGACGTCAACAACGTCCAGGGCAGCACAGAAGTCCACCGCTACCACCTGAAGCGCCCTCTGAACTAACCCCGCTGCCCTCCGTCCCGGTCCCACCTGCCACACGGGTCGATCATGGAGTTGTGGTGCCCGATACGGGAGGGTGGACCGCTTTCGTCCACCACCACAACTCCATGATCGACCGCGATGGGTTGCGCGACCGGGACAGGACAGCTCAGGCCAGGTTGATGCCCGGGTAGAGGGGGTGTGGGGCCAGCAGGTCGGTGGCCTGGCGGGACACCTTGTCGGCGAGCGCCGGGTCGAGGGTGTACTTCGCCTTCGACGGGGTGCCGTCAGCGTTGGCGCCAGCGGTGGTCTGGGCCAGCACGGTGTGGATCAGCTCCGCGGTCTGGTCCATCTCGGCGGTGCCGAGGCCCCGGGTGGTAAGCGCCGGGGTGCCGATCCGGATGCCCGACGTGTACCAGGCGCCGTTCGGGTCCTGCGGAACGGAATTGCGGTTGGTGACGATGCCCGAGTCCAGCAGCGCCTGCTCGGCCTGGCGGCCGGTGAGCCCGTAGCCGGACACGTCGATCAGCACCAGGTGGTTGTCGGTGCCGCCGGTGACAAGCGCCGCGCCGCGCCGCAGCAGACCCTCGGCGAGGGCCTGCGAGTTCGCCACGATCCGCGACGCGTAATCGGCGAAGTCGGGGCGACGGGCCTCGGCGAGGGCGACCGCCTTGGCGGCCATCACGTGCGGCAGCGGGCCGCCCAGCACCATCGGGCAGCCCCGGTCCACCTGGTCGGCCAGCTCCGGGCCGCAGAGCACCATGCCGCCGCGCGGGCCGCGCAGCGACTTGTGGGTGGTGGTGGTGACGATGTGCGCGTGCGGCACCGGGTCGAAGTCGCCGGTGAAGACCTTGCCCGCCACCAGGCCGGCGAAGTGCGCCATGTCGACCATGAAGGTCGCGCCGACCGAGTCGGCGATCTCCCGCAGGATCCGGAAGTTCACCTTCCGGGGGTACGCCGAGTAGCCGCCGACCAGGATCAGGGGCTTGAACTCGCGGGCGGCCTCGGCCACCCGGTCGTAGTCGATCAGGCCGGTGGCCGGGTCGGTGCCGTAGCTGCGCTGGTCGAACATCTTGCCGGAGATGTTCGGCCGGAAGCCGTGGGTGAGGTGGCCGCCCGCGTCCAGCGACATGCCGAGCATCCGCTGGTTGCCCAGCTCACGGCGCAGCGCGAACCAGTCGGCCTCGGTGAGGTCGTTGACCTGGCGGACCTGTGCCTTCTTCAGGGCGGGGGACTCCACCCGGTCGGCGAGCACCGCCCAGAAGGCCACCAGGTTGGCGTCGATGCCCGAGTGCGGCTGCACGTACGCGTGCGCGGCGCCGAACAGCTCCCGGGCGTGCTCGGCGGCGAGCGCCTCGACGGTGTCGACGTTCTGGCAGCCGGCGTAGAAGCGGCGCCCGACGGTGCCCTCGGCGTACTTGTCGCTGAACCAGTTGCCCATCGCCAACAGCGTCGCCGGGGAGGCGTAGTTCTCGCTGGCGATGAGCTTGAGGGACTCCCGCTGGTCGGTCAGCTCGGCGCCGATGGCGTCGGCTACCCGTGGCTCGACAGCCCGGATCACCTCAAGGGCACTCCGGAATGCGGTGGATTCGGCGTTTTGCGACATACGACCTCCTACAGACGTGCGGAAGGCCCAGGCGCTCGGCAAAAACGTCCTCGTGACGGGGCCGCTCCCTGATGGTTGTCCATCCCCACGCGCCAGTAACGGCCCGCGCTGATCCTACCGGGCCGGCCGGGGCGGACCCGGTCGACCTCCGGACCCGACCCGCCGAGGTTGCTTGGACGGTCCGTGGCGGGGCATTTGGTGGACGGCTGCCGCACGGGGTGCGCAGGCGGCGGCAGCGCCGTACGAGAGGAGTCAACCATGACCACACCGACCACGGACCGGCCGCTGGCCCTGGTGACCGGGGCGTCCAGCGGGATCGGATACGAGTTGGCGGTCCAGTTCGCCGAGCACGGGTTCGACCTGATCGTCGCCGCCGAGGACGAGGGCATCGCGACGGCGGCCGAGAAGCTGCGCCGCGACGGTGGGCCGCAGGTCTGGTCGATCCGCGGCGATCTGGCCCGCGAGCAGGACGTGCGGGAGCTGGTGGCGGCGGTCGAGGCGACCGGACGCCCGCTGGAGGCGCTGGCACTCAACGCCGGCCGCGGCGCCGGCGGGGAGTTCGTCGGGGGCACCGACCTACGCGACGAGCTGGAGATCGTGGATCTGAACGTGCGCTCGACGGTGCACCTGGCCAAGCTGCTGCTGCCCGCAATGGTCCAGCGCGGCGCCGGTCGGGTGCTGTTCACGTCGTCGATCGCCGCCACCATGCCGGGACCGTTCCAGGCGGTCTACAACGCGTCGAAGTCGTTCGTGCAGTCCTTCGCGGAGGCGCTGCGCAACGAGCTGAAGGACACCGGCGTCACGGTGACCGCCCTGTTGCCCGGGCCGACCGACACGGCGTTCTTCGAGCGCGCCGACATGGAGGACACCCGTGTGGGCTCCGGGAAGAAGGACGACCCGGCCGAGGTCGCGGCGCAGGGCTTCGCCGCGCTGATGAGGGGCGACCAGACCGTCACCGCGGGATCGTTCGTGAACAAGGTGCAGACGGCCGCCGGGAAGCTCGTCCCGGACAAGCTCAAGGCCGCGCAGCACCGTCGGATGGCCGAACCCGGCTCCGGCGACTGACCCCGCCGAACGTCGTCCACGACGAGGGGCCCGGCAGCGCCGGGCCCCTCGTCGTACGGTGTCGGCTCAGGCGGTCACCGCGTCGCGTGCCTTCTTGATCGCCTTGGGTTCGGTGGGGGTCCGGGGCGCGTCCGCGCGCAGCGCGATCATCTTCTCCCCGATCTCCTGGAGCTGCTTACGCCCCAGCGCCTCGCGTACCTTCGGGAACCACTCCTCTTCCTCCTCCTCGACGTGGTGCGTGACGGTCTCGATCAGCACCGTGGTCTTGGCGTTGAAGCGCTCGTCGTCGGCGTCCATCCTGGTCAGCTCGAGGCAGAGCACGTCGGCCACGTGGTGCTCCTCGTACGACTCCAGGATGTCGTCCTCCAGGTCGGGCAGGAGCCGGCGGACCTCCGGGTACATCACCTCGTTCTCCAGGTAGGTGTGCACGGTGAGGGCCTCCAGGATCTGGTCCACGAGCTTCTGCCGCTTGCTGGCTGGGCCCTCCTCGGCGTCCTGGAACGCCTTGAACAGGCGGCGCATCTCCTTGTGGTCCTCTTTGAGCAGGACGATGGCATCGGTCGACACCGGCTGACCCCCTTTGGTGGCTCGTCTGGTGTCGATCCGGTACCCGGATGCTGAACTGCGGAAACGAGTGGAATCGGCCGAAGTGTCTGGTCAGGCGACGGTGGCGAGGGTGCGCGGGATCTCGTCGAGCAGTTCCCGGGCGAGGAAGCCGATCCGGCCGTACCGGGGGATGAGCCGCTGACCGCTGACCGCGTGCGCGAAGGCACCCCAGCAGGCGGCCTGCGCCGGGTCGGTGCCCCGGGATAGCAGCCCGGCCAGCAGGCCGGCGAGCACGTCGCCGCTGCCGGAGGTGCCGAGCCCGGCGTCCCCGCTCTCCTCGCGCCACCGGCGCCCGTCCGGGGCGGCCACGTGCCCGTAGAGCGACACGACGGCCTCGTACCGGGCGGCCAGTTCGGCGGCCTCGGCGTCCAGGTCGTCGCCCGGGTCCCGGCCGAGCAGGTGCCCGGCCTCGGTGACGTTGGGGGTGAGCACCACCGGCCGGCCCGAGCCGACGAGCAGCTTCGGCTCGTGGCTGAGCGCACCGAGGGCGTACGCGTCGAGCACCAGCGGCGTTCGCGGCCCGGCCGTCTCCAGGACGAGGTTGAGCAGCCGGACGGTCTCGTCGATGTCCTTGAGGCCGGGGCCGAGGGTGACCACGTCCGCCTGAGCGATCAGGTCGTCGAGCTGGCCGCCACGGTCGGCGACGACCGCGCCGTCGGAGGTCTCCGGCAGCCCGATCACGAGCGCCTCGGGCACCTGGATGCTCAGCGTGGCGGCGGTGGACTCGGCGGCGGCCAGCTGGAGCACCCCGGCGCCGGCGCGCAGCGCGGCCACACCGGCGAGCAGCACCGCGCCGGGGGTGAAGCGGGAGCCGCCGATCACCAGCACTGTGCCTCGGCTCTCCTTGCCGCCGGTCGGAACGGGCAGTGCCCAGTCCCGCAGCAGGCCCGGCGTGATCACCTGCACCTCAGACCGGTTCGGCATGGACCTCGTCCTCCCTGGTCGGCTCGGCGCCCTGCCGTCGCAGGTGACCGATCTCGTTGAACCCGCCCAGCACCAGCCGGCCGTCGGCGTCGGCGGACCAGTCGGTGATCGAGCAGTTGGCGATGACGTGCTGGCGGGTCAACTCCATCAGCTCCGGTTCGGTCAGCCCTTCGACCAGGTAACGAAGCAGGAAGACAAGCGCGTCGTGGCCGAAGAGCAGCACCCGCTGACCGGCGTGGTCCCGGCGCAGGTCACCGAGGAGGGCCCGCAGGCGCAGCGCCACATCGGTCCAGGCTTCGCCGCCGGGCGGCCGGTAGTAGAACTTGCCCAACCGGGCGCGGCGTTCGGCCTCGTCGGGGAACCGCTGACGAACCCCGTGCGCGGTGAGGCCGTCGAGGATGCCCAGCTCCCGGTCGCGCAGCCGCTCGTCGCGGCTGACCGGCACCCCCGTGCCGTGCAGCGCCAGTTCGGCGGTGGACACCGCCCGCAGGTACGGCGAGACAACGGCGACGTCGGGGCGGCGGTCCTCGGGCAGCCCGGCGAGCCAGCGACCGGTCGCCCGGGCCTGCTCCTCGCCGGTGGGGGAGAGCGGCACGTCGGCGTCGCGGTGGCTGAGCTCGATCAGCTCCGAGCCGGTGGTCTCGGCCCGGGTGGCCGCAACGTTCGCGGTGCTCTCGCCGTGTCGGATGATCCAGAGGGTCGACAGTTCCGCCATGCCGGACCCCCTACCCGGGCGTCGCCGGGGGTAACCGTGTCACGGCCGGCGCGGTGCCGGCCGTGACACCGCTCAGCCGCGTCGTTGCAGCAGCGCCACGGTCAGGCCGGTCACGTGGGTGACGCTGACCACGTCGTAGCGGCCGGTCAGCGCGGCTGCCTGCTTCTTGGGCAGCCCGTTCAGCGGCGCGTCGGTGATGGTCGGCAACAGCATCCAGAGGCGGGGCTCGTCACGCAGGCAGCGGGCCGGGTCGGCGCAGTCGGAGCCGAACAGCTCGTCGCGCTGGACCGCCGACCGCTGCTGGAAGACGTTGCGGGGGGACACGTCCGCCGGGAGGTAGTAGCGCACACCCGGCTCGTGCATCCACCACCAGGGGCCGCCCGCCACAAGTCCGTCGCCGGGCTGGTAGCCCGCCTCGATGACCCGTGCCGCCTCGGAGTAGGACAGCGGCGCGAACGCCCGCGCCTGCGGATACGTGTACCAGCCGTGCGAGAACTCGTCGCGCAGTGCGAGCTGACCGGGCACGGACAGGGCGGCGATCACCACAAGCGTGGCCGCCACCAGCGGTGGGCGGCGCAGCGCGGCGATCCCCGCACCGGCGAGCACCGCCCAGGCGGGCACCAGGAAGAGCAGGTACTTGGAGAAGAAGTAGTTGATGTCGCCGGTGGAGGCCAGCAGGATCACCGGCAGCGGCAGGACGGCGACCACCGCCGCCATGACGGTCCGGGCCGCGACGTCGCGCCGCAGGTGGGTCAGGATGCCCCCCACAGCCAGCGCGGTCACCGCGACGGCGAGCAGCGTCGAGCCGAGGGCCTGCTCCCAGACGATCCAGGGCGCGCTGTCGGGGATCCAGCTGATCTGCCGGCCCGCCTGCTTCATGCCCCGCAGGATCACCGGCGAGGCGATGCCCGCCCCGGCAGCGGCGGCGAGCGTGAACCAGAGCAGCGACCACCATCGGCGCTCGCGCCAGCAGTGGACGAGGACGGCCACGCCGTGCCCGAGCAGCAGTGTGAGCGCCACCACGTTCACTAGGCCGATGCCGGCCACTGCGAGCACGTACGCCGCCCACCGCAACCACCCGGGTCGCTCCAACCCGCGGAGCAGGAACAGCGTGGCCGCGGCCGCGGCGAGGACGACGAAGGCGTACGAGCGGGTCTCCTGGCCGAACCGGGTGACGGTGGGCACCAGGGCGAAGACGAAACCGGCGGCGACCCCCGCCGTCTGACCGAAGACCCGCCGCCCGACAAGCGCCACGCACACCGTCGCCAGGATCATGGCCAGCGCCGACGGCAGGCGTACCGCGGCCGGTGAGGTGCCGAACAGCGTGGTCCAGCCGTGCATGAACAGGTAGTACGTCCCGTGTACGGCGTCGACGTTTGCCAGCATCCCGATGATCTGCCGAGTGGAGCGGGTCGCCACGTCGACGGTCACCAGCTCGTCGTGCCACATCTCCGGGCTGCCGATACCCCAGCCGACCGCGAGGGCCGCGAACGCCGTCGGCCAGAACCAGGCGCTCAGCGCCACCCGCTTGACGAACGGTCGACGGTGCTCCCCGGGGCTCGGCGGGGGTGGACCCGCGTCGGTCCTCGCGGGGAGCGCGTCCGTGGTGACGGCGCGATCTGACATCGGCATCCGATCGGGGGGCGTGCGGTGCGGGCGCGACGATGATAGCCGTCGCCGAGGTCGCCGTCGGACCGGTCACAGGGCGGTCCGGGCGGTGGCGCGACGCGCCGCGCGGCCGGTTCGCCGGTAATCGATCCGAGCGCGATGCCTGATAATGTGGCCCGCGCCTGTCGCGCACTTCCACCACGCACAGTTAGGCCCGCGCACCGATGATTGTCGACATCATGCTGCCGTACTACGGGAGTGTGCCCCTCATGCAGGCGGCCGTCCGCAGCGTGATGGCGCAGAGTGACAGTGGCTGGCGCCTCACGGTGGTCGACGACGGCCAGGAGCCGGGGGTGCCGGAGTGGTTCGCGGGCATCGCCGACGAGCGGGTCCGCTACCAGCGCAACGAGCGCAACCTCGGGGTCACCAGCAACTACCGCAAGTGCGTCGGCCTCGCCGAGCACGAGTACCTGGTGATGATGGGCACTGACGACATCATGCACCCCAACTACGTCGCCACCGTGCGATCGGTGATCGAGGAGTACCCGGGCGTCTGCATGATCCAGCCGGGGGTCGAGATCATCGACGCCGAAGGCACCGTGGTCAACACGATCGTCGACGAGGCCAAGCGGCGGCTCTACGCCCCCAAGGTCGAGTCCCGGCAGCTGATGGGCGGCGAAGACCTCGCGGCCAGCCTGCTGCGCGGCTGCTGGTTCTACTTCCCGTCGATCTGCTGGCGGACGGACGCGCTGAAGGCCGTCGACTTCCGCGACGAGTTCCAGGTCATCCAGGACCTCGCCCTGGTGATCGACCTGATCGAGCGGGGAGAGCAGATGGCCGTCGACAACACCCTGTGCTTCCAGTACCGGCGGCACACGGTCAGCAAGTCCGCAGCCGACGCGGTCACCGGCTCCCGGTTCACCGAGGCGCGGGCGTTCTTCGTCGACGTCGCGCGGCGGATGGACGAGCAGGGATGGCCCCGGGCGGCGCGGGCCGCCCGCCGCTACACCTCGTCCCGGCTGCACGCCATCACGCTGCTGCCGGCGGCGGTCCGGTCGGGCACGATGACCGGTGTGCGCAGCCTGTCCCGGCACGCGTTCGGGCCGGGCCGATGAGCGACGACACCCAGGGGTACGCCGTGCCAGCCACGTCAGCAGTTCCGTCCGAGGATGCCGGCTCGTCCCTGCGGGTGACGGTGCTCGGCGGTACGGGCTTCCTCGGTCGCCCGATCTGCCGCGCACTCGCCGACCAGGGGCATGCCGTGGTGGCCGTCGCGCGCCAGCCGAAGGATCTCGGTCCGGGGGTGGCGGTCCGCGCACTCGACCTGGCCGCCGCCGACGTCGACGAGATCACCGACGTGCTGCGCGAGCTCGACCCCGACGTGGTGATCAACGCCGCGGGTGGGATGTGGGGGCTCACCGACGCGCAGATGCTCGCGGTGAACGTCACGCTTGTCGAGCGGCTCATCGAGGCCGCCGGCAGGCTGCCCCGGCGGGTCCGGGTGGTCCAGCTCGGCAGCGTGCACGAGTACGGGCTGGTCCCGGTGGACACCTCGATGCCGGAGGACCTGCCCGCCGCTCCGGTGATGCCGTACGGCGAGTTCAAGCTGCGCTGCACCACGGCTGTCGCCGAGGCCGACCGGCGTGGCCTCGTCGACGGCGTCACGCTGCGGGTCGGCAACGTCATCGGCGCGGGCCAGCCCGGGCACAGCCTGCTCGGCGTGGTCGTGGGAAAGCTGCGCGACGCCGAGCGGGCCGGTGAGCGCGCCCGGCTGGAGCTGGCACCGCTGGGCTCCCGCCGTGACTTCGTCGGGCTCAGTGACGTCGTCGCGGCCGTGCTGCTGGCCACGACTCGACCGCAGGTCGCCGGTCACGTGATCAACATCGGGCGGGGAGTGGCGGCCAGCGCGCGTGACATGGTCCAGCTCCTCATCGATGTGAGTGGAGTCCCGACCGACCTGGTCGAGGCCGAACGCCCCGGCCCCGCCGAGACGACCTGGCAGCGGCTGGACGTCGGGTTGGCCGCCGAGCTGCTCGGCTGGTCGCCAAGCGATGATCTGCACACCGAGATGAAGCAGTTGTGGGAGCACGCCGGCGCCGAAGTGCCCGCCTGATGGTCGAGAGGTTCCTGGCCGCATGACTACCCCCGCCCTCCTCCGCTCCCGTGGCACGCTTGCCGACCTGCTCTCCGGTCGCAGCAACGGCATCGGGCTGATCCGACTCTGTCTCGCGGTGGGCGTCGTGCTGTCGCACTCCAAGCCGCTCGGCTTCGGCGCGAACGACCTCGGCTACCACCTGACCGGTCGGCAAACCAACGTCGGCACGATGGCCGTGTACGGCTTCTTCGTGCTCTCCGGTCTGCTGATCACCCGCAGCGCACGGCGTACCGGCATCATCCGCTACGCGTGGCACCGGGCCCTGCGTATCTTCCCCGGCCTCTGGGTCTGCCTGCTGATCACCGCGCTGGTGGTCGCCCCGCTCGTGGCGTTGCGCGAGCACGGCACCACGAGCGGCTTCTTCGACAACGCCTGGGACCGGGGCGGCCCACTGGCCTACCTGCAGGCCAACTGGTGGACCGGCGTCCGCCAGTACGGCATCCAGGACCTGCTCAAGGAAACCACCCCGTGGGGTGAGAAGAGCAATTCCAGCGTCTTCAACGGCGCCCTGTGGTCGCTCAAGTACGAGATGTTCTGCTACGTCGTGGTGGGCGTGCTTGCCGTGACTGCGGTGCTGCGCAACGCCCGCCGGTTCGTGCTCTTCCTGACCGTCGCGCTCTACCTGAGCATCCTCCAGGACTGGGTGAGCTCCGGTCGGGTGAGCGGCCCGGCATCGACGGCTGCCTGGACGTTCGACTCGCCCCTGGTGGGCGTCATGAGCTTCCACTACATCGTCTACCTGGGCTTCCTGTTCGCCTTCGGCGCGACGCTCGATCTCTACCGGGAGCGGGTGCCGATCAACGACGCGCTCGGCATCGGGTCGGCGCTGGCACTCGGGCTGTCGCTGCTCTTCGGTGGCTTCTTCGTCATCGGACTGCCCGCGTTCGCGTACCTGCTGGTCTGGCTGTCGGTGCGGATGCCGCGCCAGGTGCACTGGGTGGGCCGCAAGAACGACTACTCGTACGGCATCTACATCTACGGGTTCATCTTCCAGCAGGTGATGGCGAGCCTGGGTTGGAGCCGCTGGGGGTACGTGCCGTTCGCGGCGATGTCGGTCGCGGCCGCCTTCGCTGCCGCGTTCGTGTCCTGGAAGCTCGTCGAGCAGCCGGCGTTGCGGTTGAAGGACTGGACACCGCGCTTCGTGGCACGACGGTCGTCGCAGAAGGTGCCGGTCGAGCAGCAGACCGCGGTGGCCGAGGAGCCGCCCTCGACGCCAGAGGTGTCGGTCGGTGGCCCGACGCAGGAGCTGCCGCAGCAGCGCGCCACGCTGGTCCCGGGGCGGTAGCCCGCCGGCCGGCCGTCGGCGTCGTACCCTCGGGGCGTGGCCACGGCGGCGCAGGAGATCCAGGTGGGGGAGCGGCTGGTCCGCGTCTCCAGCCCCGACAAGCCGTACTTTCCGGAGCGCGGGCTGACCAAGCTCGACGTGGTCCGCTATTTCCTGGCGGTGGGTGACGGCATCCTGCGCGCGTTGCGGGACCGGCCGACGATGCTTGAACGCTGGCCGCGCGGCGTCTTCGAGGGCGCGACGATCGCCACCCGGCAGACCAACCGCGGTGACGCCTTCTACCAGAAGCGGCTGCCGGCTGGTGCTCCCGACTGGGTGCGCACCGCGCACATCACCTTCCCCAGTGGCCGTACCGCCGACGAGGTCGCGCCCAGCGAGCTGGCAGTGGTGATCTGGGCGGTCAACCTGGGCACCCTGCGGTTCCACCCGTGGCCGGTCACCGCCGCCGACGTGGAGCGCCCCGACCAGTTGCGCATCGACCTGGATCCGATGCCGGGGGTCGGCTTCGAGCAGGTGGTGCCGGTGGCCCGGGAGGTGCGGGCGTTCCTCGCCGAGCTGGGGCTGACCGGCTATCCGAAGACCACCGGTGGGCGTGGCCTGCACGTCTACCTGTCGATCGAGCCGCGGTGGAGCTTCGGCGAGTGCCGCCGCGCGGTGCTGGCGCTGGGCCGGGAGATGCAGCGCCGGCTGCCGGAGCTGGTCACCACCACCTGGTGGCGCGACCAACGGGACCGCCCGGTCTTCGTCGACTACAACCAGATGGCCCGTGACCACACGGTGACCTCGGCGTACTCGATCCGGCCGACGCCGCAGGCGCTGGTGTCGGCGCCGCTGGCCTGGGAGGAGTTGGACGACGCCCGGCCGGAGGACTTCGACGTGCTGTCGATGCCGGCCCGGTTCGCCGAGCGGGGTGACCCGCACGCCGGTCTCGACGGCGACCGGCATTCGCTGGAGCCACTGCTGGAGCTGGCCGACCGCGAAGGGCTGGAAGCCCCGCCCGAGCGGTAAGGAAGGGCCCCTTATTAGACACCAGGCGTTAGTAGGGGGCCCTTCCTTACACGTCAGGCCCAGGGGCTGCCGGCTCCGTCGAACTCCTCGAAGACCAACCAGGTGCGGGTGGACAGCACCCCGGCGATGCTCTGCACCCGGCCCAGCACCAGGTCCCGCAACGCGGCGTTGTCCGGCGCGCGGACAAGCGCGAGCACGTCGTGGTCGCCGCCGAGCAGCGCGGCGTGCTCGATGTAGCGCACCTGGGCCAGCTCCGCGGAGACCTCCCGCCAGGTGTTCTGTTCGATCGTCAGGGCGATGTACGCCGATGTGCCGAGCCCGGCGGCCTCGGGAGCCACCTGGGCCCGGAACCCGGTGATGACCCCGTCGCGCAGCAGGCGCTCCACCCGGGAGTACGCGTTGGTGCGGGAGATGTGGATGCGCTCAGCGAGGGTGCGGACCGACGTACGGCCGTCACGGACCAGCTCGTCGAGGATCCGCCGGTCCACGTCGTCGAGGGCGCGGACCGATCGTCCCGATCCCGCCGCCCGGCCGGCGTCCTCGGTGGCCTCCTGGCTCACTGGTGGGCCCCTGTCATGCCAATCGTCCCGCCTTCTGCGTGGATCTTGAGTCAATCATCCGTTAGGGGGAAGCATAGGCCCACCACACGTCCCAGGAGGTCCCGCCGTGACGACCACACCCCAGGCGGTCCGCAGGGCATCCCCCCGCACCCGCCGGACGGTCACCCCGCCCGACCCGGCCCGCCCGCTGCTGCCGGACGCCGAGCCGGTCCGCCTGCTCGACCAGCGCGGCACACCGCTGCCGGCCCGCACCGACTATCCGGAGCCACCAGTGGAGGCGCTGCGTGAGCTGTACCGCCGGATGGTCCTCGGTCGCCGGTTCGACACCCAGGCGACCGCGCTGACCAAGCAGGGCCGCCTGGCCGTCTACCCGTCCTCCCGGGGCCAGGAAGCCTGCCAGGTCGCCGCCGTGCTCGCCGTCCGCGACACCGACTGGGTGTTCCCCACCTACCGGGAGTCGATGGCGCTCGTCGCCCGGGGCATCGACCCGGTCGAGGTGCTCACGCTGCTGCGCGGCGACTGGCACTGCGGCTACGACCCGACCGAGGTACGGACCGCACCGCAGTGCACCCCGCTCGCCACCCAGTGCGTGCACGCCGCCGGTCTGGCGCACGGTGAGGCGTACCAGGGGCGCGACACCGTGGCGCTGGCCTTCATCGGTGACGGCGCGACAAGCGAGGGCGACTTCCACGAGGGCATCAACTTCGCCGCCGTGTTCAAGGCACCGGTCGTCTACTTCGTCCAGAACAACAGGTACGCCATCAGCGTCCCGCTGTCCCGGCAGACCGCCGCGCCGTCGCTCGCGTACAAGGGCGTGGGCTACGGGGTGCCCAGCGAGCAGGTCGACGGCAACGACCCGGTGGCGGTGCTCGCCGTACTGACCCGCGCGGTCGCGCACGCCCGCGCCGGCAACGGGCCGTTCCTGGTGGAGGCGCACACGTACCGGATGGAGCCGCACACGAACGCCGACGACGCCACCCGCTACCGCGACGGCGCCGAGGTCGACGCCTGGCGCGACCGCGACCCGGTCGCCCGCCTGGAGACCTACCTGCGCTCGCGCGGGGTGCTCGACGACGCGGCCGTCGCCGAGATCGCCGAGCAGGCCGAGGCGTACGCGGCGGACCTGCGGACCCGGATGAACATCCAGCCCACAGTCGACCCGCTGAGTCTCTTCGACCACGTCTACGCCCAGCCCACCCCGCAACTGGTGGAGCAGCGCGAGCAGGTGCGCGCCGAACTGGCCGCCGCGAACGACGAGGACGGTGCCGCCTGATGGCCACCACGATGGCGAAGGCGCTCAACACCGCACTCGCCGACGCTCTTGAGGCCGACGAGCGGGTAGTCGTCTTCGGCGAGGACGTCGGCCAGCTCGGCGGCGTCTTCCGGATCACCGATGGCCTCCAGGCCCGTTTCGGCGAGAAGCGCTGCTTCGACACTCCGCTCGCCGAGGCCGGCATCGTCGGCTTCGCCGTGGGCCTTGCCATGTCCGGGCTGCGGCCGGTCGTCGAGATGCAGTTCGACGCGTTCGCGTACCCGGCGTTCGAGCAGATCGCCTCGCACGTCGCGAAGCTGCGCAACCGTACCCGCGGCGCGCTCAGCGTGCCCATCGTCATCCGGGTGCCCTACGCCGGTGGCATCGGCGGGGTGGAGCACCACTGTGACTCGTCCGAGGCGTACTACGCGCACACCCCCGGGCTGAAGGTCGTCACCCCGGCGACGGTGGCCGACGCGTACTCGCTGCTGCGCGAGGCGATCGACGACCCCGACCCGGTGGTCTTCATGGAGCCCAAGAAGCTCTACTTCGCCAGCGCCGACGCGGAGTTGCCGACGCGCGCCGAGCCGTTCGGCCGGGCCGTCGTGCGCCGGCCGGGACGCGACGCCACACTTGTGGCGTACGGGCCGGCGGTGCCTGTGGCGTTGGAGGCTGCCGAGGCCGCCCGCGAGGAGGGCTGGGACCTTGAGGTGGTCGACGTCCGTACCATCGTGCCGTTCGACGACGCCACAATCACCGCATCGGTACGCCGTACGGGGCGATGCGTGGTGATCCAGGAGGCCCCCGGCTTCGCGGGTGTCGGCGCGGAGATCGCCGCCCGGGTGCAGGAGCGC
Organism: Micromonospora profundi; assembly: GCF_011927785.1. Classification (NCBI taxonomy): domain Bacteria; kingdom Bacillati; phylum Actinomycetota; class Actinomycetes; order Micromonosporales; family Micromonosporaceae; genus Micromonospora; species Micromonospora profundi. Next base: position 2,429,764 of record NZ_JAATJK010000001.1, on the reverse strand, counting down.
TGCTTCCACGCGCTGCACGCGCCGGTGCTGCGCGTGGCCGGGCTGGACATCCCGTACCCGGCGCCGATGCTCGAGCACACCCACCTGCCCGGCGTGGACCGGGTGCTCGACGCGGTGGCCCGCCTCCAGTGGGACGACCAGCCGGACGCGCGCTGGGCGGCGGCATGACCACAGTCGAGCGCACGCAGGTCTTCCTCCTGCCCGACCTGGGTGAGGGGCTGAGCGAGGCGGAGATCGTCGAGTGGCGTGTCGCAGTGGGCGACGTGGTCACAGTGGACCAGAGCGTCGTGGAGGTGGAGACCGCCAAGGCGGTCGTCGACGTGCCCTGCCCGTACGCCGGACGGGTGGTGACCCTGCACGGCGCGGCCGGTGAGGTCCGTCCGGTCGGCCAGCCGCTGATCACCATCGCGCCGCTGGACGGCGACGGCGACGAGCCGGCCGGGCACGCCACCTACCGCGAGGAGGAGCGGGCCGGCTCCGGCAACGTCCTGATCGGGTACGGCACCGGGCACGGCGGCGCGACCCGCCGCCGACGTCGCCCGAGGCTGGCGGTGGCGCCCGAGCCGACCGACGCCCCGCAGGGCGCGGCTGACACTGCCGTCGGGAGCAGCCCGACGGACGGCGCCGGCCCGGTCGCCGCCGACGCGCCGGCGAACGCGGGGTCGACGCCGGTCGTCGCGCTCGCCGGCCCGACCGCGAGCACCGCGTTGGCCGGCACGGCGCTCGTCATCTCGCCGATCGTGCGGCGGCTGGCTCGGGACCGTGGAGTCGACCTGAGCACGGTACGCGGCAGCGGACCCGGTGGTGTGATCCGTCGCGCCGACGTCGAGGCGGCGCTCACCACCCCGGCGGCCCGGCTCGCCGCGGCGCCGGACCCGCAGGTCGCCCTTGCCCCCGCCGGGGACGGCGACGTGGTCGTCCCGCTCACCGGGGTGCGCAAGGTGATCGCGGACAAGCTGTCCCGCAGCCGGCGGGAGATCCCCGAGGTGACCATCTGGGTCGACGTGGACGCCACCGGCCTGCTGGAGACCCGGGCCGCGATAAACGCGGCGACGCCGGACGCGCCGGTGAGCATCCTGGCTTTGCTGGCCCGGATCTGCCTCAGCGGGCTGCGCAGGTTCCCGCAGCTCAACGCCCGGGTCGACACCGAAGGGCAGCGGATCGTCCAGTCCGCCGGGGTGCACCTGGGCATCGCCGCGCAGACCGACCGAGGGCTGCTCGTGCCGGTGCTGCGTGACGCCCAACGGCTCACCACCGCCGAGTTGGCCGCCGAACTGTCGGCCACCACCGCTGCCGCGCGGGCGGGAACGCTGCCGCCGGCCCGGCTGACCGGGGGTACGTTCACGCTCAACAACTACGGGGTGTTCGGCGTGGACGGCTCCACGCCGATCATCAACCACCCCGAGGCGGCCCTGCTCGGCGTCGGCCGGATCGTGGACAAGCCCTGGGTCGTCGACGGGCAACTGGCGGTCCGCAAGGTGACCCAGTTGAGCCTCACCTTCGACCACCGGGTCTGCGACGGCGGGGTGGCTGGTGGCTTCCTGCGGCACGTCGCGGACTGCGTGGAGCGCCCGGCGCTGCTGATCGCGGCCACCTGATACGACGTACCCCCGGCCCCGGCCCCGCCCTGTGCGGGCGCCGGGGCCGCCGCGTGCCAGAGGTTTCCCGGACCTCGGATCGGGAAGTCGACCCCGCCGGAGTGCACCAGAGCGTCGGAGGGAGCCCGTCCGTGACGTACGAGGTGCTGTCCAACGTCGTCCGGGAACGACGACCCGCCTCGGCCGGGGCGCCGCTGTACTGCGACGCGCGGGAGTACGGGTTGCGCGGCGACGGCGAGACGAACGACCAGCCGGCGCTGGCCGCGCTCGTGGACCGCCTGGGCGCAGGCTACGCGGCGGACGGCCGCGCGCGGGTCATCTACTGCCCGCCGGGCATCTACTCGATCCGGGACGCCGGCACGGCGTGGCGCAGTGGCGTCTCGCTGATCGGCGCGGGCCCGGCGGCGACACGGTTCCTGCTCAGCAACGAGGGAAACCGGACCGACCCCACCCCGCTGGCGTTCTGGACCACCCTGCAACACGGCGCCGACCGGGACCGGCACATCGCCGACTGCACGTTCGCGGACTTCGAGATCGACGGGTCCGGTGTGGCGATGGCCGAGTACAACTACCTCGCCAAGGGCCTGGGCCTTCAGTACGTGGTGCGCGGCGTGTTCCGCAACCTCTTCATCCACCACACCGCGGCCACCGGCCTGGGCTGCGACTTCCTCCAGGACAGCCTGATCGACGGCTGCGTGGTGGTCGGCTGCGGCCGGCTGGACAACGGCGAGCAGATGGGCGGTGCCGGCATCGGCGTGGGCATCGGTGGGTGGGGCGACATGGAGCGGCTGACCATCGCCAACTGCACCACTGTGGCCAACGGCACCAACGGTATTTTCCTGGAGCTGCAGAAGGACTACTGGACGCCGCCGCGCGGCTACCGCATCGTCGGCTGCCACAGCCAGGGCAACAGGTTCGGCATCTCCGACTGGGGCGCCGACGGTCTCATCGTCTCCGCCTGCACGATGACCGGCAACCTGGAGGCCGGCTTCGACGTCTCGGCGAAGGGCACGGCGGGCGTGGCCGGACGCGGCGGGCTGCTCAGCGACTGCGTCGTCGACGGCAACATCCGCGACGGGGTCAGCATCGGCAACAGCCCCGGCCCGTACTCGATCCGGGGTAACCGGATCAGCGGGAACGGGCGCAACGGCTACCACGGTCACGACCTCGGGCAGGGCTACTCGGGGCCGGTCCGGGACGTGGTGATCGAGAGCAACGACTTCTGGAACAACGGGCTGGACGCCATCCGGATCGACCATCCGATGACCGACGCGGTGGTGCTGAACAACCGGATCCGCAACAACGGTCAGCAGCGGGCGGCCGGCACCACCGGCGCCGGTGAGGCTGTGCGCTACGCCGAGCGGTCCGTGGTGGACCGGACCGCCGACTGGCCGCCCGACGGGCACCGGGGCAAGGTCCTGCGGGTCGGACGGTCCGTCGCGGTGGTCGCCTCGAACACCGGCGAGGAGCTCGTCCTCGCGCCGGTACGCCCCGACGCCATCAGTGCGTGGAGCGGCGACGTCCCACCACCGGGCTGCCGATACGAGCTGTCCACGGCACCCGAGCGGCGGGCCGGCATCGCCATCGACGCGGCGTTCGACTCGGCCACCATCCGCGGCAACCGGATCTGGGACAACCACGAGGACAAGACCCAGACCCACGGATTGTGGATCACCGAGCGGGGCAGCTGCGTGGACTGCCGGGTCGAGGACAACGACCTCGCCGGCAACGCCGACGACGGAATGCTGCTGGACACCCCGCCGGTGGGCGGGCGCTGGCGGGACAACCACGTCGACAGCGGCTGGGGCTGAGCGGGCGCCGACCCTGGGCGACTCGACCGGGGCGGATTGTCCGGCGGTGGCTTGGGGTTGAGCGGCGGACGGGTGGAGTGGCGTGACGTTCGGTGGCGGCGGCCGGAGTGCTCCGGGCCGCCGCCACCGTCAATCCGCGTCGGTCAGCCGGCCAGGCCCGCGACCGGGTCGGGATCCAGCACGACCGTCGCCGTACCGGTCTGCGCCGGCACACCGGGATCGGTCGGCGCGTCGGTGTACTCCGCGACGAAGACCGCCGTCAGGTTGTCGGCCCCACCGTGCCCACCGTCGACGAAGGTGGCGATGGTCCCGGAGCATCCGGTAGCCGAGGAGAGCGGATGTCCGTGCTCGTCGTGGCCGAGCACGTAGGTGACCTTCACCCGTGAGCAGTCCACCGGCAGGTCGTCGGTGACCCGCACCTCGTACGCGACCGTCTGCCCGAACTGGAAGGGCTGCCCGGCCACCGGAGCGACGAACTCGACGACCGGCGCCCGCGGCCCGACCAGCAGAGGCAGGGTGGCAGCTGCCGACCGGCCGGTGCGGTCGGTCACCTTCAGCGTCGGGGTGTACGAGCCGTTCTCCTGGAACGTCCACGTGGGGTTCGCCTCGGTGCTGTCCACCGAGCCGTCCGCGTTGAAGTCCCACGCATAGCTGAGCCGGTCGCCGTCCGGGTCCGTGGTGCCGGCGCTGGAGAACGCCACGGTCAAGGGCGCCTGCCCGGCGGTCGGGGTCGCGCTGATCTTCGGGATCGGCGTGCGGTTGCCGCGGACGAAGTCGATCCGGGACAGCTGGGCGTCCGGGTTCTCGGCGAAGTAGCCGTCGCCGTACTCCAGCACGTAGAGCGCCCCGTCCGGGCCGAACTCCATGTCCATCGGGTTGTCCACCACTATCGACGGCACCACCGACCGGATGTCCTTGACGTCGCCGTCGGAATCGAGTCGGAACTCCTTGATGTAGTCCCGGGTCCACTCGTAGAACAGCGGCACCCCGTCGTAGTAGGCCGGCCAGCGGGTCCGCGACGTGCTGGTCCCGTCGTAGTCGTACGCCGGGCCGCCCATCGGGCCGATGCCACCGGTGCCCAGTTGCGGGAACTCACCCGACGCGGCGGACGGGTACCAGACCTCCGGCTGCTCCACCGGCGGCAGTTGCCGCTTGCCCGTGTTGTGGGGCGAGTCGTTGACCGGGCGCTTGCAGTTGAACTTCGGGCCGGACTGGCCGGTCGCGAAGTCGTAGTCGCGGTAGGCGATCGTCGGCGTCACGCAGTACGGCCAGCCGTAGTTCGCGGGCTTGTCGATGAGCATCCACCGGCCGTGCCCGGCGGGCCCGCGCTCAGGGTTCGACGAGGACGCGTCGGGCGAGTAGTCGCCCAGGTACACGTTGTCGGTGCGCCGGTCGACGGCGAACCGGAACGCGTTACGCAGGCCCATCGCGTAGATCTCCGGGCGGGTCTTCGCCGTACCCGGCTTGAAGAGGTTGCCGGCCGGCACCGTGTAACCCCCACCGGCCTTCACCTTGATGCGCAGCAGCTTGCCGCGCAGGTCGTTGGTGTTGGCCGAGGTGCGCTGGGCGTCGAACGCCGGGTTGCGGTCGGCCCGTTCGTCGATCGGGATGTAGCCGTCGGAGAAGAACGGGTTCGTGTCGTCGCCGGTCGACAGGTACAGGTTGCCCTTGCTGTCGAAGTCGATCTGACCGCCGACGTGGCAGCAGATCCCACGGTCGGTGGGTACGTCGATGATCTGCTGCTCGGTGCTGAGGTTGAGCTTCATCCCCTCGAGCTTGAACCGGGACAGCCGCAGCGCGCCTCGGAACCGCTGCCAGTCGGCCTCGGTGCCGACAAGCGGCGCGTCACCCTCGTTGACGTCGGGGGTGGCCGGGTCGTCCACAGGGGTGTTCATCGGCGGCGAGTAGTAGAGGTAGACCCACTTGTTCTTGGCGAAGTTCGGGTCGATGGCGACCCCCTGCAACCCCTCCTCGTCGTGCTCGTACACGGGGATGTCAGCGGCGAGGGTGTTCAGCCCGGTACGCGGGTCGTGGATGCGGACCTCACCGGTGCGGGAGGTGTGCAGCACGCGCAGGTCGGGCAGGACGGCGAGGCTCATCGGCTCGCCGGGAAAGTCGTTGAGCGTCACCTTCTGGAAGCTGCTGTCCGGCGGCGCTGCGGGAGCTGCCGCCGCTGCCGTCGGTGCGGCCAGGCCGGCCGTCACCAGGAGCAGGGCGGACACGAAAGCGGTCCTGTTCATCAGGTAGTCCCCCGAGGTGGTGGTCAGTACCGGAGTGAGGCGAGATAGTCGAAGCCGACCCGGGCGGTGTCCAGGGCGTCGGCGGGGGCGCGCGGCGGGGTGCCCGCGTCGTCGCGCTCCACGATGTACTCCTCGATGCCTGCTTCTCGCTCGTGCGCGAAGATCCGGCCGAAGTCGATGACGCCGTCGCCGAGGTCGGCGAAGCCACCCTCGACGTCGAGGTCCTTGACGTGCACCTGGCGGACCCGGCCACGGTTGGCCCGGATCACGTCGACCGGGTCGTGCGCGCCCCGCCAGGTCCAGTAGAGGTCGAGTTCGAAGTGGACCAGCCGGGGGTCGGTCTGCCCGGCGAGGATCTCGAAGCCCGTCGAACCGTTGGTCAGCGGTACGAACTCCAGCTGGTGGTTGTGGTAGCCGAAGTCCAGCCCGGCGCGCTCGGCCAGCCTGCCGGCCTGGTTGAGGTCCCGGGCCAGCGCACGGTAGACGGCGGGGTCCCGAATCGGGCGTCCCTGCGCGTCGCGGCCGAAGTACGGGTGGACGACCTTCTTGCAGCCCACCACGTTCGCCTCGGCGAGGGCGCGTTCCCAGGTGGCGGCGTCGAACGGCTGCGGGATGCCGACGTGCCCGGAGGTGGAGCGCAGCCCGGCCGCGTCGAGTGCGGCGCGGAACTGCGCGGCCGTACGCCCGACGAAGCCGGCGTGCTCCACGCGGCGGTAGCCGATCCGCCGAAGGGCGGTGAGCGTGCCGGGCAGGTCGGCGGCGAGCTGGTCGCGCAGCGTGTAGAGCTGGATGCTGATCCGGTCCACCGGCACCCGGCGGCGGCCGGGGGAGTGCGCTGCCGGTGCGGCGCTGGCCGGGCCGGTGAGCAGGCCGGCGGTGCCGACGGCGGCGGCGGAGACGGTCGCGGCGCGGAGCACTCCGCGCCTGCTGAGCGGCTCGGACGCCACTGGCGGCACCGGCTCGTTGGTCTGGTGATCCATGGTGGTGGTCCCTTCCTGACGGCTGGTGTGCCGTCTGCGGCGTCGACCGGCTGCCGCCGTCCGGGCGCGCCGAACCGGCCGGAGGCGGACTCCGGCTGGACGGTGAGGGACGGTGCGCGGGTGCGGCCCGGACCCGTGTGGGCCGGAGCGCGGCGACCCGGTGCGGGCGGCGGCAGGCTGATCGACGGATGGGCAACCCTCTATCTGAATCGCGACCTTACCCTTGCCTCCGGACGAAGGCAAAGCTTCGTCTCGATTGGCAGAAGTTTCGCTCCACCTGACAAAAGTGCGCTCACCGGGTGCGGCGGTCGCCCGCTCTCCGGCTCCGTACGCCGGCCGGTGCCGTCACGCTGTTCCGTCGCCGGAAAGTCGCACACCAGTGGTCATAGGTGCGAGCCCGGCGTGGCGAGGGCGGGACGGGACGTTGCGGCCCGGGTGGGCCGGGGCCGGTCGGGTGAGGGCCACAGGCGGCAGTTGTGCGCTTTATTCGTCAACGGCACAACGTCGGAAAATGTGCCGATAAATGCGCGGCCGATTATTTCCGAATGGCCCGGACGACCGTGGCCAGGCCGCGAGAATATGGCGGAGGGAAGTCGAAAACGGGGGGACTGAACATGACGCCTAGGCGGCGATTGACGCTGTTGGCGGTAACCATCGCAGCCGCACCGCTCGTGCTGGGTGGGTGCACCGCCGACCGGAAGCCGGCGGCCGAATCGGCCAAGGAACACGCCCCGGCGCCCGAACTCACAGTGACGCCGGGGGACAAGACCCGCGACGTTCCGGTCAGTGCCGAGGTCGGCACGGCGGTCAAGGGAGGACGGGTCACCGCCGTCCGGCTCACCGACGACAAGGGCAAGCAGGTCGAGGCGGAGCCACGGGAGGACGGCTCGGGGTGGGTGCCCAGCAAGCCGCTGCAACCCCGGCGTACGTACACGGCGGAGGTGACAGCGACCGGCGACTCGGGCGCGACCACCACCCGGACCACGACCTTCACCACGATGCCCAAGTCCACGAAACCGCAGATCACCAGCACCCTCTATTTCGTCGGTAACCGGACGTACGGCACGGCGATGCCGGTAACCGTCGCGTTCGACCCGGCAATTCCGAAAGAGGCCAGGGCGGATGTGCAGCGTCGGTTGTTCGTAAAGACGAATCCGCCGCAGCCGGGGACGTGGTCGTGGCTGGAGGACGGTAGTCAGGTCTATTACCGGGCACCCGATTTCTGGCGGCCGGGGACCACGATCAGCGTGCGGGCCGGGCTGGAAGGGCTGCCCATCGGCAAGAAGCTTGTCGGCGACGCGGAGCGGACCGCGACCTCCAAGATCGGACGACAGGTCTCCCTGGAGATCGACAACGCCACCAAGCAGATGACGGTGCTGCGCGACGGCAAGCAGATCCGCCGTATCCCGGTGAGCCTCGGCAAGCCGAGTACGCCGAGCTCCAGCGGCAAGATGGTGATCATGGAGAAGCATCAGCGGACCACCTTCGACACCCGTGGTGAGCCAAACGGTGGCTACGTGGTCGACGTGGACGACGCCCAGCGCTACACCTGGGGCGGCGAGTTCATCCACTCCGCCCCGTGGTCGGAGGGGGACCAGGGCAACACCAACGTCTCGCACGGCTGCGCGAACGTCTCCGCCGCAGCCGCCGACTGGCTGATGGGAGTGACCCAGGTCGGTGACCTCGTCACCGTCAAGGGCACCGAGGTCGAGTTGCAGCCGGGCAACGGCTGGACGGCGTGGAACGTGAGCTGGGACGAGTTCGTCAAGGGCAGCGCCCTGCCGGTGCCGGCCGGGCTCGGGCCCGCGCCGGCCGCGCCGGCCCACCCGGGCGCGGTGGCCGGTGGCTCACCCGCTCCGGCACCTTCGGTAAGCGGTCGCTGACACACCATCGACCGGGCCGGGCCGCCTCGCTGGCGGGCCGGCCCGGTCGCTGCGTCCACCGCCCGCCGTCCCGGCGTGGTCCAGGTCCGCCGTCCCGGTCGCCGTCCAGGCTCTGCCGGGCTGGTCGCCCTCCAGGGCGCGCCTGCCTGGTCGCCGTCCAAAGGCCCGCCGGGCAGCCGGGATCGCCGCCCCGGCACGGCACGGGCGTCGTCGCATGCTCAGTCCAGCGGTACGCGGGCCACCCCGGACCCGGTCAGGCTGCCCAGCCAGAGTTGGTCGCCGTGCTGGCGTACCCCGGTGATCATGGGATAGTGCCCGGTCGGGCCGTGCAGCGTCCGGCGGACCGCGCCCTGTTCGTCGACCAGGGCGACCAACCCGTAGCGGCGCGGCTGCGGCTGCATCGCGTCGGGCAGCAGCGCGGCGATCTGGCGCAGCCGGGGATGCGGCAGCAGTCGCTCGGCGATCGGCACGCGAGGGCTGGGCAGCGCGATCCAGTACGTCCCGTCGCCCACCGCCGAGAGATTGTCCGGATACGCGGGCAGGTCGGCGAGCACCCGGACGCCACCGCCCAACTCGACGCGGAGCAGCCGGTGGGTGGAGGTCTCCACGAGCATCAACGCCGACTCGTCCGGAGTCAGCGCGATTCCGTTGGGGAAGTACAGCCCGTCGGCCACCAGCTCGGTGTGCCCGCTGCCCGGGTGATGGGCCAGTACGCGGCCGTTGGGGCGGTGTTCCAGCAGGTCCCGTTTCCAGTGCGAGACGGGGAACCGGTCCGAGCTGTCGGTGAAGTAGACGGTGCCGTCGCGGGCCACCGTCGCGTTGTTGGCGAGGTGCACCGGGGGTGCCGTCCCGGTCAACTCGCGGACCGCGCCGTCGGGCGTGACCCGCAGCAACCCGCGGTACGCGTCACAGACGACAAGCGCCTCACCGGACGTGTCCACCTCGATGCCCAGCGGCCGGCCACCGGTCTCGGCCAGCAGCCGGGGCCGGGTGCCGGCCGGAGCGTCCGTCGGCCACCACCAGAGGTTGCCGTCCTCGTCGCCGCTGATCACCCGGCCGACCGCGTCGACAAGGACGTCCTCGGGGCCGACCGCGCCCTCTGGCAGGGGCAGCAGGTCGACGTGGTCGAGTCGGCGGTCGGTGGCGGCCCACGCTCCGGTCAGCGGAGGCGCAACGGTGGCCGGCTCGCGGACGGGCCGGATCAGCCGGGGCGGCCGGGGTCGGGGAATCACCATCCGGTCATTCTCCACCCGGGCGGGTGGCGCTGGCGTGATCCACTCGGTTCCGTGGAATCGGGGTGTCCAGGTCGGCGGGACACCCCGGTTTCACCGAAGCCGAGTGGGTCACGCTCCGGCTGGCGGATCCCGGCGCGGTACCCCTGAGGGGGATCAGGGGTACCCCGGGGGTTGACCCTGGACGTACCCGGAATCACCGCGTGGAGGGACGAAACTGTCGGGGGTGGCGGCTAGATTTCATGGCATGGAAGATCGCAGCGACCGGCTCGACGTGCAGCTCAACGTGGGTGACCGGGTGGTCCAGGTGCGGGTGGCCGGCGAGGTCGACATCGCGACGGTGGCCGCGTTCCGATCCGCGCTGTGGTCCGCGCCAGCCCGGCCGGTCGTCCAGCTGGAGATGTCCGAGCTGCGACTGCTGTCCGCCGCCGGGGTGCGCACGTTGCTCGCCGCACATCTGCGGATCCGGGCCCGGGGCGGCGAGCTCGTCCTTGTCGACCCGACGCCGATGGTGGCCCGGGTGCTGCGCGCCACCGGCCTGCACCGGGTGATGACGATTCTGGAGCCGACCCGGGTTGTCGAGGCCGCGCGTCGCCCGGTTTCCGCCGGCGTGGTCGGTGCCCCGCGTCGGTCGGTCCCCGTCGCCGCCGCACACCGCCCGCAGGCCGTGACCGCGCGCTGTCTGCCGTGCGCGGCCTGACCGTCGGGCCGCGTCACTCATGATCACCGGGTCTCTGTCGGCCCTGGGCTGACTGTTCGCGCCCGTGGTGACGTCGGGCGCGGGGCCGCCGGTTCGAGCCGGCGACCCCACCGACGATCGGTCAGCGCACGCCGAGCAGGTCGACGACGAAGACCAGCGTCTCGCCCGGCTTGATGACGCCGGCCGCGCCGCGGTCGCCGTACCCCAGGTGCGGCGGGATGGTGAGCCGGCGGCGACCGCCGACGCGCATGCCGACCACGCCCTGGTCCCAGCCGGCGATGACCTGACCGCCGCCGAGCGGGAACTCGAACGCCTCGCCCCGGTTCCAGGACGAGTCGAACTCGCCGCCGGTGGAGTGGGCCACTCCGACGTAGTGCACGCTGGCCAGCTGACCCGGCTGGGCCTGCGGGCCCTCGCCCACGGTGATGTCCTCGATCACGAGGTCGGCCGGCGGGGCACCCTCGATCGGCCCCACCTCGGGCTTGCCCGAACGGGCGTCTGCTGCCTGGTTCATGCGGGAACTCCTGCCGTTTGGGTGATGTGTCCGGTCACCGTCGATCCTGCCGGATCGTCTGCGGCGAATGTCCGGCGGACCCGTCACCTGCCCAGCCGGCGCGGCGAAGCCCTCGAAACACGCCCGGAGGGGATGAAGTCCGGGCACACGCTTGCGGGCGTCACCGATGGTGACGCCCGCTGTGGGGATGGTGCCGTGTTCGGTCATCGCAGCCAGGGCAGCTGTCGGACGATCGGCAGCTTCGCCCACACCCGGCCGAGGCCCCAGGTGTCACCGGCGTTGACCAGCGCCAGGACTGCGAGCACCGCGGCGTAGATCAGGTGGTCGTCCATGAAGGGGTTGTTCTCCGGAGGCAGGACGGCGGTCCACATGAGAACCAGCAGCAGTCCACCGGCGACGGCGGCGATCCGCATCCCGATGCCGAGCAGGAGAGCGATGCCGATGCCCGCCAAGCCGATCATGAACAGCCAGTCCGCCCAGGCGGCGCCGGCGATCCCGGTGTAGAGGTCCTTGAACGGCCCGGTCACGCCGAAGGTGAGGAAACCCTTTGTGGGGCTGCCCCCGTTGATCCAGGCGTTCTTCGTCTCGGTGGCGAGCCCGAGGCCGAACAGTTTGTCGATGAACGCCCAGAGGAAGATCCAGCCGAGTGCCATCCGGGTGCCGGCCAGGATGTAGCGGGTGGCCCTCTCCCGGGTGGTGTCGGCCGCCGGAGCGGTGGTCTTCGCGGTGTTCCGCTCGATCGTCGCGGTCATGATGTCCACGTCCCTTCTCTGCTTCGCACCGCGCTTCCCGGTGGCATCTCAATTGGACACTTGCGGCGTCGGCGCTGGCAGGGCCGACCGGACCGCGATGGCCCGGGACCTTCGACCCCTTCCGACCCGGTCCGTCGGCACTGACCGCCGTCACTGTCTGTCAATAACGTGCGGGGTGCAGGCGTACGAGGGAGGCCGTGATGAGGACCTGGCAGGTGGGCGATGTGATGACCCGGGAGGTCGTGACAGTGGAGGCCACGACTCCGTACCGGGAGATCGTCGATGTGGTGTTGCGCCGCGGGGTCAGCGCGGTGCCGGTGGTCGACGGGTCGCTCCGGGTGTTGGGCGTGGTGTCCGAGGCGGACCTGTTGCACCGGGTCGAGCGTGCCGGTGAGCCGGCGCAGCGGCGGGTCTTCGAGAGCCGCCGTCGGCGCGGCGCGCGCGGCAAGAGCGAGGCGCTGCTGGCGGGCGGCCTGATGACCGCGCCGGCGGTGAGCACCCACCCGGAGGCGCCGTTGTCGGCCGCCGCACGGCTGATGGACCGCGAGCAGGTCAAGCGGCTGCCGGTCCTGGACGACCTGGGCCGGCTGGTCGGCATCGTCAGTCGCGCCGATCTGCTGCGGGTGCACCTGCGTTCGGACGCCGAGATCCGCGAGGACGTGGTCCAGGAGGTGCTGCGCCGGGTGCTGGCAGTGCGGGACGGCCTGGTGACGGTCACCGTACGCCACGGCGAGGTGACACTTGCCGGTCGACTGGACCGCCGTTCAGCAGTCGACCTCGCGGGACGGCTCGCGGGCCAGGTCAGTGGTGTCGTAAGGGTGGTAAACGCCATCGCCTACGAGGCTGACGACACGGTCACCGATCCCGCTCAGATGATGCCTGTCGCCTGAGCGTCCACCGGTGCTGGGTCGTGAACTTCGGCCGGAGCACCGACGACAGGCCGGCCGTTCGCCTAGGCTCGAAACGGCCGGCCGGCGGGCCGGATCCCCTGTCAGCGGCGTACGAGCGAGGTAGCGGGCGGTTCGGCGAGGCGGTGGGCACGGGTGGATGACGTGGTCGCGGTACCGCTGTGGGCGTGGGTGGTGGTCGGTGCGGTGATCACCGCGCTGCTCGCGGTCGACCTGGTGTCGCATCGGGACAGCCACGTCATCGAGCTACGTGAGGCGCTGCTGTGGAGCGCCGCCTGGATCGCTGCGGGACTGCTGTTCGGGGTGGGCGTCTGGTGGGGCCTCGGCGGCGACGCGGCCATCGCCTACTTCTCCGGCTATCTGCTGGAGAAAGCGCTCTCGGTGGACAACGTATTCGTCTTCGCCCTGCTCTTCGGCTACTTCCGGGTGCCGGCGGGCTACCAGCACAAGGTGCTGTTCTGGGGGGTTGTCGGGGCGCTCGCCTTCCGCCTGCTGTTCGTTGTGGCGGGCGCGCAACTGCTGGAGCGGCTGGCCTGGGCCGGTTACGTGCTGGGAGCATTCCTGGTCTGGACCGGCTGGCGGCTCGCCGTACGCGGGAAGCCCGACGTCGACCCGGACCGCAACGTGGTGGTCCGGGTGTTCCGCCGGGTGGTGCCCACCGAGGCCCGTTATCACGGTGACCGCTTCACCGCCCGGGTCGAGGGCCGCCGGGTGGCGACGTTGCTGCTGGTGGCGCTCGTGGCGATCGAGGCCACCGACGTGGTCTTCGCGATCGACTCGGTGGCGGCAGTCCTGGCCATCACCACGAACATCTTCCTGGTCTGGACGGCGACCGCGTTCGCCGTGCTGGGACTTCGCAGCCTCTACTTCTGCCTCGCCGGTCTGCTGCGGCACTTCGGCTACCTGCGCTACGGCCTGGCGCTGCTGCTCGCGTTCGCGGGAGTGAAGCTGATCCTCGCCGGGACACCGGTGGGCGAGCTGCCGATCTGGTTGACGCTCGCCGTCGTGGTGGTGACCCTGACTGTCGCCGTCGGGGCGAGCATCGTCCACCGCGACCGAACCGCCCGCTGAAAAGGCGTGCGCGGATCAGGGGCTACCGGGTTGGATGCGGGCTGTCACGTCGAGGTGCGCCGGTTGGCAGCCGGCGGTCACGGCGAAGCGGCGGACTGCTGCGTCGACGTGTTCGCGGGCGCCGCCGCAGATGTCGGCGGCGAGGTCCACGCTTATCCACACGTCGGGGTGCGGCGGCGCGCCAGTCAGCACGACCCGTGCCCGGCGTACGCCGGGACCGCCGGTGAGGTCGCGTTCCAGTGCGTGGGCGAGCACGTCGGCGGGCAGTCGGGTCCGGCCCGGGCGTCGACCGGGGTGGCTGAGCGTTCCGCGCAGTGCGGTGCCGGGCTTCCGCAACTCCCGGGCGAGCAGTCGTTGCCCGGCCAGGGCGAGCAGCAGGCCCGCGACCGCCGCGGCCAGGGTGCTCCACGGGGCGGCCTGCCGCCACCCGTCCAGCAGCGCGGGGCTGAGCACCATCGCGTCCGGAGTTCCGTACGTGAGGGCCAGCGTCGCCGTACCGCCAGCCACCAGCAGCAGCGCGACGACGGTCCAGAGCAGCCGGTGCGCGGCGTTCGTCATGCGGGCCGTCCACGAGGTGGCAACCGGACCTCGATCCGGCCGGTCGCTGGCGCGGCCAGCCGGCGCAGTTCCTGGCGCACGGCGTACTCGACCTCCGGGCGGGCCGCGGGGTCGCCGGTGGCGCGTACCCGGTGACGCCACCGGCCGTCGCGCCGCCGGACCTGGACTCGGGCGCGGCGTACGCCCGGAACGGCGCCCGCCACGTCGGCGAGTCGCCGCTCCACGCTGCGGCGGTGCAGGTGCCAGCCGTCGGCGTCGTCCAGCCGCAGCCGTACCGGCGTCCACCGGCGTAGTTGGGCGACGAGGATGGCAAGGCCCAGGAACACTGCCGTGGCGGCGACCACCCGGACCGTCGGGTCCCGCCACCGGGTGGTGGTCAGCGTGTCGTACCAGCCGGTCCGATCCAGCACCGACGCCGGGCGGTGCAGGCTGACCAGCAGCGCCTGCACGGCCAGCAGGGCGCCGCCGAGGGCCAGCGCGACGGCCAGCAGCAGCGAGGCGACCCGGTTGACGGTACGCATCTCAGCCGCCGTCCACGCCGGGGACGAGCAGGTCGTCAACGGTGACGGTCACTGTCACCACGGTCAGGCCGGTGCTCGTGGTGATCCGGTCGGCCACCGCTGCCCGTACCGTCTCGGCGACGGCGGCCACGTTGTGCCCGTACCAGGTGATGAGGTGCAGGTCGAGGCCCACGGACTGGTCGTGCAGGCGTACGGAGGCCGGGTTGACCGCGCAGACTCCGTCCACCTGTCGGGCGGTCTCCGTCGCGATCCGCGCGACTGTCGCCGCGTCGATGATCGGCTCGGGCAGGGCGACGCCCGGCACGGTCGGCGGGTGGGCGGTCATCGGTGACGCCGGGAGTCGGCGCGGTCGCCCAGTCCGGTGACCGCGAGGTCGCCGTCGAGCACCCGGACCACGAGCCAGCCGAGCAGGCCGGCCAGCACGGCGACGGCGGTCACCTCGACGCCGGCGAGCGCCCAGACCGCCACTCCGAGGAAGCCGGCGAGGAAGCCGAACTGCTGACGCGACATGTCACCTCCCGACCGGCGGTACCGGCGATGCCGCTGGATACACCCGGAGGCCACCTCTGGAACGTCAGCCGGATGTGATCCACGTCACAGCGCGTCGCGGCCCGCCATGATCGACCACCTAGACTCGGCCGGTCCGAGCGACCGGGGGATGGCAGATGACGAGCAGCGACGAGCGCGGCTGGCTGCGGCCCCTGCCCGCCGACGGTGGGCGCGACGCGCTGTTCACCCGCGCCGGTCACCGGGTGTACGCCGACCGCCGGCTCAGCGAGCTGGTCCAGGGGCGTCCGCCGGGCGTCACCGGCAGCCAGTGGAGTTCGGCCAGCCGGGCGTCCTTCGACCTCGTGGTCTGCGCCGCCGACTCCGGCCGGCCCGTCGTCGCTGTGGAGATCGGCCCGCCCGCGCTTCCAGGCTCGGCCGAGCAGCGCGCCGAGCGACTGAAGGACGCCGTCAGCGCGGCCGCCGGGCTGCCCGTGCTGCGGGTCGGTTCGCCGACGCTGCGGGCCGCCGACCAGGGCCGGCGTCTGGTCGAGTACGTCATCGACGCGCGCGACTATGCCTCAGGCGCCGGGATGGGCGGTACCGAGGACGACCCGGCCCCGGTGGGTTTCCGGGACATCCTCGGGCGGCTCCCGGACGGGCGTACCGGCCCGGTCAACGACCTCGGCGCTTTGAGTCGCGCGGCGGCGGTCGACGCGTACGTGGCGGGACGGGTGGCCGACCCGATCGTGCGTGCGCTGCACGTGCGCTGGGCGGACGGCCGGGCGGAGGGGTGGAGCTGGTTGCAGGTCCGCCCGGACGTGTGTCTGGTGGAGTGCGTCTCGGTGACCGAGCAGCGGTTCTCCTGTGGCGTCGACGCGGCCCGGTTGGCCGAGGATCTCGCGGCGGTCGCCGTCGGTGTGCGGCTGCGAGGGCTGGAGCCCGACGACCCGGCACTGCGGGCGCGGGCCGATCTCACCGCGGAGATCGTCGCGTTGAGCCGGCGTCGCCACGAGTTGGTCGGCGGTTTCGCGTTCGACCATCTCTGCGTCGACTGATCGGCCGTTTCCCCTCTGACCTGCTGCGCCTTCGATCAGCGTCGGGTCGGGGCAATTTTCTCCGCGCCGGTTTGAACCTTCCCGGACGCGGTCCCGTACTCCTGCGCGAATGAAGAGGATCTCCCCATCCGCGTCGACCGGGCGCGGGAGACGGTGCGGAAAGGGCATCGTCGGCCATCGACACGTTACCGGGTAGGTCGCGGTGGTCGCCGCCGTGGCGTGCCATCTCACATCCGTCGGTCCGCCGAGGGCAGGAATCCACTACCGGATCGAGAAGGAGAGCAATTCGATGCGCAGGTCCACTCGGGCACGCCGGCCATCCGGCATCGCGCGGAGCAAGCGTCTGCTGGCCGTTGTCGGCACGCTCGTGGTCTTCGGCGGAGTAGTCGCCGTCACCCAGATTTCGTCGGCCCAGGACCGGCGGACGAACAAGCCCCGGCCGGCCGCCGGACAATGCGTGGAGCCGAGCCCCGGATCGACCGCGCCGAGCGGCAACTCGACAAGCCGAACCTGGCAGAACGGCCGGTGGGTACGCAATCACTGGGGTGACGGGCAGCAGTCGGTCGCGGAATGCGAGGACGGTAAGGACGGCACTGTCGGCACCGGTTCGGCAATCGCCTGCCCGGATGTGGCGGCGCGGCTGCCGCAGGTGCCGGACCGGGCGCGTGCAGAGGTCGACCGCAATCTGGCGCAGTTGCAGACCCAGATCGCGGATGCCGACCGCCGGCTGGCCGCCGAGGGCAACAAGGGCGAGGCGTTCATCCGCAACGCGATCCTGCAGCCGTTGGCCGCCAAGCGGAAGGCGGTGTTGGACCGGATCACGCTCGCCATCGACCGGGTGGGACCGCGTCCGCAGGGTCTGGCGCAGCTCGCCGGGTGCCAGGTGCAGCCGACCGGCAACACGGGCGGCAACAACGGTGGCGGTAACAGCGGCGGCGGGAACACCGGCGGTGGCAACAATGGCGGCGGGAACACCGGCGGTGGGAACACCGGTGGCGGCAACAACGGCGGTGGGAACAACGGCGGTGGCAACAACGGTGGCGGCAACGCCCCGGGTGCCGGCCTCGGTGTGCTGGCCAACAACTGCGACGAGAGCCAGTTGCAGGCGCACGACGGCTTCCAGAACGGCAACCGCTGCGTGAGCACGGCGTTCGGTGAGGTCGGCGCCGCCGCCAACAACCCGTCGCTGCTGATCACCCAGTTCCCGCAGCAGGTCGACCGCAACCAGACCTTCACCCTGCGGATCAGCACCCGCAACCTGGTCCGGGACCGCTTCCTCGCGGCCGGTCAGGGCGGGTACTACGTGGAGAGTTCGCTGCTCAACGCCCAGGGCCTGGTGCGGGGGCACTTCCACACCGCCTGCCGGATGCTGGACAGCCTGACCGCGCCGCCGGAGCCGCAGGAGGTGCCGGCGTTCTTCGTCGCCACCGAGGACGGTCGCGGCGGTGCCCAGCCGGACGAGGTGACCATCCAGGTCCCGGGCCTGCCGGAGTCGGGTACGGCGCAGTGCTCCGTCTGGGCTGGCGACGGGTCGCACCGTCTGCCGATGATGGAGCGGGCCAACCAGACCCCGGCGTTCGACGCGGTGCGCATCGAGGTCAACTGATTCGGAGTTCGACCGGCGGCGGCCGGCCACCCGGGGTGGGTAGCCCCGAGTGGCCGGCCGCACACAAACTGACGGGGTCACGCCGTTGCCGGCGGGACCCCGTCGTTGTGTCGCCCGATCAGCGGTTCTTGTACGCCTCGACGACCTCGACCGGGATCCGACCCCGCTCGGAAATCTTGTAGCCGTTCTTGACGGCCCATTCCCGGATGGCGCGGTTCTGCTCCCGGTCCATTCCCGCGCCGCTGGGTCGTCCAGGGCGCCGAACGGTCCGCGTGCTCTCCACCGGCCCCCGACCGATGCGCCGGCCGGCATTGATGTACGGATCCAGAGCCTTGCGCAGGACGCCGGCATTCTCGTCCGAGACGTCGATCGTGTAGGCCGCGCCGTCGAGGCTGAACTCGACGGTCCGGTCGGCCTTCCCGCCGTCGAGGTCGTCCGTCAGCACCGTGATTACTTTTCTCGCCATTGCCAATTACTCCCTGTGTGTGGCGGGATGTGCCCAAAGTCTGACCTATCATCCGGGGAAACCGCAACAATATGCGTCCCATTCATTTCGGCGCGTCGCGATTGGGGGACGCGCAAAACCGGGAACAGCTGCTGAATCAGCGGCGCTGGCGCAATGTCATTCGGTGAGGAGACCGGTCTGACCGGCGACGGCAGCGGCCTCCGCCCGGTTCGACACCCGCAGCTTACGCAGCAGCGCGGCGGTCATCCGTTTCACCGTCCGCTCCGACACGTGCAGTTCCTCGGCGACGTCGAGGGTGTTGCGTCCAGCGGCGATCGCCCGCAGCAGTCGGCATTCCTCACTGTCCAGGTCGACGGGCGCGGGCCGGGTGGGTCGCAGCAGTGCGCGCAACAGGTCGGCCGGCAGCACCGCCCATCCGTCGAGGATGGCCAGCAGTGGGGGCAGTAGCTCCTCCGGCTCGCTGGTCTTCGGCAGGAACCCCTCGGCGCCGGCCCGCAGCGCCTCCAGCGCGGGCGCGGGGTCGGTGGAACCGGACATCGCGATCACCCGTACCCGGGGGGTGGTCCGGCGGATCGCGGCGATCGCCCGGATGCCGCCGGGCGGCGGCATGTGCAGGTCGACGAGCGCCAGGTCGGGGCGGCAGCAGCTGACCAGTGCGGCGGCACCGGCGGCGTCACCTGTCGACGCGATCACCTCGGCGCGGCCGTCGGTCGTCGCCGGGATCCGGGCCCACGCCGGACGGCAAGGGCGAGTTCCGGTACGACGACAACCCCGTCGCGAACGCCCCGGAGCCGGCGCTGGCCCCGGGTGACCCGCGGCTGTACGGCACCAACCCGGGCATGGTCGGCGGGATGGTGAACACGGTCAAGAGCAAGCTCACCTGATGCCTTCTCGTCGGGTCGCCCGGGGTTCCCGTGCGGCCCGACGGCGGGTGTCAGCCCGCGTCCGGAGTGGCGCCGGCAGTGGTCTGGGTCACATGACGGAACAAGGGGAACGTTTTGTTACTTGAGTGGTACACGCTCAAGTCAACGCGATAGCAGGTGTTCGATGGCAACTCTTCCGGTACTTCCCCTGACCGACGCCGTTCTCCTTCCCGGCATGGTCATCCCGGTGACCCTCGACCCGACCACCCAGGCCGCCATCGACGCGGCGCGGGCGACCGGCGACCGCAAGCTGCTGGCCGTGCCGCGCATCGACGGCGAGTACGGTCCGGTTGGCGTGGTCGCCACCATCGAGAAGGTCGGCAGGCTGCCCGAGGGTGAGCCCGCCGCCGTCATCCGTGGCCTGTCCCGGGCCCGCATCGGCTCCGGTGTGCCCGGTCCCGGCGCGGCGCTCTGGGTCGAGGCGACCGAACTCGACGAGCCGGCACCCGCCGGCCGGGCCCGGGAACTCGCCCGCGAGTACCGCGCCCTGGTGACCTCGGTGCTCCAGCAGCGGGGTGCCTGGCAGGTCATCGACGCTGTGGAGCGGATGACCGACCTCTCCGAGCTGGCCGACTCGGCCGGGTACGCGCCCTGGCTGACACTGGACCAGAAGAACGAACTGCTCGCCGCGCCGGACGTCACCGCCCGGCTGGAACTGCTTGTCGGCTGGGTGAAGGACTACCTGGCCGAGCAGGAGGTCACCGAGCAGATCAACAGTGACGTCCGAGAGGGGCTGGAGAAGTCGCAGCGGGAGTTCCTGCTGCGCCAGCAACTCGCCGCGATCCGCAAGGAACTGGGCGAGGACGAGCCCGACGGTTCGGCCGACTACAGGTCCCGCGTCGAGAGCGCAGACCTGCCGGAGAAGGTCCGCGAGGCCGCTCTGCGCGAGGTGGGCAAGCTGGAGCGGTCCAGCGACGCCTCCCCGGAGGCCGGCTGGATCCGTACCTGGCTGGACACCGTTC
Source organism: Micromonospora profundi (assembly GCF_011927785.1). NCBI lineage: Bacteria > Bacillati > Actinomycetota > Actinomycetes > Micromonosporales > Micromonosporaceae > Micromonospora > Micromonospora profundi. The sequence continues at coordinate 2,409,495 of NZ_JAATJK010000001.1, read as the reverse complement.
TCGAAATGCCGTGGGGCACGCGTACCCAGGACAACACCGACCTGGCCGCGGCCCGGGAGGTGCTCGACGCCGACCACGCAGGCCTGGCCGACGTGAAGGACCGCATCCTGGAGTACCTCGCGGTGCGCAACCGGCGGGCCGAGCGCAACCTCGGCGTGGTCGGCGGGCGCGGCTCCGGCGCGGTGCTGGCTCTCGCCGGCCCTCCCGGTGTCGGCAAGACCAGCCTCGGCGAGTCCGTGGCCCGGGCGCTCGGGCGCAACCTCGTCCGGGTCTCGCTCGGCGGCGTGCGCGACGAGGCCGAGATCCGCGGTCACCGCCGCACGTACGTCGGTGCGCTGCCCGGTCGGATCGTCCGCGCGCTGCGGGAGGCCGGTTCGATGAACCCGGTCGTGCTCCTCGACGAGGTGGACAAGCTGGCCGCCGGCTATGCCGGTGACCCGGCCGCCGCCCTGCTGGAGGTCCTCGACCCGGCGCAGAACCACACCTTCCGGGACCACTACCTGGAGGTCGACCTCGACCTGTCCGACGTGCTCTTCCTGGCCACCGCCAACGTGGTGGAGTCCATCCCCGGCCCGCTGCTGGACCGGATGGAGCTGGTCATGCTCGACGGCTACACCGAGGACGAGAAGGTCGCCATCGCCCGGGATCACCTGCTGCCCCGGCAGCGGGAGCGGGCCGGGCTGACGGCCGAGGAGGTGGAGATCGCCGACGAGGCGCTGGCGCTGGTCGCGGGGGAGTACACCCGGGAGGCCGGCGTCCGGCAACTCGAACGGGGCCTGGCCAAGATCCTGCGCAAGGTGGCGGTGACACTGGCGACCGACCCGTCGCCGGTACGCGTCGACACCGGCAACCTCGCCACCTACCTGGGACGGCCGAAGTTCACCCCGGAGTCGGCCGAGCGCACCGCCGTCCCGGGCGTGGCGACCGGGCTCGCCGTCACCGGCGCGGGTGGGGACGTGCTCTTCATCGAGGCCACAAGCATGGAGGGCGAGCCGGGGCTGACCCTGACCGGCCAGCTCGGTGACGTGATGAAGGAGTCGGCGCACATCGCCCTGTCGTACCTGCGCTCCAACGGGCGGCGGTTCGGCATCGACCCGAACGTGCTGGCCGGACGCCGGATCCACGTCCACTTCCCGGCGGGCGCGGTGCCAAAGGACGGCCCGAGCGCCGGCATCACGATGGTGACGGCCCTGGCGTCGCTCGTCACCGGCCGCCCGGTCCGCCCCGAGTTCGGGATGACCGGCGAGGTGACGCTCTCCGGACGGGTGCTGCCGATCGGCGGGGTGAAGCAGAAGCTGCTCGCCGCGCACCGGGCTGGCCTCACCGAGGTCATCATCCCGGCCCGCAACGAGCCGGACCTTGACGACCTGCCGGCCGAGGTGCGCGAGGCGCTGACCGTGCACACCCTGGCCGACGTGGCCGACGTGCTCGCCCTGGCGCTGCGCCCGGCCGACGTCGAGGCGCTGGACGGTCCGGCGCTCGCCGCGGCCTGACGCTCCACCGCAACGGCCCCCACCGTCTCGTGTAGACGGTGGGGGCCGTTGACGTACTACTGTCTCGGTTGAACTCTCAACAACCCTCACCGCCGCGAGGCGGCGCCCCCCGGAGGAACCCCCGTGAACACCGTGCTCTGGGTCATCCAGATCCTGCTCGCCGCCGTCTTCGCCGGTGCCGGCCTGGCCAAGCTGACCCAGCCGAAGGAGAAGCTGCGCGACCGGATGGGCTGGGTCGACCCCGTCCCGCCCAGCCAGGTCAAGGCACTCGGTGCCGTCGAGGTGCTGGCCGCCCTCGGGCTCGTACTGCCCGCCCTCACCGGCATCGCCACCGTCCTCACCCCGCTGGCCGCCGTCGGGCTGGTCATCGTCATGATCGGCGCCATACTGGTGCACCTGCGCGACATGAAGAAGCAGGACACCGACGACAGGCGCCGCACGGAGATCCAGGGCGCCATCACCTGCGTGGTGCTGCTCGTCCTCGCCGCCGTTGTGGCCTGGGGTCGCTTCGGCCCGTACTCCTTCTGATCCGTGCCGGCGGCGTGCTCAGCGCTCGTCGCCTCCACGGTCGCGACGCACAGTGGCCTTGCGGCCCTTGATCGTGCTCTGGCGCAGTCCGGAGATCACCTCGTCGGCGACCCCCTGCGGCACCTCCACCAGCGAGAACCGGTCGGCGATCTCGATCGAGCCGATGTCCCGGCCGCGGATACCGGTCTCGCCGGTGATCGCGCCCACCAGATCCTGCGGGCGTACGCCGGCACGCCGGCCCAGGCCCACGAAGACCTGGACGGTGTTGCCGCCGCCCGGGCGCGGTCGGCCCCCGCCACGACGATCGCCGCCCCGGCCACCGGTCTCCGGCCGACCCTCGCGGGGGCCGCGCACCGGCGCCTGCGGGATCTCCTCCTCGTCGTCGGAGCCCGGCGAGGTCACCTCGTGCGCGAGCTTCACGGCGGCGAGGGCGACCTCCATCAGGTCGAACTCGTCGGTAAGCGTCTCCACGATCACCCGGTACGGGTCGAGGTCGTCCTCCAGCAGGCTCTCCCGCAGCGCCGCCTGGGTCAGCTCCAACCGGCGGGTACGCATGTCCGCAACCGTGGGGATCTTGTCGATGGTGATCCGCTGGCCGGTCACCCGCTCGATCGTCTTCAGCATCCGGTGCTCGCGCGGCTCGGCGAGGGTGATCGCCACGCCCTCACGCCCGGCCCGACCCACCCGCCCGATCCGGTGCACGTACGACTCCGGCGCCGACGGTACGTCGTAGTTGACCACGTGGGTGAGCTGCTCGACGTCCAGCCCTCGGGCCGCCACGTCGGTGGCCACCAGCAGGTCGGCGGTGCCGGCGCGCAGGCGTCCCATCACCCGGTCCCGCTGCTCCTGGCTCATCCCGCCGTGCAGCGCCTCGGAGCGGTAGCCCCGGCCGTTCATCGTCTCGGTCAGCCGGTCGACCTCCTCCCGGCTGCGGCAGAACACGATAGCGGCCGTCGGCGACTCCACGTCCAGCACCCGACCCAGCGCAGCCGGCTTGTGCGCCCGCGTCACGATGTACGCGCTCTGCCGTACCCGGGGCGCCTCACCTGCGACCTGCTGCTCCCGGCCGATCTCGATGCGGACCGGCTCGCGCAGGTGCTGGCGGGCCATCCCGTCGATGCGCGACGGCATGGTGGCCGAGAAGAGCACGGTCTGGCGCTGCGCCGGAGCGTGCTCCAGGATCGCCTCGATGTCCTCGGCGAAGCCCATGTCGAGCATCTCGTCGGCCTCGTCGAGCACCACGGTGGCCAGGCCGCCGAGGCGCAGGGTGCCCCGGGCGATGTGGTCCAGTGCCCGCCCGGGGGTGGCCACCACCACGTCCACCCCGCTGTCCAGCGCCCGCAACTGCCGCCCGATCGGCTGCCCACCGTAGATCGGCAGCACCCGCGCGCCCAGGTCCTTGCCGTAGCGGTGGAACGCCTCGGACACCTGCACCGCCAGCTCCCGCGTCGGCACCAGCACCAGCGCCACCGGGTCGCCGCCCTGACGGTGCGCCGTCATGAGGTTCAGCAGCGGCAGCGCGAACGCGGCCGTCTTGCCGGTGCCGGTCGCTGCCTGCCCCAGCAGGTCCCGACCTTCCAGCAGGGGCGGGATGGCCTCCCGCTGGATGGGAGTTGGCTCCTCGTAGCCGAGGGCGGCCAACGCGCCCAGCAGCTCGGAGCGCAGCCCCAGCTCCGTGAAGGCGTTCGCCTCGTCGGTGCCGTCGGGAGCGTTGTCGGTCGGGGCGTCGTGCTGTGCAGGTGCGGAACTCATGCGTCAAGCTTTTCATCAAGCCGCCGCGCCCGCTGCGCCGCCCGGCACAACATCAGCGCCCGTTGGCATGCGACACCGCCGAGGACGGACGCCAGGGCCGCCCGCCGCCCCGTGTCGGCGGGCGGCCGGATCAGCCGCCGATGCTCAGGAGCGCGAAGATCATCGTGGCGGCGATGGCCGCGTCCAGCACCCCGCACCACTCCGAGAAGGCGCGTGGCACCACCCGTCCGGTGCGGTGATGCGCAAGATCCCAGCCGGCGTGCGCCAACCAACCGAAGGCCACAAGCCAACCGGCGGTCCGCCCACCGGCCGCCACCGCGACCAGCGCCAGGCCGACCCAACCGGCCAGGCCGAGGAGCTGCGTGGCGAGCACCCCGGGCCCGCGCAGGGTCCGCCGTGCCACACCGATCAGCAGGTACGCCCCGGGCAGCACCAGCATCGTCCACGGGCTGAGCAGAGCCGGGTCGACCCACATGTCCACGGTCATCAGCAGGGCCAACCCGGTCGGCCAGCGGCGGGCGAGCGCCACGACGGCCGGGTGCCGGCGTACCGCCACAGGTGTCGCGTGCCGGTGTCGCAGCGCCACCAGCACCATCGCCGGCACCATCAGCAGGTGACCGCCGAGCAGCATCGCGTCGGCGTCCAGCAGACCGGCCCACATCGGCGCGAACAGCAGGAGGAACGGGACGTACATCGCGGCGGCCATCTCGCCGACCGCGTCCCATCCGTGCGCCCGGTACCGCATCCAGACGCTCATACCGATTGTCATGTTGGTGGCCATCGCCAGCGCGCCCACCTCCGGACGGGCCAGCGTCCCCGTGATGCCGAGCAGCGTGCCGGCCGTGTCCCACGCCGGGCCGAGCAGCAGCATCCCGGCGATCATGGCGATCGCCATCTCACCGAGGTGCCACAGTAGGCGCCGGGTGCCGCCGCCCGGTGGGTCGCCGTCCAGCGGTGCGTCGTCGGGAGGCGCGTTGCCCGACGGCGGGTTGTCCAGCGGCGTGTGGTTCGCCGGCGTGCGGTTCGGCGGTTTCGTAGGCGGCTGCGGTGCGGTCGGCGGTGCGACGAGAGTGTCGGCGTGTGTCTCTGTCTGTCCCATGACGTTCACACTGCCGGCGCCGCCGCGCTGTGGGCAGGCGCATTCGTCACCGGAAGATTGTGCGGACCGCACGGGTCGACCGTGACATCTCGCAGGGGTGGACCGGGCGCGGGCCGGTCCTAGGATCGGTGCGTGGCGATGGAGGCGGTGATCCCCCGGGCGGACCGCCGGCTGCACCGGGCCCGGCAGGCGACCCTGCTGTCACTGGCCACCGGTGTCTGGGCGAGTGTCCTGCTGCCCGCGGTCGGCCTGACCCGCGAGCCCGACCCACGCCGGGTGGCGCTCGGCGCGGCCGGCATCCTCGCCTTCATGATCGCTCAGACCGCCGTGCTGTACGCGGCCGTGACGCCCTGGCTCGACCCACTGTGGCGTCGCCGCGCCCAGCTGAGCCTGGTCGGGGCGGCGGTCCTGACCGTCCCGCTTGTGGGGCCGGTGGCGGCAGGGGTCTGGCCGACCTGGGCCTGGTTGGGGGCGGCACTGATCGGCATGGCACCGCTGCTGCTCCGACTGCGGGCGGCACTGGTGATGGCGGCCGGCGTCCTGCTGGTGACGGTGGCTGTCGCCGTGTGGACGGGAGGTTCCGTCGCGCGTCACCTCGCCGTGACCGGCGGAGTCGGTGTCGGCGTCGCCGCCGTCAACGGATTCCAGGTCTGGTTCTGGGATCTGCTCGTGGACGCCCGGCAGGGGCAGGCCGCCCAGGCCGGACTTGCCGCCGCCGAGGAGCGGCTCCGCTTCGCCCGCGACGTGCACGACGTCCTCGGGCACAGCCTCACGGTGATCGCGTTGAAGGCCGAACTCGCCGCGCGGCTGGCCGCTGTGGACCCGGAGCGGGCCGGCCGGGAGGCCACCGAGGTGCAGCGGCTCGCCGCGTCCGCCCTGGCCGAGGTGCGGGAGACAGTGCACGGCTACCGGGCCGTCGACCTCGGCGAGCAGTTGGAGGCCGTGGTGGGCGTCCTGCGCTCCTGCGGTGTGCGCTGCACTGTCGTCCCACCACCGGCGGACCTGCCGCAGGGCGCTGCCACCGAACTGGCGGCCGTGCTGCGGGAGGCGGGGACGAACGTGCTGCGGCACAGCCGCGCCGACTGGTGCCGGATCCAGTTCCAACGGGAGGACGACGTGGTCAGGATGACTGTGGCAAACGACGGTGTCGACGACCGAGGGCCCGACGGTTACAGCCACGGGCTGCGCGGGCTGGGTGACCGGCTCACCGCCGCCGGCGGCGAACTGCGGGTACGCCGGGACGACGCGGTCTTCACCATCGAGGCCGCCGTGCCGGTGACCTCGTGATCCGCGTCCTGCTCGCTGACGACGAGGACCTGATCCGGGTCGCCGTCGGCGCGCTGCTCGCTCTGGAGCCGGACATCGAGGTGGTGGGACACGCCGCCGACGGCCCGGCGGCGGTCACCGCGGCACTCGCACACCGCCCCGACGTGGCAGTGGTGGATCTGGAGATGCCCGGCCTGGACGGCATCGCTGTCGCCGCCGAGCTGACCCGCGTCCGTCCCGCCTGCGCTGTGGTCGTCCTCACCGGGCACGGCCGTCCGGGTCACCTGCGCCAGGCGTTGACCGCCGGCGCCCGGGGGTTCCTGCCCAAGGGCGCCCCCGGCAGCGCGCTCGCCGACGTGATCCGCCGGGTGCACGCCGGCGGCCGGTACGTCGACCCGTCGCTCGCCGCCGACGCGCTCACCCTTCCCACCTGCCCGTTGACACCCCGCGAGCTGGAGACGCTGCGGTTGGCGGAGTTCGGCGCCCCGGTCGCGGTGATCGCCCGCCGGGTGCACCTGTCCACCGGCACGGTGCGCAACCACCTCTCCGCCGCAGTGCAGAAAATCGGCGCGGCAGACCGGGCCGCAGCCGTGCGCACCGCCCGGGACAACGGCTGGCTCTAACCCACCCACCGGCCGCCTGCACCCCCTCCCGGTGATCATGAGGTTGGCGGGGTTCGAGCGGCATATCCCACCGCCAACCTCATGATCGACCCGGGAGAAGGCGGGGGCGACGGCCGGGGGATAGCTTTTCGGGGTGCGGACGGTGGAGTTGGTGTGTTCGGGCGGGTTGGACGGTGCGGTGCGGGCGGCGTGGGACCGGTTGGCGCAGGTCGGGCTGCCCAGCCTGGCCCGCAACACCCACCCCACAAACCGGCCGCACCTGACGGTCGCCGCTGTGGACGAGTTCCCGCCCGGAGTCGAGCCCCGCTTGGCCGATCTGCTGGACGCCGCGCTTCCGCTGCCGGTCATGCTCGACCGGGTCGTGGTCCTCGACGGCAGCGCGCCGCTGGTCTGGCTGGTACGCCCCACTCCGGCGCTGACAGCGCTGCACGCCGCCGTCTGGGACGTTCTCGCCGACGCCGACGGGCACCGCCCGTGGCACGCGCCGGGGGCGTGGGTGCCGCACCTGAGTCTGGCCCTGCGGTTCCGCGACGCGGACCTGCGGCTGGCCCGCGCCGTCACCGGTGGACAGCGCCCGACGGGCTCCTTCGTCGCGGCCCGCAGCTACGACGGCACGGACCGATCGGTGACCGCGTTGACCGGCCAGCAGTGCTGATGCCTCCACGGCCGTCCGGCCGGACGGCCGTGGAGGCAGGGGCTTCTGCGCCGGTGGGGCGAGGCCTCAGTTGCTGCCCTCGCCGTCGCCGTACAACTCGCCGCCACCCCCGCCGCCTGCGCCGCCGGCGTAGCCGTGACGGCCGTCGTTGAAGGGCAGGTCACCACGGATGCCGGGCGCCCTGGGCCGCTTGCCCGGCCCTCCGAGGTGTTGCAGGCAGAGAAGGCCGGCGCCCGGGAAGCATTCGCCGCGCCCGCCGCAGTCGGCCAGGTAGCGGTTGCCCTGCGGGACGCCGACTTCCTGGTCGACCCGGAAGAGCAGCGGCAGACCGGTGGGGCCACAATCCTCGTCCCGGCGGCTGTGGCTCAGAGTGGCCAGCAGCAGAGGGATGCGATCGGCGTCGACCGCGCCAGCACTCGCCGCAGACCTCGGCCGGTGGTGCAGAAGGCTCCCGAACGCGGCGTCGCAGAAGGCGGCGTAATCCTGCGCGTGCAACGTCATTTCCTGCCACAGGACGTCCACAGCGACCGACGGCATTGTGACCTTCGTACTGGAATGGCGGACGACGAGTCGGAACCACTGTCGGGTAGCGGATTCGACCAAGTGAATGTCGTCGTCGCTGAGATGGGGAAACTGATTGCGTAGCCGCTGCCGCCCGCTTGCAGGAAACTGCAGGTCGTCCACGGCGCGAAGTCGGTGAGAGGTGCGGTCGCTTCTGAGCTTTGACCAGATCATGCGGCTGCTTCAATCCGCCCGCGGTGCGAGCGCTGGAGCCGCGACTTGCCACAATGGCGTCGCGGCTCCCTCATCGTACGACAGCCCGCAAACAGGCAATTTGATCAGGAATGCTGTGTCGGCCCTCCTCGGAAAGCCTGACCCGAAACGAAGTGCCCCCTGGACCATCCAGGGGGCACTTCACCTCAGCGGTAGAAGCGCAGGTAGTCGAACTCGGCGGTGACCGCCGGCTCGGCGCCGCCGTGCGCGACGAGCCCGATCCGGGGGGTGGTGTCGGCCGGGAAGGTCCACACCGCACCCCACGTCCAGGTACGCCCGTCGCGGCTGGAGCCGGCCCGGAACTCGTGTTCACCGGTTGCCCGGTCGACGTGGTGCGCCAAGCGCAGCCAGGTGGTGGTGGCCGGGGTGCCGACGATGCTGCCGCCGTAGACCGGCTGCCCGGCGTACGGCAGCTCGTAGCCGTACTCGACCTGGCGGGTGTTCCAGATCGCCACCTGGGCCAGCCGGGCGAACCGGTCGTCGTCCACGTAGGCGACCAGGCCGGCCTGCTGGTAGTTGCGGACGGTCTCCTCGCCGAGGTCCAGGGTCACAGTCGTCTCGACGACGTAGTCGCCGGTGGGCGCGTCGCGCAGCAGCACACCCGCCGTGTTGCCGGTGCCGGTCAGGTCGGCGGCCTGCACCGGCCAGCGCAGCGCCCCGCCGGAGACGGTGGCCGCGGGGTCCTCGCGTACCCACCGCCAGTCGCCGTCGAGCCCGTCGTCGAACTCGTCGGAGTACGCCCGCAGCGGCGCACCGGTCACGCGGGGTTCGGGCACCGCCCGCTTCGCCGGCTGGTACAGCCGGGCCACGCTGACGTTGTCGAACTCGGCCGGGCCGCCGGTGGCCGTCAACCCGACCGGGCCGGCCGCCGGGCGGTCCAGCCGCAACGACACCACGGCGAGCTGGTCACCCAGCCGGGCCGGGCTCAGCTCGGCGACGAGCTGCCGCCCGCGTACCTCGATGGCCAGATTGTGCCGGTCGGCCGGTGCGAAGCCGGCGGGCAGCGGCGCGCTGGCGCTCCTGCGGCCGTCGCTGGCGACGAGACGGCCGCCGACCACCCGGACCGCTACCCGGTCGTCGAGGGTGACCCCGGCGCTTGTCGCGCCGGTCAGCCGCAGGTCGGCCTCCGCGCGCACGTCTCCGCCGACGGTGGTACGGCTGGTCAGTGCGCCGCTGCCGGTAAGCCGGCCGTCGGCGACCCGCCACTGGCCGGTGCGTCGCCAGCGGGCCAGGTCGGTCGTGTCGAACCGTTCGTCGACTCGCCCGGTCGTGACCGGCGCGGGCCGGAGCCCGTCGGACGGGCCG